>NZ_JBEYVV010000038.1:0-56812 GCF_040644155.1 Streptomyces sp. NPDC047022 | reverse complement strand
CGCGGACGTCGAGCTCGCCGCATAATCCCAGCAAGACCGAATCACCCCAAACCCGACAGAGGCACCTTGACGAAAGACATAGAGGCACCCCCCCCAGACGGGGCATCCCCGACCCGTCCGCTCACGCATGGGCCCGAAAACGAGACAGCGCCCAAGCCAGCCGAAGCCGACCTGGACGCTGCGCAGCAGGTCAGAAGGGGTTTCCCCTCCCCCGCATCCGTAGGCCCTGTGGGACTCGAACCCACAACCAATGGATTAAAAGTCCACTGCTCTGCCAATTGAGCTAAGGGCCCAGGCGTTGTTGCCTCCCCGAGCATAGCCGCAGGGAGCCGGGACTCCGATCGGGTATCGGGGTCTCGGCCACCCCAACGGGCGAGATACACCGTCGGCCTGGTCCTCGCGGGCTACGGATCGACCGGCTCCACCGCCACGGCGCGCGCCGCTTCACGGGCGAGGGTGCGCTCGTGCTCGGGGTTCAGGAACCAGTGCCGGGCCGACGCCAGCCACCACGTCGCCGCGAAGCCCAGCACCACCAGGACCGCGATCGGCGCGTAGTTGAACGTCTCCCAGGTCACGGGCGAGAGCTGAGGCAGCATGAACAGGACCGTGATCACTCCGACCCACACCACCGACACGATCCCGATCAGCCGTGACCAGCGGCCCAGGTGCCAGGGTCCGCGCTCGAACGCGTCACCCTTCCGCACCCGCAGCAGCGTCGGGATCACATATGCGACGTAGAGCCCGATGACGGCGATCGACGTCACCGCCGCATAGGCCGTGTAGTTGATCAGGTAGGGCAGGCCAAGTGCCAGAGCGCCCAGCGCCGCGAGCCACACCGCCGCCACCGGCGTCCGGGTCCGCGGGCTGACCGAGTGCCACACATGCGAGAACGGCAGCGCACCGTCACGCGAAAAGGCGTAAATCATGCGGCTGTTGGCCGTCACGGACGCCATTCCGCAGAACAGCTGGGCCCCGACCACCACGAGCAGCAGCAGCTTGCCCGCGCTCGCGCCCAGCGCGTCGAGCAGGATCTGGGCGGGCGGCGCGCCCGTCGGCGAGGCCAGCTCCTTGTCGTACGACTGGATGGCGAAGGTGAAGCCGAGCAGCAGGACGAAACCGGCCACCCACGACGTCCAGATGGACCGTACGATCCCCTTCGGGCCGGCCGTCGACGCATCGTGCGTCTCCTCCGTCATGTGCGCGGAGGCGTCGTACCCGGTGAACGTGTACTGCGCCATCAGCAGCCCGATGAGGACGACATACAGGCCGCTGCCCCAACCCGTGTTGTTCACGAACTTCGTGAACACGAACGACGCCGACTGGTGGTGGTCGGGCACGAGGGCGAGCGCGCCGACGATGACCAGGACTCCCAGCACATGCCACCACACGCTGATGTTGTTCAGGATGCCGACGATCCGGACCCCGAAGGTGTTGAGCAGGCCGTGCAGCACCAGGATCGCGGCGAAGAGCAGCATCGTGCGGCCCGGAGTCACCTCGAAACCGAACTGGAGATTGAGGTAGGCGCCCAGGAACGACGCGGCACCGAAGTCGATACCGGCGGTCACTGCGACCTGCCCGAGGACGTTGAACCACCCGGTGAACCAGGCCCAGGCCGCCGCGCTTCTCGGTGGGGCCAGCCGGTGCGCCCAGAAGTACAGGCCCGCCGAGGTCGGGTACGCCGAACAGATCTCGGCCATGGACAGTCCCACGAACAGGGTCATCAGCCCGACCGCTACCCAGCCCCAGGTGATGAGGGCGGGCCCGCCGGTGTTCATGCCGAAGAGATAGAGCGTCAGGCAGCCGGACAGCACCGAGATGATCGTGAACGACACGGCGTAGTTCGAGAACGCCGACATTCGGCGGGCGAGGACCTGGGTGTAACCGAGCTGGGCAAGCCGTTCCTCGTCCGACAGCCCGCTGGGTGTGGCGTCATGTGTCATGCACCCAGCGATTCCCCGGCCGAAGGCGTGACATGCGCCACACAGTACGTGCTTTGGCCAAAAGTTGCCGCACGGAAAACGCCGCGCCCCCGGCCCGGGATCGGGACGGGGGCGCGGCGCCGGTCGGTGTCAGCCGTTGCGCCGACAGCCTGTGTGCTGTGTCAGCCGTTGCGCTTCCAGCGCGGCTTGTCCTCGCGGCGGCCGAAGGAGCCGGAGCCGCGGTGGTCGTCACGACGGCCGAACGGGCGGTCGTGGCCGCCGGAGCGGAAGCCGGGACGGTCGCCCTGGCGGTCACGGTTGAACGGACGGTCGCTGCCGCGGTGGCCGCTGCGGTCGTCACGACGGTCACGGTCGAAGGGACGACGGTCACGGTCGCCGTCGCGGCGGAAGCCACCACGGTCGTCACGACGCTCGGACGAACGGCCACCACGGTCGCCGTCACGACGGTCACGGTCGAAGGTACGACCACCGCGCTCGCCGTCGCGACGGAAGCCACCACGGTCGTCACGACGCTCGAACGAACGGCCACCACGGTCGCCGTCACGGCGGTCGAAGCCGCGGTCACGGTCCCGGTCGCGGTTGAAGCCGCCGCGGTCGTCACGACGGTCACGGTCGAAGCCGCCACGGTCGTCACGACGGTCACGGTCGAAGGGACGGCCACCGCGCTCGCCGTCACGGCGGAAGCCACCACGGTCGTCACGACGCTCGAACGAACGGCCACCACGGTCGCCGTCACGACGGTCACGGTCGAAGGTACGACCACCGCGCTCGCCGTCACGGCGGAAGCCACCACGGTCGTCACGACGGTCACGACGCTCGAACGAGGAGGAGTCGGCCGCGCGCTCGTCACGCTCGATGTCCTGCGCGGTCGGCTGCTCCGGGACGGAGACCTCCGTCACCGGCGCCTCGACAGCCGACTCCGCCGACGCGGCAGCCGCGAGGGCCGCCTCCGGGTCCTCGCCCCGCTCCCGCGCGGCCCGCGTGACCAGACGGTCGGCCTCCTCGCGCAGTTCGGCCGCGCGCCGCGTGGCACGGTCCAGCTGCTTGGTGAGCTGGGTGACCTCCCGCTCGGCCTGCTGCGCCGCGTTCCCGGCGGACTCGGCCTGGACCTCGGTCATGGACCGGGCACCGGTGATCTCGGCGACCTCGGGGTCGAACGCGGACCCGCCCTGGATGATGTGGCGCGAGGCGTCGACGCCCGCGTCCTCCATCAGCCGGAAGATCTGGCGCCGCTGGTGCGGCAGCGAGAGGGAGACGACCGTGCCCGTACGGCCGGCGCGCGCGGTGCGCCCGGCGCGGTGCAGGTAGTCCTTGTGGTCGCCGGCCGGGTCCACGTTGAGGACGAGGTCGATGCCGTCGACGTGGATGCCGCGGGCCGCGACGTCCGTGGCGACGAGCACGTTCACGTACCCGTCCTTGAAGTCGGCCAGGGTCCGGGTACGCGCGCCCTGCGTCATGCCGCCGTGCAGCGCGTCCGCCTTCGCACCGGCGTCACGCAGCTGCTCGGCGACGCGGTCGGCACCGAGCTGGGTGCGCACGAAGATGATGGTGCGGCCCTTGCGGGACGCGATGGCGGCGGTGACCGGGGCCTTGTCCTTGGGCTTCACGATGAAGATGTGGTGGGACATGGTCGTCACGGCGCCCTGCGCGGCGTCGACCTCGTGGCTCACCGGCTCGTTCAGGTAGCGGTCGACGAGCGTCTGGATCTCGTTCTCCATGGTCGCGGAGAAGAGCATCCGCTGACCGCCCGCCGGCACCTGGTCGAGCAGCTCGGTGACCTCGGGCAGGAAGCCCAGGTCGGACATCTGGTCGGCCTCGTCGAGGACGGTGATCTGCACGTCCTCGAGGGAGCAGGCGCCGCGGTTGATGATGTCGCGCAGCCGGCCCGGGGTGGCGACCAGGATGTCCACGCCGCGCTCGAGGGCGTAGATCTGGTTGCCCATCGAGGTGCCGCCGCAGACGACCTTCATCTTCAGGCCGAGCACGTCGCCGTACGGCTGCAGCGCGTCCGCGACCTGCATGGCCAGCTCACGGGTCGGCGTGAGGATCACGGCCCGCGGGCGCTTCTTCTCGGTGTGCCCGCCGGCCAGGGTGGCCAGGGTCGGCAGACCGAAGGACAGCGTCTTGCCCGAGCCCGTCCGGCCACGGCCGAGGATGTCCTTGCCGACCAGGGCGTCCGGGATGGTCGCCGCCTGGATCGGGAAGGGGGTGGTCACGCCGTTCTGCGCGAGCTTGCGGACGATGCCCTCGGGCAGACCGAGGTCGGCGAACGTGATCTCGGGAGCCGAGTCAACGTTCTCCACGTTGTCGACCGCGACGTTCTCGTCGTTCTCGGGCAGGACGATGTGATCAGTACTGGAAACAGACATGCGAAATGCGAACCTTCCGGAGTTCACGGCACGCGCCCAAACTTCGTGAAGTCGCAAGCGACCGCCTCGATGCGGTCCGGCCACGGCAAGGGAGAGTACGCGCCACACGCGGCGCGTCTTGTTGGCGCCGGGCAAATGGGATCAAACGATCTACCACCATACGCACTCGCCCCCGCCCGACGCAAACCGAATCCCGCATGCCGCGAGTGAGGCTCGCCACAGCGGCTACATCACCGGAATCCCGGCCCTGGGTGCCGGTTCCCGCTCGAACTCCCGCGTGGCCTGCTCGTGGGCCGAGGACGAGGGCTCGGCGGTCGTCGGCGACGGCGACGGCGGATCCGGGGGACTCGTCGGGGACGGGTCGGTGGCCGTCTGCGTGGGGCTCACCCCGCCGCCCGTCGGAGCGGGCGGCACCCCGCCGCCACCCCCCTGGCCGCCGGTCGAAGCCCCGCCGGCGGACGGCCCCGCGCCCTTGCCCCCGGAATCGTGCCGGGACTCCGACGCGGAGGGCGACGCGGAGGCGCCGGAAGCCGACGCGTCCGGACCGGGCGAACCGCTCCTGGCCGCGATACCGCCCCGGCCACCGCCTCTGCCCTCACCCATCACAGGCCCCGACCCGGGCGCGGCACCGCCGTGCCGTCCCGAGGAGTGCGCAGGCGAAGGACTGCCCGCGTCGTCCCCGACGCTCACACAGCCGGCGGCCGCGGCGGTGGCCATCACCGCGGCGGCCAGACGAACGGGTACGTACCAGGCGCGCACGGGCACCCACCTCCGATAGGCGTCTCCCCTGCGCCTGGAGTCCCCGCTCCGGGCGAGCCCGGGAGCGAGGGGTCTTCCGTGAGCCTGGGGAAGGTTCGAGGAGTCCCCCTGTCCAACTCCCGCCGCACGCGCAAGGACACGCGGCGCGCCGGGAGAAGGCCGCACCGCGCATCTGTTTCAGCCGACTGCCGGCCGACCGGCGGTGGACAGAACCTGACCGGACGTCAACCGTCCGCGCCCCGGCCCCGCGCCCCGTCGGCGACCGCCAACGGCGCGCTTCGCCCCGGCTTCCGCCGTCATCCGTACCCGAGCGCGTGCAGCCGCGCGTCGTCGATCCCGAAGTGATGGGCGATCTCGTGCACCACCGTCACCTCGGTCTCCGCCACGACGTCCTCACGCGTCTCGCAGATCCGCAGCGTCGGCCCCCGGTAGATCGTGATCCGGTCCGGCAGCACCCCCGCGTACCACTCCCCGCGGTCCGTCAGCGGAGTGCCCTCGTACAGCCCGAGCAGCTCGGGATCGTCCGTGGACGGCTCGTCCTCCACGAACACGGCCACGTTGTCCATCAGCCGCGTCAGCTCCGGCGGAATGCGGTCGAGCGCCTCCGCGACCAGTTCCTCGAACTCCTCGCGCGTCATCTCCAGCACAGTGCCATTGTCCGGTACGCCCCCTCGTAAGACGGCCGCAAATCTCCTACGAGAGCCTCGAGCCGTTCCGCATACCGGCCCGGGTACTTGGGCATACGGGACCAATGGTCCGCGTCCTCGCCGCAGCTTCGCACCGCATCCGAAGGGCGTCCGGCAGGCTCGCCCGCTCCTACCGCTCCCCGATCCCCGATCCGGCCACCTCCCTGGCACCGCAGCCGCGCCCCTGGCTCCGCGCGCTGGGCATGGTCGCCGTCGTGCTACTCGGCGCCTGGCTGGGGCTGCTGATCGTGGGCGACGTGCGCGTTCCCGTGGGCCCCGTGAACACCACCATGACCCTGCGCCCCTCCCTCTCCGGCGGCACGAAGATCAATGTCTCCCCGCTCGGCACCCTGGAGCTGAGCAGCCACCAGGCCCCGGTCCGCCTCGACGTCAACGTGGACCAGCTCGACCCCGGACGCGCCCAGGCACTGGTCGACCACCCTGAGCGGTTCTCGGACCTCCAGGGGGAGATAACCCACGATGTCGAGCACGGCACGCTCGACCTCGCCGTCCGCTCCTGTATCGCGGTCGTCGCCGGGGCCACCGCACTCGGACTGGCCGTCTACCGCCGCCCGCGCCGCGCCCTGGCGGCCGGCGGTCTGGCGTTCACCCTGCTCGCGGCCTCCGGAGCGACCGCCTACGCCACCTGGAACCCGGAGTCGGTCCTCGAACCGAAGTTCTCCGGTCTGCTCTCCTCCGCCCCCGCCGTGGTCGGCAACGCGCGCAGCATCGTGACCGAATTCGACGTCTACCAGAAGGAGTTGGCGCGCCTGGTGACGAACGTGACGAAGCTGTACGACGTCACCTCAACCCTCCCGGCATACGAGCCCGATCCGACGACCATCCGGGTGCTGCACGTCTCCGACATCCACCTCAACCCGGCGAGCTGGAAGATCATCGCGTCGCTGGTGGAGCAGTACAGGATCAACGTGATCGTCGACTCGGGCGACACCATGGACCACGGCACGGCGGCCGAGAACGGCTTCCTCGACCCGATCGCCGGGCTCGGCGCCCCGTACATCTGGGTCCGCGGCAACCACGACTCCCGTGTCACCCAGCACTACCTGGAGCACCTGAAGAACGTCCACGTCCTCGACGACGGCCGGGCGGTCACAGTGGCGGGCCTGCGCTTCGCCGGGATCGGCGACCCCCAGTTCACCCCCGACCGCTCCATCACGCCGGGCGGCGACCGGGCCGAGGTACTGGCGGGCGCGCGCCTGGCCGCGGCGCTGAACGACCAGAAGGCCGCCGGCACCCCCGTCGACATCGCCATCGCCCATGAGCCAACGGCCGCGCGCGAAACGGACGGCGAGGTGCCCCTCGTCCTGGCCGGGCATCTGCACCACGAGGGGACGGAGATCATGAAGTACGGCACCCGGCTGCGCATCGAGGGCTCCACGGGCGGCAGCGGACTCCGGGCCGTCGAACACGAGTACCCGGCTCCCATCGAGGCCTCGGTCCTCTACCTGGACCGGCGCACCCGCCGTCTGCAGGCGTGGGACGAGATCAGGCTCGGCGGTCTCGGCGAGACCACGGCCGAAGTGACCCGCCATCTGGCCGAGGACAACCAGCCGGGATCGCACCCGTCCCCGGGCGCCACCCCCTCGCCGACCACGCCCACGGGAACCCCCGGAGCACGCACGGCCGGCCCCGGAACGACCCCCACACGGGCCGCCCCGTAAACCGTTTTGGCGAACCCTCCCCGCATCCCATATGCTTCTCACGTCCCCGACGCGCTGAGAAGCGCTCAGGCGGGCCGATAGCCCTCATCGTCTAGCGGCCTAGGACGCCGCCCTTTCAAGGCGGTAGCACGGGTTCGAATCCCGTTGGGGGCACGCACCACCCTGTGCGACACTGTCGTACGCATGCTTGGTCCTGTGGAGCAGTTTGGAGTGCTCGCCACCCTGTCAAGGTGGAGGCCGCGGGTTCAAATCCCGTCAGGACCGCTGAGGTTTCCATGAAGCCTCGTGGCTGGGTAGCTCAGTTGGTACGAGCGATCGCCTGAAAAGCGATAGGTCGCCGGTTCGACCCCGGCCCCAGCCACCAGAGCCCATCAGGGCAAACACCCCCGCGGAAGATTTTCGGCGGGGGTGTTTTGGTATCTGCTACGCCAAGCGGCACGGTGACCTGGTGACACCTGCGCGTCACCACCGCTCACCGGGTTGTTCGTAGGCTACGGGCGAACGACTATAAAACTACCCAAATCGGTGGCCAGGCTTCCGGACCTGGGCTGCCGCTCGACCTGTGCGACCTTGGGGAGCGGCACGGTGGCGAGGTCTCCTGAGGAACGCGGAGTCACGCGCAGCGCGGGTGCGCGGGGCAGGCTGCTGGCCGCGCTGCCTGCTCTGCTGCTGCTCATCGGCCTGCTCATCGGCCTCTTCACACCCATCGACATCAGGCCGGATGCCTTCCTCGCCGCGGCCATGATCTCCGCCGCCGCGCTGCTGCCCCTGTGGGGGACCGTGCTCATCGGAGTGGGCGCATGCTCCGTCTTCGTCGGTCTGATGGTGTACTTCAACGATCTGCATGATGCGATCGCCTACTCCGAGCTGGCCTCCCTCTCGGCGATCGCGGTATTCGCCGCCTTCTTCAACCGCATGCTCGGCCGGCGCGCCCATCAGCTGCTTCAGGTCCGCTCAGTGGCCGAGACCGCCCAGCTGGCGGTGCTGCGTCCGGTACCGCGACACCTCGGGCACGTCTCGCTCGAGAGCCTGTACCTGGCCGCCGCGGCGGAAGCCCGGATCGGCGGCGACCTGTACGAGGCGATACACACCCCGTACGGCGTACGGCTGCTCATCGGCGACGTACGCGGCAAGGGCCTGATCGCGATCCAGGCGGCCGCGGAGCTGCTCAGCGCCTTCCGCGAGGCCGCTCACGACGCGCCCGACCTGCCCCACCTCGCATGCCGCCTGGAGACGAGCATGAGCCGCTACGCGTCCCGGTATCCGGGAGTACCGGGCTCGGAAATCGCTGAACGTTTCATCACCGCCCTCCTCGCCGAGATCCCGGACGAGGAACCGGTCGTCCGGACCGTCGCCTGCGGCCACCCGCCCCCTCTGCTGCTGCACCACGGCGAGGTCCGGGAGCTGCAGCCCGCCGATCCCTCGCCGCCGCTCAACCTGGGGATGCTGGTGAGTGACGGGTACCACGTCGACCTCGCCCCCTTCCACCCCGGAGACCAGCTCCTGCTGTACACCGACGGGGTCACCGAGACCCGCGACCGCTCCGGCACCTTCTACCCCCTCGCCGAACGCGTCCGCTCATGGAGCGCCGAGGCGCCCCACCAGCTCCTCGACCATCTCCACCGTGACCTGATCGCCTACAGCGGCGGGCGGCTCGACGACGACATCGCCGCCCTGGTCGCCCGGCGGCGTTCCGAGCCGCTGAGCCTGAGATGAGGCTCCGAGCCGCCCGGGCCTGATCCGAACGAAAGACCCTAGGGTCTGCGGCCGCCGGAGTGTGCCAAGTAGCGGGCCTTCGGAGCGAGTCGGCCGCACGCGAGGTTCCCCAGCTGCAGCGCCTCGAACGAATTACCGCCGCGCGTCGCGCCGTCTTGGCATGTCCCCTTCGGAGGGGTACGTTCTGGCCGGTCGGGGGCAGTCATACGGCGGTCGTGCGTCAGTCGTACGGCGGCCATACGGTGGGGGATCATGAGCCGGGGCGGGGCGAGTGCCATGCAGGACGTCGAGCTGGAGAAGGACCGGGCCCGTTTCGGCCTGCTAGCCGTGATCGTCAGCAACCTCGCCATCGCCGGGGTCGCGATCTTCGGCGTATGGCGTCTGGACGGCGACAAGTCGGTGATCGTGGGCGTGCTCACCGCCGCCTTCACCGCCGTCAGCGGCATGACCACCGCCTATCTGGGCATCAAGGCCGTCTCCAACACCGCGAAGTCGATGTCCCAGGACAGGGCCGCCCACACGCACCCGGCGCCCACGGCACCGGCACACCCCGCGCCCGCACCCTCGGTACCCCAGCAGCCGGGCGACCACTGACCCATCAGGGGTACGACACGCAGGACCCGCGCGGGCCGGGCAGGCTCCTGGCGCCCACCCGGCCCGCGCGCCCCGGACAGGCCGGACACGCCGCACGGCTTACGGCACCGGTTCCCCGGCCGAACCGCCGACGGCAAATCGTTAGCCATGAATTTCGCCAAGGTGAGATCCTGGACCGCGTATGTCTACGCATCCTGCCCCCACCCTCGGCACCCTGGCCCCCCGCCTGACCGGACTGTCCCTGCGCGACGCGCAGCGTCTCGGCCGCAGGCTCGAAGGCGCGCGCAAGATCCGCTCGCCCGAGTCCCGGGCCGCCGTGCTCGCCGAGATCGAGGCCGAGCTCGCCAAGGCCGAGGGCAGGATCGCCGAGCGCGGCGCCCGCCTCCCCGCGATCACGTACCCCGAACAGCTTCCGGTCAGCCAGAAGAAGAACGAGATCGCCGAGGCCATACGCGACCACCAGGTCGTGATCGTCGCCGGTGAGACCGGTTCCGGCAAGACCACGCAGATCCCCAAGATCTGTCTGGAACTCGGCCGCGGAGTCCGCGGCATGATCGGCCACACCCAGCCCCGCCGAATCGCGGCCCGTACCGTCGCGGAGCGGGTGGCCGAGGAGCTCGACACCCCGCTCGGCGAGGCCGTCGGCTGGAAGGTGCGGTTCACCGACCAGGTGAACCCCGACGCCACCTTCATCAAGCTGATGACCGACGGCATCCTGCTCGCCGAGATCCAGACGGACCGCGAGCTGCGCGCCTACGACACGATCATCATCGACGAGGCCCACGAGCGCTCGCTCAACATCGACTTCCTGCTCGGCTACCTGGCCCAGCTGCTGCCGAAGCGGCCGGACCTGAAGGTCGTGATCACGTCCGCGACCATCGACCCCGAGCGCTTCTCCCGGCACTTCGGCGACGCGCCGATCGTCGAGGTCAGCGGGCGGACGTATCCCGTGGAGGTGCGCTACCGGCCGCTCCTGGAGGAGGACTCCGAGGACGCCGACCGGGACCAGATCACCGCGATCACGGACGCCGTCGAGGAGCTGATGGGGGAGGGCAAGGGCGACATCCTCGTCTTCCTCTCCGGTGAGCGGGAGATCCGGGACACCGCTGACGCGCTGACGAAGAAGCAGTACCGGTTCACGGAAGTGCTTCCGTTGTACGCCCGGCTCTCGCACGCCGAGCAGCACCGGGTCTTCCAGCAGCACACCGGCCGGCGGATCGTGCTGGCGACCAACGTCGCCGAGACCTCGCTCACCGTCCCCGGCATCAAGTATGTCATCGACCCCGGCTTCGCCCGCATCTCGCGCTACAGCCACCGCACCAAGGTCCAGCGCCTGCCCATCGAGGCGGTGTCCCAGGCCAGCGCCAACCAGCGCAAGGGCCGCTGCGGCCGTACGTCGGACGGCATCTGCATCCGGCTGTACAGCGAGGAGGACTTCGAGGCGCGGCCCGAGTTCACGGACGCGGAGATCCTCCGTACGAACCTCGCCTCCGTCATCCTCCAGATGACCGCCGCCGGTCTCGGCGACATCGAGAAGTTCCCCTTCATCGACCCGCCGGACCACCGCAACATCCGCGACGGCGTGCAGCTCCTCCAGGAACTGGGAGCGCTCGACCCCGCGCAGAAGGACGTACGCAAGCGGCTCACGGACACCGGCCGCAAGCTCGCCCAGCTGCCCGTGGACCCCCGGCTGGCCCGGATGGTCCTGGAAGCCGACAAGAACGACTGTGTCCGCGAGGTCATGGTCATCGCCGCCGCCCTCTCCATCCAGGACCCGCGCGAACGCCCGGCCGACAAGCAGACGCAGGCCGACCAGCAGCACGCCCGGTTCAAGGACGAGACGAGCGACTTCCTCGCCTACCTCAACCTGTGGCGCTACATCCGCGAACAGCAGAAGGAGCGCGGCTCGTCCGCGTTCCGGCGCATGTGCAAGCAGGAGTACCTGAACTTCCTGCGTATCCGCGAGTGGCAGGACATCTACACCCAGCTGCGCACGGTCGCCAGGCAGATGGGCATCCACCTCAGCGAGCAGGACGCCCCCGACGACCGTGTCCATGTGTCGCTGCTGGCCGGTCTCCTGTCGCACATCGGCATGAAGGATGTGAAGGACGGCGCGAAGAACGAGTACCTCGGCGCCCGCAACGCCAAGTTCGCGGTCTTCCCGGGCTCGTCCCTCTTCAAGAAGCCGCCACGCTTCGTGATGTCGGCGGAACTCGTGGAGACCTCCCGGCTGTGGGCGCGGGTCAACGCGAAGATCGAGCCCGAGTGGGTGGAGCCGCTGGCCGGGCATCTGCTCAAGCGGACCTACAGCGAGCCGCACTGGGAGAAGGACCAGGCGGCCGTGATGGCGTACGAGAAGGTCACGCTGTACGGCGTGCCGATCGTCGCCCAGCGGAAGGTGAACTACGGCCGTATCGACCCCGAGGCGAGCCGGGAGCTGTTCATCCGCAACGCCCTCGTCGAGGGCGACTGGCGTACGCACCACAAGTTCTTCGCCGACAACCGCAGGCTGCTCACCGAGGTCGAGGAGCTGGAGCATCGCGCCCGGCGCCGGGACATCGTCGTGGACGACGAGACGCTCTTCGACTTCTACGACCAGCGGGTCCCCGCTCATGTCGTGTCCGGCGCGCACTTCGACTCCTGGTGGAAGCGCAAGCGACACGAGCAGCCCGACTTCCTCGACTTCGAGCGGGAGATGCTCATCCGGGAGTCGGCGGAGGCGGTCACCAAGGCCGACTACCCCGACTCGTGGCGGCAGGGGCAGCTGAAGTTCCGGGTGACGTACCAGTTCGAGCCGGGTGCCGACGCGGACGGCGTGACGGTCCACATTCCGCTCCAGGTCCTCAACCAGGTCACGGAGGAGGGCTTCGACTGGCAGATCCCGGGCCTGCGCGAGGAGTTGGTGACGGAGCTGATCCGCTCTCTGCCCAAGCCCATTCGCCGTCACTACGTGCCCGCCCCGAACTACGCCAGGGCGTTCCTGGAGAAGGCGACGCCCCAGGGGGAGCCCCTGACGGCCGCGATGGCGCGCGAGCTCAGGCGCAGGGTCGGTGTGCCGTTCGAGGCCGACGACTTCGACTGGGCCAAGGTGCCCGAGCACCTCAAGATCACGTTCCGGATCGTCGACGAGCGGCGCCGCAAGCTGGACGAGGACAAGGATCTCGAGGCGCTGAAGCTGCAGCTGAAGCCGAAGGCGCGCAAGGCCCTCTCCCAGGCCGCCGCGGCCACGGCCGAGCGGCAGGGCGGGGAGTCCCTCGAGCGCACGGGCCTTGCGGACTGGACGATCGGCACGCTCAGCCGCATCTTCGAGACCCGCCGTTCCGGCCAGCCGGTGAAGGCCTACCCCGCGCTGGTCGACGACGGCGACACGGTCTCCGTACGTCTCTTCGACACGGAGGAGGAGCAGGCCCAGGCGATGTGGAAGGGCACGCGCCGTCTGATCCTGCGGAACATCCCGGTGAACCCGGCGAAGTTCGCCTCGGAGAAGCTCACGAACGCCCAGAAGCTCGGCCTGTCGGCCAACCCGCACGGCTCGATCCAGGCCCTGTTCGACGACTGTGCGATGGCGGCGGCGGACAAACTGATCGGGGACTTCGGGGGCCCCGCCTGGGACGAGGAGTCCCACCGGAAGCTGTACGACAAGGTGCGCGCGGAGATCGTGGACACGACCGTCCGCACCGTCGGGCAGGTGCAGCAGGTGCTGGCCGCGTGGCAGGCGTGCGAACGCCGTCTGAAGGGCGTTCGCAGCCCGGTGCTGCTCGCCAACCTGGCGGACGTCCGGGCGCAGCTGGACGCCCTCGTGAAGCCCGGCTTCGTCACGGAGGCGGGGACGCGGCGGCTGCCCGACCTGATGCGCTACCTGGTCGCCGCGGACCGCCGGCTCCAGCAGATGCCGACGAACGTCCAGCGGGACACGACGCGCATGGACAAGGTGCGCGAGATGCAGGACGAGTACGCGTGGCTGCTGGAGCAGCTGCCGCAGGGGCGTCCTGTGGCCTCGTCGGTGCTGGACATCCGCTGGATGATCGAGGAGCTACGGGTCAGCTACTTCGCGCACGCGCTGGGGACGGCGTACCCCGTCTCGGACAAGCGCATCGTGAAGGCGATCGACGCCGCCGTACCGTGATCACCTGCTCACGGGGGGTGAGTTCGACCAAGGGCTCACCCTCCTGTACAGTCTCTTCTCGCAGCGCACCGCGCGGGAAGCGCCGGGAAACCGGCCCATCCGAACGGACGCCGCGACTCCTGGTCCTGTGGAGCAGTTTGGAGTGCTCGCCACCCTGTCAAGGTGGAGGCCGCGGGTTCAAATCCCGTCAGGACCGCATCGAATGACTGAGGCCCGCATCCGGAAACGGATGCGGGCCTCAGTCATTCCCGGACCGCCCGACCCCCGGCAGAGGCCGCGCCCGCGGCGGAGCCTCGATCAAACAGAGCAAATCCCGTCAGGACCGCAGCGGCCCCGGATGCTCTCCGCGTCCCCACGCCCCTGGCGAGCCCCTCGGGTGAGCCCCTGCGCGCCCATCAGTCCCGGACCCGATAGGCGGTCCTAGCGGTCTTGACGGCGTCACATTCCACCGGTACCCCAGAATCCAGGGACCCGACTGCCCGGGCCCCCGGGGGAGGTGGCGTATGGCAGCGTCCGTTCGGCACGAGACCCGCGCGCTGCTGCGCGCCCATCTGTCCGCCGCGTCCGGGTACCGCCATCTGACGCGACACTGCCCGGTCTGCCATCAGCTGCTGCGCCTGGCCATGGAACCCGCCCAGCGCGGCGACGAGGAGCCCGAGGAGACCGCTGCGGAGGCCGCGGAGGACGACAGCCCCTCCCGGACGTGAGACCGATCCGCGGGGGCCCTGCCGGGGGCGTACGGCCGCCGGCGTACGGCCGGCGCAGGCGTCGGGCATCCCGGAGGTTCCGAGCCGCCGCGCGTGGGCACTCCTGCACGTGCGGCCCGGCGGTCGGCGCCCCTGCCCAACACCCGCTCCCGGAAGCGATGTTCCATTAGCAAAGAGCTCACGGAAGCAGCAAGGAGCTCGCGGTGTGATGGGTGTCACCGCGTGAGTTTCGGGGAGCGTGGTACTTACCACCCTCATACAAAGGGTCAATTTAATATGTGCAATTGCACCATGCCCCCGGGGTCTCGCAGCCAGATCCGACAGCCCTCCTCAGACTCCGACAAGGAAGCTCACAGACTCGGCCCCGCAGCCGCGACCTGGGCACAAAAAAGATCGCGCCGGACCTGGTGGGGTCCAGCGCGATCGACGACGCACCCGTGTCGTGCCACTTACCGAAGCAGGGAGAGGGCTCTGTTGGGGCAGAACCCGCGTCGTGTGGAGCTGTGGTCCGGACGTCGCGGCGGGTTGGGGGACCTGCCGGTATGTCCGTTATGAAGTTGTTCAGGCTTCGCTGCGCTGCTGCGGGATGCCCGCCAGCAGAGCGCGGACCTCAGCCTCGCGGTAGCGGCGGTGCCCGCCGAGCGTACGGATCGAAGTGAGCTTGCCGGCCTTCGCCCACCGCGTGACCGTCTTGGGGTCGACACGGAACATGGTGGCGACCTCAGCCGGGGTCAGCAGCGGCTCGGCATCAGGGGTGCGAGCGGTCATGAGCGGCCTCCTCGGGAGAACCGAACCTTCTCGGTTCTTTCCTCTAAATTCTGCACCTTGACCCGCGTTGCCCGAAATGGCGGACGCGAGTCGAGTCGGTTATAGGACGAACGGCTTGTCCTCGGCACTACAACTACACCATCTGTCCAGCCGCGTCGGCCAAACCGATGGAATTGCCCTCCCAGGTGTTCATCAGCGACGGAAGCCGATGGACCATGCCATAGCGGACAGTCACACCCTTGTGACGATCAGTCACAGGGAGATCAGTGGTCACTAAACCCCCCAAAGCGTGCAATGCGGAGTTTCCGTCCATAGGTGGGCAGATGGAGCCTCCCCCGGGCTCCTTGTCCTATTTTGGCATGAGGAGGGCCGTAAGACGCAAGGTCCGCGTAAGTGCGCTCCATCACGCTTGACGGCATACGCCCGGATCAGCTACCTACGTCCCCGTACCGGGATGCGGTAGGTCAACCATGGGCCAATGGTTGCGACTTCACCATGTCTGGCAGGTCACAATTCGTGCACTGGTGCACGGGCTGCACCGGCGTCTCTGATTTATCTGCGTCGCCGGATTCATCTGTGTCACTCTCACGCCGGCGCCCAGGGTCTTTCGTTTGGATCAGGTCAGGGAGCGGGGTCCGATCCAAACGAGAGGCCCTGCGTCACCGCGAGGCCGGGACGGCCCGGACGAGGCCGGTCCTGCGCATCCCGGACTGGGCCGGTCCTCAGTTCGCCGACCGCCGGTCACGCACCCCGCGCCAGCGCTCCACCAGCCGCGCGTACGCCTCCCCGGCCGCGGCCCCGTCCCCCAGCCGCAGCGCCTCGATGCCCTCGGCGACATCCGCGGCCGAATGGTCCCCGTCCAGGTCCGCGGCCGGCAGCACATGGACGAGCCCGCCGTAGTCCAGCTCGACCAGCGACCGCGGGTGGAACTCCTCCAGCCACCGGCCCACGTCCACCAGCCCGTCGAGGAGCGGTCCCTCGTCGATCGCGTTCCTGAGGGTGCGCAGCGCCCGCGCGGTGCGCCGCCGGGCCTGCACCATGGGCGTGCGGTACCGCAGCATCGGAGGCACCTCGGTGGACCCCTTCTCGTAGCGGCGCTCCCCGTCGGAGACCAGCACGAACCAGTGCAGCGGCACCTGCCAGGTCGAGGTGCGGATCCACGGCCGGGCGTCCGGGTTGCGGGCCAGCCAGCGCTCGTAGTCCTGGGCGGCCTGGCGGCGCACGACGACCGGCAGGACCGCGTCCAGGACCGGCGCGGGGAGCTCCTGCGGCAGGTCCTCGAGGGCCTGCCAGCCGCGCAGCCGGGTGCTCCACGGACAGACGCACAGCGCCCCGTCCACCTCGGTCACGAAGGCGTCGCTGCTCTCGTGCACGGGGACCGGGACGGGCGGGGTGGGCAGCAAGTCGGCCAGGGAGCGGCGCAGTTCGTCCTGGTACGAGGGGCGGTCGGGGCGTCGGGCGTAGCGCTCCCAGTGGGCACGTTCCGGCTCGGGGAAGGCGGCCAGCGGCTCGTACACGCGCAAGTAGGACGCGTACGGGACGATCACGGAGGACACCTTGGGCACGCCTGCTCCCTCCCCATCGGACCTGACACGGAACCCGGCCGGGCGCCACCCGGTCCGCATGGGCGGTCCGGGCGGAAAGTCCGGTGGAAAACCACAGCAAATCGTCCCACGAACCCGTACGGGCGTACTCCGGGGGAGGGTGATCCGCGACACGGCGCGCCCTGTGGCCCGTTTCACGCTCTACCCTCATCCCCACGGGACCCCGCCACCCGTACGGGACCCCGCCCCCAACCGCCGCTACACCCTCGGGAGTCACCACCGTGACCGACGTAACCGACGGCGTCCTGCACACCCTGTTCCGCACGGACCAGGGAGGTCACGAGCAAGTCGTGCTCTGCCAGGACCGGGCCACCGGGCTCAAGGCCGTCATCGCGATCCACTCCACCGCCCTGGGCCCCGCCCTCGGCGGGACCCGTTTCTACCCGTACGCGAGCGAGGAAGAGGCCGTCGCCGACGCCCTGAACCTCGCGCGCGGCATGTCGTACAAGAACGCCATGGCCGGTCTCGGCCACGGCGGCGGCAAGGCCGTGATCATCGGCGACCCCGAGCGGATCAAGACGGAGGACCTGCTGCTGGCGTACGGCCGCTTCGTGGCCTCGCTCGGCGGCCGGTACGTCACCGCCTGCGACGTCGGCACCTATGTGGCCGACATGGATGTCGTGGCGCGGGAGTGCGCCTGGACCACCGGGCGTTCGCCGGAGAACGGCGGCGCGGGCGACTCGTCGGTCCTGACCGCCTACGGCGTCTTCCAGGGCATGCGCGCCTCCGCCCAGCACCTGTGGGGCGACCCCACCCTGCGCGGGCGCAAGGTCGGCATCGCGGGCGTCGGCAAGGTCGGGCGCTACCTGGTCGAGCACCTGCTCGAGGACGGCGCCGAGGTCGTGATCACGGATGTGCGTGCGGACGCGGTGCACCGGATCACCGAGGCGCACCCCGAGGTCGCCGTGGCCGCCGACACCGACGCCCTGATCCGGACCGAGGGCCTCGACATCTACGCCCCGTGCGCCCTCGGCGGTGCGCTCAACGACGACTCCGTGCCGGTGCTGACCGCGAAGGTGGTGTGCGGCGCGGCCAACAACCAGCTCGCGCACCCGGGCGTGGAGAAGGACGTCGCGGACCGCGGGATCCTGTACGCCCCGGACTATGTGGTCAACGCCGGCGGTGTCATCCAGGTCGCCGACGAGTTGCAGGGGTTCGACTTCGACCGGTGCAAGGCGAAGGCGTCGAAGATCTTCGACACCACGCTGGCCATATTCGCACGTGCGAAGGAAGACGGCATTCCGCCGGCCGCGGCCGCCGACCGGATCGCCGAGCAGCGCATGGCCGAGGCGCGTACGCCGACCCCCTCCGGGGAAGCAGCGCAGGTCTGAGCGGTACCCGCCGACAGGAGGTTGGAGAGAACTCTCACTCTTATCGGCGGGTCGCCCGCCAATAAGTGGTTAAAATCGGCCGTGACCAGCGAGGACGGGGCGTCTCGCCGGTCATGGGCACACGCCCGCCCTGCGGGCGACGTACCGTATGGGCGTGGGCTCAGGTACCGTGGAAGCCCTACGGACCGGTCTCTCTGCGGAGAGCCCGTTCCGGATCATGAACGCGTGTCAAGACTCTGGGGCCGTCGAGCCCCGTCACCGAGGGGGTCGAGCCATGGGGCGCGGCCGGGCCAAGGCCAAGCAGACGAAGGTCGCCCGCCAGCTGAAGTACAACAGCGGTGGGACTGATCTGTCACGGCTTGCCAATGAACTGGGCGCATCGACTTCGAACCAGCCGCCGAACAGCGAGCCGTTCGAGGACGACGAAGACGACGACCCGTACGCACGGTACGCGGATCTGTACAACGACGACGATGAGGACGAGGACGACGAGTCCGGTCCCACGTCGCAGCGTCGCGGCGCTTGACTCAACGCCGAGTGCGCTGCGCAGTTCCCGTAGCAACTTCGCAGTACCTGCACCTCACCCGGTCCGGGGCCTCAATGCCGGACCGGGTTTCGTGCTGCCTTTCCAGGATCGGTCACCGCTTCGGGCCCCGGCGCCCTCTCAGGCGTAGTCGCCGACCATCCGCGCGCCCGTCTCGTGGTCCCCGCGGCCGGTGATCTCTCCGGCCACCCACGCCTCGACCCCGCGGTCGGCGAGGGCGGCGAGCGCGACATCCACCGACTGCTCGGGGACGATCGCCATCATGCCCACGCCCATGTTCAGGGTCTTCTCCAGCTCCAGGCGCTCGACGTCGCCGGACCTGCCGACGAGCTCGAACACCGGCGCGGG
This sequence comes from Streptomyces sp. NPDC047022, assembly GCF_040644155.1. Taxonomy (NCBI): domain Bacteria; kingdom Bacillati; phylum Actinomycetota; class Actinomycetes; order Kitasatosporales; family Streptomycetaceae; genus Streptomyces; species Streptomyces sp. NPDC047022. The sequence goes on along the minus strand of NZ_JBEYVV010000038.1, from coordinate 37,638 downwards.
AGTCCAGGTGGAACGGTCCACGACCGCGTGCAGGTCGTCCGGGATCACCCGGGCCAGGTTGGCCGCGAGGCCGCCGCCGGTGATGTGGCTGAACGCGTGCACCTCGGCGGTGCGGATCAGCGCCAGGCAGTCCAGCGAGTAGATCTTCGTGGGTTCGAGCAGTTCCTCTCCGAGGGTGCGCCCGAGCTCCTCGATGTGCTGGTCGAGACCCAGCTTCGCCCGGTCGAGAAGGACATGGCGGACCAGGGAGTACCCGTTCGAGTGAAGTCCGGAGGCGGCCATGGCGATCACGGCGTCACCTTCGCGAATACGCTCGGCGCCCAGCAGCCGGTCGGCCTCCACGACACCGGTGCCCGCGCCCGCGACATCGAAGTCGTCAGGGCCGAGGAGACCGGGGTGCTCGGCGGTCTCGCCGCCGACGAGGGCGCAGCCCGCCAGGACGCAGCCCTCGGCGATGCCCTTCACGATCGCGGCGACGCGCTCCGGGTGGACCTTGCCGACACAGATGTAGTCGGTCATGAACAGCGGCTCGGCGCCGCACACCACGATGTCGTCCATCACCATGGCGACCAGGTCGTGACCGATGGTGTCGTAGACGCCCATCCGGCGCGCGATGTCGACCTTGGTGCCGACGCCGTCGGTGGCGGAGGCGAGCAGCGGACGCTCGTAGTGCTTGAGGGCGGACGCGTCGAAGAGGCCGGCGAAGCCACCGAGGCCGCCGAGGACCTCGGGGCGCCGCGTCTTCTTCACCCACTCCTTCATGAGCTCAACGGCGCGGTCGCCCGCCTCGATGTCGACGCCCGCCGCCGCGTAGGAGGCACCGGAGGTTCCCGTCGACGGAGTCGACTGGTCGAACACAGACATTGCCTGGGATCTTTCGGTTCGGTGGAACGGGCTCAGGGGCGACGGATGGCGTCGGCCGCGGCCGTGGCGGCGGGACCGGCCGCCAGCTCGGTCTCCAGCAGCTGCTTGCCCAGCAGCTCCGGGTCGGGCAGCTCCATCGGGTACTCGCCGTCGAAGCAGGCCCGGCACAGGTTCGGCTTGGCGATGGTCGTCGCCTCGATCATGCCGTCGATGGAGATGTACGAAAGCGAGTCGGCGCCCAGGGACCGGCCGATCTCGTCCACGGACATGCCGTTGGCGATCAGCTCGGCGCGGGTGGCGAAGTCGATGCCGAAGAAGCAGGGCCACTTCACGGGCGGCGAGGAGATCCGGATGTGGACCTCGGCGGCGCCGGCCTCGCGCAGCATCCGCACCAGAGCCCGCTGGGTGTTGCCGCGCACGATGGAGTCGTCCACGACGACCAGGCGCTTGCCCTTGATGACTTCCTTGAGGGGGTTCAGCTTGAGACGGATGCCGAGCTGGCGGATCGTCTGCGAGGGCTGGATGAATGTACGGCCGACGTACGCGTTCTTCACCAGTCCGGCGCCGAACGGGATGCCGGAGGCCTCCGCGTACCCGATCGCGGCCGGAGTGCCGGACTCGGGCGTCGCTATGACCAGATCGGCCTCGGCGGGCGCCTCCTTGGCGAGACGGCGGCCCATCTCGACACGGGACAGGTACACGTTCCGGCCGGCGATATCGGTGTCCGGACGGGCCAGGTACACATACTCGAAGACACAGCCGCGGGGCTTCGCTTCCGCGAATCGGGACGTCCGCAGACCGTTCTCGTCGATGGCGACGAACTCGCCCGGCTCGATCTCGCGGACGAAGCTGGCGCCCGTGATGTCCAGCGCGGCGGTCTCGGAGGCGATGACCCAGCCGCGCTCCAGGCGGCCGAGGACCAGCGGGCGGATGCCCTGCGGGTCACGGGCCGCGTAGAGGGTGTGCTCGTCCATGAAGACCAGCGAGAAGGCGCCCATGACCTGGGGCAGGACCTTGGCGGCCGACTCCTCGATCGTCAGTGGCTTGCCGTCGTCGTCTACCTGGCCCGCGAGCAGGGCGGTGACGAGGTCGGTGTCGTTCGTCGCGGCCACCTGGGTGGCACGGCCGTTCTCCTTGGGCAGCTCGGCGACCATCTCGGCGAGCCGCGCCGTGTTGACCAGGTTGCCGTTGTGGCCGAGCGCGATCGATCCGTTGGCCGTGGCGCGGAACGTCGGCTGGGCGTTCTCCCACACGGAGGCACCGGTGGTCGAGTAGCGGGCGTGTCCGACCGCGATATGACCCTGGAGCGAACCGAGCGAGGTCTCGTCGAAGACCTGGGAGACTAGGCCCATGTCCTTGAAGACGAGGATCTGGGAGCCGTTGCTGACCGCGATTCCCGCGGATTCCTGACCCCGGTGCTGGAGGGCGTAGAGCCCGAAGTACGTCAGTTTTGCGACCTCTTCACCCGGGGCCCAGACACCGAAGACGCCGCACGCGTCCTGGGGGCCTTTCTCACCGGGGAGCAGATCGTGATTGAGTCGACCGTCACCACGTGGCACGGCACCGAGTGTAGGCGAGATCGCGCACTGGTCCGAATCCGGCCGACCGCACCACGGGGCCCGGGGCCCTGTTCCGCCGCCGGGTTCAGGGCTCCGTGAGCACCGGTAGGACCCATCCGTTTTCGCAGGTCAGCGTGGCTTCGCGAGGGTCGTTCCGACGGCTGGGCGACCGGCCGCAGAACCTGCCCAGGGCGTTCTGCGCCCCCCTGAGTGAGCCGTCGCACATCATGCGAATTCCTGGCGGTATCGGGCACTGTCCGCAGCGCGGGGTGGCGCTCCGTGAGGAGTCGGGCCATGAAGTTCACGGCATGGGTTCGTGCCATGGGTTCACGCCATGAGGGGTCACGCCATGAGAGGCAGCAATCCGCTGAGGTCGGCCCGCTCGCCGCTGGCGCTGACCTTGGCCTCGGCGAGCGCGGCGGACCACTCCACTCGTCCCGTCGCCAGCCGGACCCAGGTCAGCGGGTCGGTCTCGACGACGTTCGGCGGGGTGCCGCGGGTGTGCCGAGGGCCCTCGACGCACTGCACCACGGCGAACGGCGGAACGCGCACCTCGGTCGAGGCGCCCGGAGCCTTCGCCGCGAGCGCGTCGGCGAGCAGCCGGGTGGCCGCGGCGAGCGCCTGGCGGTCGTGCGTGATGCCGAGACCCGGGACCGCGGCGTTCAGGTCGTCCGTGTGGACGACGAGTTCGACGGTACGGGTGACGAGGTAGTCGGCCAGGGGCATGGCACCCGCGTTCGTGTCGAGCAGCCGGGTCGCGGGCTGCTCGGCGAGGTGCTGGATCAGGCTCTTCTCGACGTCTGCGAGGAAGGCGCCGGGCCCCGGGCACGGCCGGAACGCGTGCGTGAGGTCCGCGGAGGCGGCCGGCGGCCAGTCCAGGACAGTGGCGTCCTGCCGACCGGGCTCCGGAACGCCGAGAAGCCGGTCGACGCTCTCAAGGGCCATGCCGATGTGCGTGACCAGCTCGCCGACGGTCCACTCCCCCAGCCGGGTGGGCAACTCGAGCTGCTCCGGCGTGAGCACGCCCACGGCCGCCCGGACGTTCCCGAACTGGGCGAGGACCGCCGTACGGGTCCTGGCGGGGTCATAGGTCCGGGTGCGCTTCCTGGCCGGGGGCATGGAGTTGAGCCTATGCCTTCACGGCGTACCCGCCGAGACCGTTTTCGATCAGGTCGAACGACACGGCGTTCAGACCGGCCGACGGGTCGCGCGCCCGGACCACCGGGTTCCGCCACCCGCGGGAAGACGAACTCCCCGCCGCGTGGCGAGGACCCCGCCCGGCGGACCGGGCGGGGCCTGGGGCGTCGTACGGCCCGGGGGCTTACGCCAGCAGGGCCGGGATGGTGCGCTCGTGCGCCTCGCGCAGCTCGGCCAGCGACAGCGCGAACTCGCCCTGCACGTCGACCGTGTCCCCGTCGACGACACCGATGCGGGTGGCGGGCAGACCGCGTGCCCCGCACATGTCGTTGAAGCGGATCTCCTCGGAGCGCGGCACCGCCACGATCGCGCGGCCCGCCGACTCGGAGAAGAGGAAGGTGAAGGCGTCCAGACCGTCCGGGACGATCAGCCGCGCGCCCTTGTCGCCCAGCAGCGCCGACTCCACCACGGCCTGGATCAGGCCGCCGTCGGACAGGTCGTGCGCCGAGTCGACCATGCCGTCACGGGAAGCCGAGATGAGGATCTCGCCGAGCAGCCGCTCACGCTCCAGGTCGACCTGCGGGGGCAGACCGCCGAGGTGGTCGTGGACGACCTGGGACCAGGCCGAACCGCCGAACTCCTCACGGGTGTCGCCGAGGAGGTAGAGCAGCTGGCCCTCCTCCTGGAAGGCGACGGGCGTACGGCGGGCGACGTCGTCGATGACACCCAGCACCGCCACCACCGGGGTGGGGTGGATGGCCGCCTCACCCGTCTGGTTGTAGAGGGAGACGTTGCCGCCGGTCACCGGGGTGCCCAGCTGAAGGCAGGCGTCGGCGAGCCCGCGTACGGCCTCCGCGAACTGCCACATCACGGCCGGGTCCTCGGGCGAGCCGAAGTTCAGGCAATCGGAGACGGCCAGCGGCCTGGCGCCGGTGGTCGCCACATTGCGGTAGGCCTCGGCGAGGGCGAGCTGGGCGCCCGCGTACGGGTCCAGCTTCGCGTAGCGGCCGTTGCCGTCGGTCGCGATGGCGACACCGAGCCCGGACTCCTCGTCGATCCGGATCATGCCGGAGTCCTCGGGCTGCGCGAGGACCGTGTTGCCCTGGACGAAGTGGTCGTACTGCGAGGTGACCCACTTCTTGGAGGCCTGGTTGGGGGAGGCCACCAGCTTCAGGACCTGATCCTTCAGCTGTTCGGAGGTCTCCGGCCGGGGCAGCTTGTTCGCGTCGTCGGCCTGGAGGGCGTCCTGCCACTCGGGGCGCGCGTAAGGGCGCTCGTAGACCGGGCCCTCGTGTGCGACCGTCCGCGGGTCGACATCGACGATCTTCCCGCCGTGCCAGTAGATCTCCAGGCGGTCGCCGTCCGTCACCTCACCGATGACGGTGGCGATGACGTCCCACTTCTCGCAGATCTCGAGGAACCGCCCGACCTTCTCCGGCTCGACCACCGCGCACATGCGTTCCTGCGACTCGCTCATGAGGATCTCCTCCGGCGAGAGCGTCGAGTCGCGCAGCGGCACGTCGTCCAGGGTGACGCGCATGCCGCCGGAGCCATTGGAGGCGAGCTCGGAGGTGGCGCACGACAGACCGGCCGCGCCGAGGTCCTGGATCCCGACGACCAGCTTCTCCCTGAACGCCTCCAGGGTGCACTCGATGAGGAGCTTCTCCTGGAAGGGGTCGCCCACCTGGACGGCCGGCCGCTTCGACGGCTTGGCGTCGTCGAAGGTCTCGGAGGCGAGGATCGAGGCGCCGCCGATGCCGTCACCGCCGGTGCGGGCGCCGTAGAGAACGACCTTGTTGCCCGCGCCGGAGGCCTTCGCGAGGTGGATGTCCTCGTGCCGCATCACACCGATGGCACCGGCGTTGACCAGCGGGTTGCCCTGGTAGCAGGCGTCGAAGACGACCTCGCCGCCGATGTTGGGCAGGCCCAGGCAGTTGCCGTAGCCGCCGATGCCGGCCACGACTCCCGGCAGGACGCGCTTGGTGTCCGGGTGGTCGGCCGCGCCGAAGCGCAGCGGGTCCACGACGGCGACCGGCCGCGCGCCCATCGCGATGATGTCGCGCACGATGCCGCCGACGCCCGTCGCGGCGCCCTGGTAGGGCTCCACGTAGGAGGGGTGGTTGTGCGATTCGACCTTGAACGTGACCGCGTAACCCTGGCCGACGTCGACGACGCCCGCGTTCTCGCCGATGCCCACGAGCAGGGCGTCGGACTGCGGGGCCTTCTCGCCGAACTGCCGCAGATGGACCTTGCTGCTCTTGTAGGAGCAGTGCTCGGACCACATGACCGAGTACATGGCGAGCTCGGCGCCCGTGGGGCGGCGGCCCAGGATCTCCACGATCCGCTCGTACTCGTCCTTCTTCAGGCCGAGTTCGGCCCAGGGCAGCTCGACGTCGGGGGTCGCGGTCGCGTGCTCGACCGTGTCCAGAGGCGTCCTGCTCATGCGCTGACCAGTTTCTTGATGATCGAGGTGAAGAACGGCAGTCCATCGGTACGGCCCGTACCGATCAGCGGTTCGACGGCGTGCTCGGGGTGCGGCATGAGGCCCACGACGTTCCCGGCCTCGTTGGTGATGCCGGCGATGTCGCGGAGCGAACCGTTCGGGTTGAAGTCGAGGTAACGGAAGACGACCCGCCCCTCGGCCTCCAGCTTGTCGAGCGTGTACGAGTCGGCGACGTACCGGCCGTCCATGTTCTTCAGCGGGATGTGGATCTCCTGGCCCGCGGTGTAGTCACCGGTCCAGGCGGTCCCCGCGTTCTCCACCCGCAGCTTCTGGTCGCGGCAGATGAAATGGAGGTGGTCGTTGCCGAGCATGCCGCCCGGCAGGAGGTGGGCCTCGGTGAGGATCTGGAAACCGTTGCAGATGCCGAGGACCGGGAGGCCGGCCTTCGCCTGCTCGATGACGGCCTCCATCACCGGGGAGAAACGGGAGATGGCACCGGCACGCAGATAGTCGCCGTACGAGAAACCGCCGGGGAGCACCACGGCGTCAACCTGGGCGAGGTTCTTGTCCTTGTGCCAGAGGGCGACGGGTTCGGCTCCGGCGAGGCGGATCGCGCGCTGGGTGTCCCGGTCGTCGAGGCTGCCCGGGAAGGTGACGACGCCGATACGAGCGGTCACTTGGCGGCCTCCGCCACATCCTCCACCTTGACGGTGAAGTCCTCGATCACGGTGTTGGCGAGGAAGGATTCCGCGAGATCGTGGATGCGGGCGAGAGCCGCGTCATCGACGGGCCCGTCCACTTCGAGTTCGAATCGCTTTCCCTGACGTACGTCGGAGATGCCTTCGAATCCGAGCCGCGGCAGGGCGCGGTGCACCGCCTGGCCCTGGGGGTCGAGGATCTCCGGCTTGAGCATGACGTCGACTACGACGCGTGCCACTGGCACTCCCGGTGTGTGGTGCTGAGCAGGTTCCTTCAGACTACCCGCACAAAATTTCTACTCGCGTAGATTCGTAGTATCCTACGTGACGGCCGTCACGATCCCGCAGGAGCGGAGGCGTCCGCGTGGAAAATCCTGGGAAAAACCACAGAAGGGTGCCGGTGGGGCATTGCACGCGGACACGCGGATGTATTCAGTCGGTCTTCACAATGCAATGCCGGGCACTGTACAAAGGAATTGGCAATAGCCGATACTTCGCTCAATTACTGCCGGACAGTCGACATCTCCCGGACATCCGCCTGACGTCTACGCACGTCATGGTGGGCTCTCAGGGAGGTGCCGCACGAAGGGACCGATATTCGTGGCGCAGCGTGTCGTGGTCACTCTCTTTGACGACATCGACGGCTCAGAAGCGGCGGAAACGATCGCCTTCGGACTGGACGGCAAGTCGTACGAGATCGACCTCAATCAAGCCAATGCCAAGAAACTGCGTAAGGCGCTGGCGCCCTACGTCGAGGCGGGCCGCAAGAAGGCGAAGTCAGGGAAGGCGTACACCCACACGGCGCTGACGCCCGACCCGGCCGCCGTCCGCGCCTGGGCACGCTCCAACAAGATGGACGTTCCGCCACGGGGCCGTATCCCCAAGAAGGTGTACGAGGCGTTCGCCGAGGCGAACTGACGCGAGCTCCGGCGGGCGGGGCCCGAGGGCCCCTTCGCGGGAGGCTCCATCGGACCCCGCCCGCAACCGACTTGCGCTGCCCCCCTGGTGATCAGCTAGAGTCTGGAACACGCCGAGGGGCGAGGCCGGAAGGCCAGGGTCCCAAGGAGTCACGCGGGTGTAGTTCAGTAGCAGAACACCCCCTTTCCAAGGGGGAGGCGCAGTGTGCAATCCCTGTCACCCGCTCCAAGCATCAGCCGGACCACCATGAGGGTTCCCCTGCCCGGGCTTGTCCAGAGCTCGGCGGAGGATCAGGTAGGCTGGTGCTCGCACCGATCGGTGAAAGCCGGTCGGGGGCAATGCGGACGTAGCTCAGTTGGTAGAGCGCAACCTTGCCAAGGTTGAGGTCGCGAGTTCGAGCCTCGTCGTCCGCTCCATGGAGGAAGGCCCCGGTCATCGACCGGGGCCTTCGTCGTGCCACGGCTTCTTCTCCCGGTCTGACATTTGTCACGAAGACCGGTGACACCGCGCACTGCTGCCCCCGCCCGGCGCCCCGGACGCTGGGCTCATGGACATGAACCAGTGCGGACCGCTGATCGAGGCCACCGGCCTGCGGCGTGTGTACGAGGGCGGCTTCGAGGCTGTGCGCGGGATCACCTTCTCCGTGGACCGCGGCGAGGTCTTCGCGCTCCTGGGCACCAACGGTGCCGGAAAGACCTCCACGGTCGAACTGCTGGAAGGACTCGCCCCACCGTCCGGCGGGCACGTACGGGTCCTCGGTCACGACCCCCACAGGGAGCGCGCGGCCGTCCGGCCGCGGATCGGGGTGATGCTCCAGGAGGGTGGCTTCCCCTCCGAACTGACGGTCGCGGAGACCGCTCGGATGTGGGCCGCCTGCACCAGCGGCGCCCGGCCCGTCGAGGAGGCACTCGAACTGGTCGGGCTGCGCCGGCGCTCCGGTGTACGGATCAAACAGCTGTCGGGTGGTGAGAAGCGGCGACTGGACCTCGCGCTCGCGCTGCTCGGCCGGCCCGAGGTCCTCTTCCTCGACGAGCCCACGACCGGGCTGGACGCCGAGGGCCGCCAGGACACCTGGAGGGTCGTCCGCGATCTGTGTGCCACCGGCACCACGGTGCTGCTGACCACGCACTACCTTCAGGAGGCCGAGAGCCTCGCCGACCGCCTCGCCATCCTCCACGAAGGGCGCATCGCCGTCTGCGGCACACCGGCCGAGGTGACCGCCGCCCAGCCCTCGCGGATCTCCTTCGAGCTGCCCGAGGGCTACTTCCTCGGCGACCTGCCCCCGCTCGCCGACCTCGGTGTCACGGCGCATGAGACGGAGGGACGGACGGTCCGGATGCGCACGGGGGACCTCCAGCACACGGCCACCGGCCTCCTGCTGTGGGCCCAGCGCGCCCGGGTCGAACTGCGCCGCCTCGACATACGGTCCGCCTCGCTGGAGGAGGCGTTCCTGCGCATCGCACAGGAGGCCGCGGCAGGCGCCGGGGACACGAGCGGCAGTGCCCGCACCGTGAACGACGGGCCGGCGCGCGGGGACGCGCACCACGGGACGGAGGCGGCTGCATGAGCACCACCACGGCGACCGGACGGCTGCGGGCCCTCGCACACGCCGAACTGACCCTGCTGTTCCGCAACAAGAGCGCGGTCGTCACCGCGCTGTTCGTCCCGCTGATGCTGCCCTTCAGCGTGCGGCCCGCGATGCGGCAGATGGATCTCAAGGCCGCGGGACTGACCATGGGCGCAGTGACGGCGACCGCCGCCATCGGATTCTCCCTGCTCTTCGCGGTGTACACGTCGCTGGTGAGCGTTTTCGCCGCACGCCGCGAGGAGTTGGTGCTCAAACGACTGCGCACCGGCGAACTCGGCGACGCCGAGATCCTCGCCGGCGCCGCGCTCCCCGCCGTCTGCGTCGGCCTGGTCCAGTCCGTGATCCTGGCCGTCGGCTGCACGGCACTGCTCGACGCCGGAACGCCACGGGCCCCTCATCTCATCTTCCTGGGACTGCTGTTGGGACTCGTGTTGTGCGCGGCGCTCGCGGCCGTCACCGCGAGTTTCAGCAGGACCGTGGAAAGCGCCCAGGTGACGGCGCTGCCGCTGCTGTTCGTCTCCATGCTGGGCTCGGGCATCGCGATCCCCTCCTCACTGCTGCCCGGCAAGATCGCCTCCGTGTGCGCGCTGCTGCCGCTGTCACCGGCGGTCCGGCTCGTCCGCGCAGGCTGGAGCGGCGGACTGTCGGCGTACGGCATCCTGGGCGCCGTGGCCACGGGGACCGCCTGGGTGGTGGTCGCGGTACTGGCCGTACGACGATGGTTCCGCTGGGATCCACGGCGCTGACCGGCACCGGGGGCGGAGCGAGGCGGGTACGGACGACCGGGCACGCAGGGGGAGGGACGGGTGTGATCACACGGATGAGGGCCTGGCAGCGCCGTACCTGGCACGACCGCAGCCAGGCCGCCCGGGTGGAGCTGCAGAGCGTGATCGTGTGGCACGCCTCGGTCTGGTTCTTCTGCCTGTGCTGGATGGTCATGCCACTCGTCTCGGCACCCCACCACGCTCCCCTGACGCTGGCCCTCCAGGTACTGCTTGTCCTCGTCAACGCCGCGCAGTGCGCGGCAGCCGACCGCGCCCTCAGGCCGGTGCTCGACCACTACCTGGGCCGGGCCGTGCTGCCGCCGCGCGCCCTGTGGACCCCGGCCGGCCTGTTCGTACTGGGACTGGCGCTGGCGCCGGTACTCGTCGCCGTACACGTGATCACGCCCTCGACGGGCAAACTGGCCCTGTCCGCCGTGCTGCTCCCGTTCGGGATGCTGTACGGGATCGCCGTGTCCGTACGGCAGTTCCTGCGCAGGGCCGCCGTGCTCGGGGCCGTCCTCATGGCGGCGAGCGCGCTGATCCGCGAGGACGCCGCGGATGCGGTGGCGACCGCCGCCATCATCGCCTTCGGGGCCGGGTTCTCCTTGCTCGCCACCCGCTGCGGAGCCTGGAACCTGGCCGTGCTGTGGGAGGCCGAGAGATCCCGTGGGATCGAGGCCCGGCTCGCGGTGGCCGAGGAGCGGCTCCGCTTCGCACGCGATCTGCACGATGTGATGGGCCGCAACCTCGCGGTGATCGCCCTCAAGAGCGAACTCGCCGTGCAGCTGGCGCGGCGCGGACGCCCTGAGGCGCTGGAACAGATGATCGAGGTGCAGCGGATCGCCCAGGAGTCCCAGCGGGAGGTCCGCGAGGTGGTCCGCGGCTATCGCGAGGCCGATTTGGAAGCCGAACTCGCCGGTGCGCGAGGTGTGTTGAGGGCGGCGGGCATCGACTGCACGGTGAGCGGCTCGGCGGCCGGGCTTCCGGCGGCCGTGCAGTCCGCTCTGGCGTGGGTCGTAAGGGAGGCGGCGACGAACGTACTGCGCCACGGGGACGCCGGACGGTGTGCCGTGTCCCTGCGCACGACGGGCGAACAGGTCGTGCTCCGCGTCGAGAACGACGGGGCACCGGACGACGGGCAAGGGCGGGGATCGGGACTCATGGGACTGCGCGAACGGCTGTCGGAGGTCGGGGGCACCCTGCGGGCCGGACCCGCGGAACAGGGACTGTTCCGGCTGACGGCGGAGGTCCCCCTGCCACGGTCCGCGGATTCTCCCGTCGTCGCCGAGGGCATGGACGGGGTCGCCTCATGACCTCCGCACCGCTTGTACGCCTGCTGCTCGCCGACGACGAGCATCTGATCCGGGGCGCCCTGGCCGCGCTGCTGGCCCTGGAGGAGGACCTGCTGGTCGTGGCCGAGGCGGCCACAGGACCCGAGGCGCTCGCGATGGCGCGGGCGCACGCCCCGGACGTGGCCGTTCTGGATCTCCAGATGCCGGGCGCGGACGGTGTGAAGGTCGCCACATCGCTGCGGACCGAACTGCCGGAGTGCCGCGTGCTGATCGTGACCAGCCACAGCCGGCCGGGACATCTGAAACGGGCCCTTGAGGCGGGTGTGCGCGGGTTCGTCCCGAAGACCGTCAGCGCCCGGCGGCTCGCCGAGATCATCCGCACCGTTCATGCCGGAAGCCGTTATGTGGACCCCGAGTTGGCGGCCGACGCCATCGCCGCCGGGGACTCGCCGCTGACCGCCCGGGAAGCCGAGGTGCTGGAGTACGCGGCCGACGGGGCGCCGGTCGCGGAGATCGCCGAGCGGGCCGCGCTCGCGGAGGGGACCGTGCGGAACTACCTCTCGTCGGCCGTGTCCAAACTCGGGACCGAGAACCGTCACGCGGCGGTGCGTCTCGCACGCGAGCGAGGTTGGGTATAGTTGCTCTCGCGCAGCAGCGCAATGCGGACGTAGCTCAGTTGGTAGAGCGCAACCTTGCCAAGGTTGAGGTCGCGAGTTCGAGCCTCGTCGTCCGCTCTGAAAAGAAGCCCCCGGTGATCACCGGGGGCTTTTTCATGCGTGCCTCAGGACCAACTCATGCCCGTCAGACGCTCGTAAGCCTCCACGTACTTCGCCCGGGTCGCCTCCACGATCTCCTGCGACAGCGGCGGCGGAGGCTGCTCGCTCGCGCGGTCCCAGCCGGACTCTGGAGAGGTGAGCCAGTTCCGTACGAACTGCTTGTCGAACGACGCCTGGGCACGGCCGGGCTTCCACTGATCGGCCGGCCAGAAGCGGGAGGAGTCCGGGGTGAGGACCTCGTCGGCGAGGACAAGGTCCTCACCGTCGTAGCCGAACTCGAACTTGGTGTCCGCGAGGATGATCCCGCGGTCACGGGCGATGTCACGGGCCCGGCCGTAGACGGCGAGGGTCGCCTGCCGCAGCTGGGCGGCGGTCTCGGCACCGACCTGGCGGGCGACCTCCTCGTAGGAGACGTTCTCGTCGTGCTCGCCGACCGCCGCCTTGGTGGCGGGGGTGAAGATCGGCGCGGGCAGCTCGGAGCCGTCGACCAGGCCCTCGGGCAGCGCCAGCCCGCAGACGGTACGGGACTCGTTGTACTCGACGAGACCCGAGCCGGTGAGATAGCCGCGCGCCACGCATTCCACGGGCACCATCCGCAGCGACTTGCACACCAGGGTGCGGCCCGCCCAGTCTGCGGGGGCGCCGGGCGGCAGTTCGGTGCTCAGGACATGGCTCGGGACCAGGTCGGCGAGCTGCTCGAACCACCACAGCGACAGCTGGGTGAGGATCCGGCCCTTGTCCGGGATCTCGGTCGGCAACACCCAGTCGAACGCGGACGTACGGTCGCTGGCGACCATCACGAGGTCGCCCGCCTCGTTCTGGTACAGCTCGCGCACCTTCCCGGTGTGCAGATGCACCAGACCCGGCACCTGGACGGGCTCGGGCTTTTCCACGAATCCGGACACGGTTCCTCCCCGTGGTTCTCTCCAATTGGCTCGATTCTCCCGTATGCGGGCAGCGCGCCGGACCGCGGGGCCCCGGCCGGGGTGCGGAGCAGGCCGGAGGGCGGACGCCGGGCGGGTCCGGGGCCGGGCGCGGTCAGTCCCGTTTGCAGATGCGGTCGAGGAGGTTGGCGGTCGCCTGCTGGACCCGCGTGTCGACGTGGCCGGGACGGTCGAGCGCGGGAGACCAGGCGAACGTTCCGGACGCGAAGACCAGGGCGCCGGACGGGGCGCGGTAGAGGGAGGTCTCCTGATGGCGCAGCACTCCCTCGCCGTCCCGGTACGGGGAGTGGGCGAGCAGGATGCGGCCCTGGTGCTCGGGCAAAGGGGCGCGCGGGAAGTAACGGTCCGCCTCTCCGGCGACCATCCCCGCCAGCTCATCGCCCTCGTGGGTGTCGGTCGCCTCCCACAGCCAGTGGTCCGCGTTGCGGACGACGAGCGGATGGGGCTCGGGCACCCGTCCCGCGTACTGGATGCCGATCATCTCCTGCTCGGGACGGTCGATTTCCCGCCACAGCGTGGCCTTCCCGGGGCCGCGGCGCTTGCGACAGGTGAGCAGGCGGTCGGGAACACCTGACGGGGACGGTCCCAGCTCCACCTGCCAGTACATGGTGTTGGCCGAGAGGAAGACGAGCGAGGTGCCGTTCTCGCGGGCGAGTTCGACGGTACGGCGCATCTGGGCCGACCAGTACTCGTCGTGCCCCGGGAAGACGAGGCCGCGGTAGCGGGTGGGGTCGATGCGGCCGGCGTGCAGATCACGGGCGTCGGCATAGGAGAGGTCGTAGTGGTAGCGCTCGGCCCAGCGGATGAAGTCGTAGGCGTGGCCGACGTGGAGCGGGAGGCCCGCGCCCGCGTAGGGGCGGTCGAAGGAGACCGTGGTGGCGGCGTCCGCCTCGCCGAGCAGCCGGCCCTGCTGGTCCCACGCGTGATAGAGGCTGGCGCCGGTGTGGCCGTCCTCCGGATAGAGGTTGTACGCCTGCCAGGTGACGTCCGGCAGCAGCAGAAGGAGGTCCGCGGGGCGGCTGTCGCGCACGGTGAAGGGGACATGGGAGCGGTAGCCGTCGGATGTGGTGAGAACGGCGACGTACGCCCCGATGCTCCAGTACGACGGGATCTGCAGCCTCCAGGACAGCCACCAGTGATGGCAGGAGACCGTGCGGTCGGCCGCGAGCGGGGGCGGCTGGACGATCCCGGAGAGCCGCGGGCTTGTGGTGATCTTGCAGGCCCCGTCGCCCCCGTAGTGCCCGATCCGGTACACGTCGACGGCGAACTCCTGGGGCGGGTCGACCGTGATGTGGAAATCGATGGCCTCGCCGGGGGCGACCGCGCCGGTGGAGGTGAACCCCTTGATCTGGCGGTGCACATCGTCCGCGGAGCGGGGGCCGCCCGTGCGGGGTGCCGGGATGCGCGCGCCCTTGTGGCTCTGGGACGGGACGTGGGCCGGCGCCGGGTCCACGTACCAGGGGACCACGTGGCCCGTGTCGTCGAAATACGTCTCGCTTCCGCGAAGCCAGGGGACGGGGCCCTGGCCGAAAGGATCCGTCACGGCGTGCGCGAGAGCGCCCGACTCCCAGCGGCGGATGTGCTCCGACCCCATGCTGTCCCCTCCCTCGTCCCCCGTGAGCCGTCTGGTGGCCTGGTCGAGGCCGTGCGTCGTACGCGATCGGTCCCAGCACATCACATTACGCACGCAGTCCGTCACCGTTCGTCGCGAATTGACGTGAACGGAATGGGATTCTCCGGCCAGGGGTCGGGGTTGCGGATCCGGGGTGCGGAGCGTTCTCGCAGGTGGGCGGGGTGGGACCGCCTTCGGTGCGTCGACCCGGCACCTGAGGGGTGACGGCGGGCACACGGGGTGGATGGGGCGCGGGGGGCCTTCGGGCCACCGAGCCCCGGGACGGTCCCCGGCCCGCCGGTGTCCGTCCGCCCCTTCACACCAGGCGGACCGGCTTCTCGGGGCGTACGCCGAGCTGAAGAAGCCAGGCGCGCAGCGGTGCCGGGTCGCCCTCCTCGACCAGCGTGAGGATCCGAGGGGCCAGATCGACCGCGCGCTCGCCCCTGACCAGCAGGGACGGTCCGTCCAGCCAGTCGAGGCCGGGCGCGGCCCCGGCCGTGTCCATCGCGGCGCAGCACACCATCGCGGTGACGTGGTCGACCAGTAGCTCGCGACCGGTGCGGGGAGGCTGGAGCGGGAACAGCGGCAGCCAGGCGCCGTCCCACAGCGCCTGGTCCGGTCCGGGCGGCTGCCCGGTGGCACCGCCGGGCAGCGTCCTCGCCAGGACCGCCTCCTCTCGCGCCATCTCGGCGCTGAGTCCCGCGCCGAGGGCGGCCGTCCGTACGCC
This sequence comes from Streptomyces sp. NPDC047022, assembly GCF_040644155.1. Classification (NCBI taxonomy): domain Bacteria; kingdom Bacillati; phylum Actinomycetota; class Actinomycetes; order Kitasatosporales; family Streptomycetaceae; genus Streptomyces; species Streptomyces sp. NPDC047022. The sequence goes on along the minus strand of NZ_JBEYVV010000038.1, from coordinate 22,316 downwards.
GGCGAGCACACCGTCCTCGCCGTCGCCGTCCTCGCAGTCAGTGCCGTCGCCCTCAGTACCCTCGCCGTCAGTGCCCTCGGCATCGCCGACCGATTCGTCACCGAAGACGGCGTTCTCATCGGTCTCCGCCCCTGGGACCTGCGCGCCGTACACGGCCGCCGCGTACAGCGCGCTCTCCGCACCGGGGGCCCGTTCACCGGGCACAACGCTGTGGCGCGGACCGTCCTGGCCATCGCCCTCGCTCCCGGGCGTGCGGACCGTCAGATACTCCAGCACCCGCTCAAGCGTCGGTCCGCCCGCGTCGCGCGCGGCCTGCCGTGCCGCGTGCCGCACCCCCAGGGCGTCCAGCACGCGGTGGAGGCGCGCCGCGTCGGTGCGCCACTTGCGGTCGACGACCTCCTCCGGGTACTCCTGCCAGTTCACCGGGGACCAGGCAGGTCCGGATTCCGCCGGGCCGCCGTGGAAGAGACGGGCCGCCAGCAGCGACGCGGCCTCGTCGACCGTCCCGGGCTCCTCCAGCAGATCGCAGGCCGGGCGTTCACCCAGGCGTGAGGCGAACCCCTCGGCCAGCCGGTCCCGGCGGGACAGCTCCGTGAGCGCCGCGACGACGCCCGCGTCCAGACGGGACGGCCAGCGGCCCATACGCCAGGCCGGCAGCGCCACCCGGGTCAGCAGCCGGTCCCAGCCCGCGTACGCCAGGCCCACCTGCTCCTGGGCGACGATCCGCAGGCCGTAATCCACAGCCTGTGCACGCTCGGCGGCGGCCGACGCGACCCCCCGCTCCATCTCCTCCGCGTGCCCCCGGCAGCTTCGCAGCAGCAGCCGGGCCACCCAGCCCGCACCGGCCAGCACCGGCCGGGTCAGGGGACCGCGCGTCGACGTCGACGTCACGGCCACGGCGGCGTCCAGCCCCCGTACGAAACGGCGCGCCGCGGCTATGTCCGGGTGCGCCGACGGGCCCGTACCGGCGACGACCGGGGCGAGGACGGCACGCAGCTCACCCACCCGCATCCACCACAGGAACGGCGAGCCGATGACGAGGACGGGCGCGGTCGGGGCGCGGTGGTGCCGGGACGCGGCCAGGACGCCCATGCCCCGCGCTTCCCCCGCACCTCGTGCACCGGGTATCCGGGCGCCGTTCCGGCGCGGCGGACCGTGAGCGGGATGGGTGCGGTCCTCCAGCCAGCTGTCACAGTCCGGGGTGAGCGCTATGGCGGAGGGCGCGGGCACCTCGAGGCGGTCGGCCAGGTCGCGGACCATCCGGTACAGATCGGGCGCCGCGTCCTCCGTGACCGGGACCGTGGGGCTCAGGGCCGGGCGAGCCCGGGCGACGACCAGGGCGATACCGGCGGCGGCGAGCAGGACGGCCACCGCGACGCCGGTCACGATCCAGCGCACGGTCCCCCAGTGCCCACCGGTGATGTGACCGGTGGAGTGGCCCACGAGAAGCACGACGGCGACGGCGGCGGGCAGCAGGGCGACGGCCAGCGCTCTGCTGCGGATCCGCAGCACGGCGAGGGCCCTGGAACGCGCTGCCTGCGCGCCCACTTCCACACCCATACCGGTCACGACCGGACGTCACCCCCTTTGACCCGCCTCTGTCCCGCGCGGCGGACGCCGTGACGCTCCCCGTCACCCGTGTCGCCGCCGGATATCCGTGCGTTGCTCACTCCCCCACTGTGGCATCCGTCACTGACATCGCAATGCCGGTGGGCCAAGTGCCGGAACGCTTGCGCCGCACCCTAGTTGGGGCACCGGCCCTCGTCAGCCGGATGGGGCACCGCTCACTCGATGGAATGGCTTTGGGGAAAGGTGGATGACGCAGCGCGAGCGGCGCGGGTCCTGATCCCCGCTCCCGATCACCGCCTCCCCTTCCCCGCTCTCACGTTCTCCACTTCACGACGCGGGCCCCGAATCCTGAGACGGATCCGGGGCCCGCGGGGTTGTTCATGGGCGCTCATGGCCGGGCGGGGCCACGGCGCCGGGGCCGGGGCCGTGCGGCCGGGCTCGCCTCGGGCTCACGCGCCGGTCTTCGCGGCCTGAGCCGCTTCCGCCGCCTTCGCCGCGATGTCCGTACGGTGCTGGGAGCCCTCGAGTCCGATGCGGTCCAGCGCCGTGTACGCCCGTCGGCGGGCCTGTTCGAGACCGGAGCCGGTCGCCGTGACGGACAGCACGCGTCCGCCCGCGCTCACCACGGTGTCGCCCTCGCGCCTGGTACCCGCGTGCAGGACGTACGTGTGCGGGGCGTCCTGCACCGCCACCGCGTCGAGCCCGGTGATCGGGTCGCCTGTGCGCGGGGTGCCCGGGTAGTTGTGCGAGGCCACGACCACGGTGACGGCCGCGTCCTCGCTCCAGCGCAGGGGCTCCAGATCGCCCAGGGTGCCCGTCGCCGCGGCCAGCAGCACCCCGGCCAGCGGGGTCCTCAGCCTGGCGAGGACGACCTGGGTCTCCGGGTCGCCGAAACGGGCGTTGAACTCGATGACCCGTACGCCGCGCGAGGTGATCGCCAGCCCCGCGTACAGCAGCCCCGAGAAGGGCGTGCCCCGGCGGCGCATCTCGTCGACCGTCGGCCGCAGAACGGTCTCCAGGACCTCCTCGACCAGCTTCGGGTCGGCCCAGGGAAGGGGCGAGTACGCGCCCATGCCACCGGTGTTGGGGCCCTCGTCGCCGTCCAGGGCGCGCTTGAAGTCCTGGGCGGGCTGGAGCGGGACCACCGTCTCGCCGTCGGTGACGGCGAACAGGGAGACCTCCGGACCGTCGAGGAACTCCTCGATGACCACCCGCTCGCAGTGTGCAGCGTGCGCCTTGGCCGCCTCCAGGTCGTCGGTGACGACGACACCCTTTCCGGCGGCGAGGCCGTCGTCCTTCACGACGTAGGGGGCACCGAAGGCGTCGAGCGCCTCGGCCACCTCGTCGGCGTTCGTGCAGACGTACGAGCGTGCGGTGGGGACGCCCGCAGCCGCCATCACGTCCTTCGCGAACGCCTTGGAGCCCTCCAGCTGCGCGGCCTCACCGGAGGGGCCGAAGACGGGGATCCCCGCCTCACGCACCGCGTCGGCGACGCCCGCGACAAGGGGCGCTTCGGGACCCACGACGACCAGTCCGGCGCCGAGGCCGGTGGCCAGCGCGGTCACGGCCGCTCCGTCGAGGGCGTCGACCGGGTGCAGCCGGGCCACCTCCGCGATGCCCGCGTTGCCGGGGGCACAGTGCAGTTCGGTGACGTCGGGGTCGAGGGAGAGGGAACGGCACAGGGCGTGTTCGCGGGCGCCGTTACCGATGACGAGGACCTTCACGGGGTCAGCCTAACCGGCAGGAGAAGGGGATCCTTGTGGGGGCCGCCGAAGGAAGTGGGGGTGAAGGTTTGTAGCTTCCTCCCACGGCCCGGAAATGGCGCCCACCGTTCCCCGAAGTTCTCCACGGGAAGGTGTCACTCGTTGGGGATCTCGTCCACCACCGTCGCCCCCAGTTCCCGGATGATCAGTTCATGCCCCGAGAGAGCCGACTCCTCAAGGTCCGGGTCGTCGTCCTCCGGCATGTCGTCCTCGGGGGCCACCACCTGCCGCTCCGGCGTGGGAGGCGTGGCGGGACCCCGGTCGGAAGGCGAAGGAGCGGGCGCCGGGGCGGGGGCGGGAGTGGCGGCCGGTCGCGCGGCGGGGGCCTGCTGCTGGGGTGCGGGGCGCGGAGCGGCGGGGGCGCCGCCGTGACCACCGCTTGCCGCGGACTGGAAACCGCCGCCGAACCCGGAGCCCGGGGCGACCGGTGGTGCCGAGCCGCCCGACGGGTCGACGATCGCCTCGACCTTCCACTGCACATTGAACTGCTCCGCCAGCGCCTGCCTCAGCACGTCCTCGCTGCCGCTGCTCAGGAAGTTGTCCCGTGCGCCAGCGTTCACGAAGCCGAGTTGCAGCGTCGTGCCGTCGAACCCGGCCACCTGGGCGTTCTGGCTCAGCAGGATCCAGGTGAAGCGGCGACGGTTCTTGACCGCCTCCAGGATGTTGGGCCAGAGCATGCGCGGGTCGAGGCCGCCGGGCGCGGGCGTGGCGGCCTCGGCCGGGGCGGGCGCCGGGGGCGCGGCCGGTGCGGAAGGCGTCGCCGGTCGTGCGGAAGCCGCAGGGGGCTGCCCCCCGCCGGCGGGCGCCGCCGTGGGCCACCCTCCGGGCCTGCGGCCGCCGCCCGCGGGGGCAGCGGTGGGCCAGGCACCGGCGGCCGGGACGGCGGGTGTCTGAGGCTGAGGCTGTTCCACCACGGGTGCGGTGGCCCGTGCGGGCTCGGGTGCGGGGGCCCGTGCGGGCTCGGGTGCGGGCGCCGGTGCGGGCTCGGGTGCGGGCGCCGGTGCGGCGGGGGGCGTCGCCCCACCGTCCTGGACACCCGGGGCGGGCGCGGGGCCGGGCCCGGCGGGCGCTCCCGCACCGGCCGCCCGCGCCGCCGCCCGCGCCGCGGCGGCACCGCCGCCGTGCGCCTCGGGCGCGGGCACATAACCCATGGCGGGCCCCACGGCGGGCCCCGAGCCGCCACCGCCGGCCGCGGCCCCCCGCTCCAGCCGGTCGAGCCGTGCCATGACCGACCGCTCGTCCCCGTACGCCGCGGGCAGCAGCACACGGGCGCAGATCAGTTCGAGCTGGAGCCGGGGCGAGTTGGCCCCGCGCATCTCGGTGAGCCCCTCGTTGACGAGGTCGGCGGCCCGGCTCAGCTCGGCCGGGCCGAACACGCCCGCCTGCGCCTGCATCCGCTCCAGTACATCGGCCGGGGCGTCGATGAGCCCCTTCTCGATGGCGTCGGGGACGGCGGCGAGGATCACCAGGTCCCGCAGCCGCTCCAGAAGGTCGGTGACGAACCGGCGGGGATCGTTGCCCCCCTCGATGATCCGGTCCACGACCTCGAAGGCGGCGGCCCCGTCCCCGGACGCGAACGCCTCCACGACGGAGTCGAGAAGCGGCCCGTCCGTGTACCCGAGCAGGGAGGTGGCCATGGCATAGGTCACACCGTCGGCATCCGCACCCGCGAGCAGCTGGTCCATGACGGACATGGAGTCACGCACGGACCCGGCACCCGCGCGCACGACGAGCGGCAGAACGCCGTCCTCGACGGGGATCTCCTCCTTCTGGCACACCTCGGAGAGGTAGTCCCGGAGGGTCCCCGGAGGCACGAGCCGGAAGGGGTAGTGATGCGTACGCGACCGGATGGTCCCGATGACCTTCTCCGGCTCGGTGGTCGCGAAGATGAACTTGAGGTGCTCCGGCGGCTCCTCGACGACCTTGAGCAGCGCGTTGAACCCTGCCGACGTGACCATGTGTGCCTCGTCGATGATGTAGATCTTGTACCGGCTGCTCGCGGGCCCGAAGAACGCCTTCTCGCGCAGGTCACGGGCGTCGTCCACACCACCGTGCGACGCGGCGTCGATCTCGATGACGTCGATGGACCCCGGCCCGTTCCTGGCCAGGTCACGACACGACTGGCACTCGCCGCACGGGGTCGGCGTGGGACCCTTCTCGCAGTTCAGGCAGCGGGCCAGAATCCGCGCGCTGGTCGTCTTACCGCAGCCGCGAGGCCCGCTGAACAGGTACGCGTGATTGACCCGGTTGTTCCGCAGCGCCTGCTGCAACGGGTCGGTTACATGCTCCTGCCCGATGACCTCGGCGAACGACTCCGGGCGATAACGGCGGTACAGCGCGAGAGACGACACGCATACGAGGTTATAGGCGCCCGCTGACAAAGCGCCCCGCTCAAGCCGGGGCCCCGGCCGCTCGGCCCCAGGCCCAGGGAACGCAGAAGACCCCCCACGCACCCGCCAGAGCCGACCTACCCTTGCTGCCTTCCGGCCCTGGGGGAGTTCAGTCAGATAGCGCCGCGTGAGGGGCTGTACCCCAGCCTACCCGATCCCAGGGGGGCCGAACGAGTTCGCAAGCACTCCCCAGCGTCATGTAATGTTTCCGGCGGAGGATTCGCCTAGAGGCCTAGGGCGCACGCTTGGAAAGCGTGTTGGGGGCAACCCCTCACGAGTTCGAATCTCGTATCCTCCGCCAGTGCCTCACCGGGCACGATGTCGAAGGGCCCCCTGGAAACAGGGGGCCCTTCGACATTGTCCTCAGACCTCGTTGTCCTGGTTTTTGTCCACAGTGGATGTTTCCGCGGGTCCCCAGATGGCATCGGCGATCTTCCGGGCGACTTCCTTGAGCATGACGTCCGGCACATGGAGGTACCGCGCCCGCATGCTCGCGGAGGTGCCCGGCTCCCAGCCCATGATCTGATCGATGACGCGAGCCGGGACACCAAGCAGCATGAGCACGGTCGCGGCCGTGTGACGTGCGTCATGAAGTCGAGCGTTCCGAACCCCCGCGTCCTCCAGCAGCCGCTTCCAGTCGTGATAGTCCGTGTTCGGGCTCAGGGGACCACCTAGCGGCTTGGTGAACACGTAGTCCGACTCGACCCACAGGTCCGCTGCCACCTTGCGCTCGCGCCCTTGTGTTTCAGCATGTGCACGGAGCATGGCGACCAGCGGGCCCGGCAGGGGCACGGCACGGCGGCCGGCGCGGGACTTGGTGTTCTTGGTCTCGCGCCGAACCTGCACTTTTTCCGGGCAGTAGCCGGGCTTCCGGCCGCAGGGTGAGGCTTCCGGGCACCCATGCCTGTACCTGGGGCGCAGACGGTTCCGCCGCAACTTCAGGTACTCATTGGCGAGGTCGACGTCAGACCAGCGCAGTCCAAGCGTCTCGCCCTGCCGCAATCCGAGCGCCAGCGCCAACATCCACCGGGCGCTGTTCCGACGCTTGTTGGCTTCGAGCAGCAAGCACTGAACCTCTTCCACGGAATAGGGCTCAACCTCTGATTCGTCTTCTTCCATCCGTGGCGGTTTCGCCAAGGCGGCGGCATTCTTCGCCGCGTAGCCGCGCCGTACCGCCTCCCCCAGCGCGGTTCGGGCAGTGCGGTGGGCCTGGTGAGCCGTACCGGCCTTGCGCTCCCCGTTCGCCTGCATACGGCGGTACAGGCTTTCCAGGTGTTCAGGCTGCAAGCGGTCAAGACGGTGCTTGCCGACACCAGGCACGAGGTGCACGCGAACGGCGACCTCGTATCCGTCGTACGTGTTCTCGCTGACGGTCGGCTTGGCGATGTTCTCCACCCAGTGCTGAAGCCACTTCTCAACCGTCCATGGCTTGCCTGGCTGTTGTGCCGAACCCGCGTCGCGCTGCTTCTCCAGCCTTTTGACTTCTTCGACCAAGTCATCGCGGGTCTTGCGCGTCAGGTGTCGACGGTACGGCTCGCCATTGTCTTTGTAGCCCATCGGTACACGAGCGTGCCAACGACCGTCTTGGCCGAAGTAGATGGCGGTTTCGCCGTTGGCCCGGCGGGTGCGCTTCTTGTCTTCCGCCACGGGCGGACTCCTTCGGGTTCATGTGGGTGGAAACGACCGGAGCGCCACCTCGCTGCGGGGTGGCGCTCCGGTGAGGAGTGCGTCAGGCCGCACGCTGCTCAGCGCGACGGCGAGCGAGGTAGGCAGCGGGAGCATCGGCGGGAACTCGTCGGAGCCCGCCGATCATCAGGGACTCCAGCTCCCCGGTGCGGATGAGGCCGAAGCAGGTGGTGCGACCGACCCGGAGGCATCGGGCAGCCTCTTCAACGGTCAGGAAGACGGGAGGCAGACCGCCCGTCTTGGCGAGCGGGACAACCTCAACACTGGCGATGCTCATATGGGCTCTCCTCTTGGACTGTCCTTCGGGGGTGCCTTCTGAGGGGCGCTACTTCCGCTACCTCCGCTACCTCGCAGGTCAGGGGCCTGCTGGAGGTAGCGGGAAGGGGTAGCGGTAGCGGATGGGTAGCGCCGGGGTAGCGGCTCCGGATGCCGGTTGCCGCTACCCCGTTCCTGCTGGTCAGACCAGGTTTTCGGTGCGAGGTAGCGGAGGTAGCGGACTTTCCCGGGGTGGGGGGCAGTAGCGTGTCCACGCGTCGTGCAGATCGGCGGCGTAGTAGCCCTTGAGGACGCTCCCTGCGGTCTTGATGTTGCGGGAGCCAATGGGCTCGTTATCGACCGTCATGTACTCCGCGAGCATCTTCGACAGGCGCCGGTTGTCCAGCGGCTTGCCGTGCAGGTCGGCCCACGGAGCGTCGTCCAGGGCGTTGAGCCTGTCGAGGATGGCGACGGTGGGCAGGCGGTCGATACCGACCATGACGTGATCGCGCAGGTCGGTCAGCAGCCGGACTCCCAGGCTGCCCTTGTCGTTGACCCGGGATGCTTTGACGAACGCGATGCAGGCTTTGCGGGCCCGGGCGGGCCAGTGCCCACCGGCTGCGTCCGCGATGGCCAGCAGTGGCTCCCATACGTCTGCGGGCCGGTCGGCTACACCGTCTGGCAGCTCCGGGAACACGTCGGTGACCTGCTCCTGAATGGCTTCGGCCCACCGGGCGAGCCGGTCGCGGAGCTTGTTGCCTTCCGGTACGTGGATGCGGGTGCGGAAGGGCTCGATCTTCTCGTTCCTGGCCCGACGCCGCATATGCACGATGACGGACCGGGTCATGATCGTGTCGGGTAGCTTGCCGAGTCCTGCAACGGCGACCGCGCAGAACGAGGGGAAGCCTTGGACTTGCTGGTTGGCGCCGTCCCCGACGCACCGGTACACGGGTCGTCCTCGGGTGTGTCCGGCGTTGATGAACCCTCGGAGCTGTTCGTTCTCTCCGGCTTTCGGGCCGAAGATGGTGTCGATCTCGTCGAACAGGATGGTGGGGCGCCCGCCGTCGACCCCGGAGACAGACCGGAAAAGGGCAGCGACAGACGCGTCGACGGCCGCCATGGAGTTCGGCACGAGCGTCTCGACCACTTCCAGCGCCCGTGACTTCCCCGATCCCGGCTCGGGGGACAGGAACGCCAGACGAGGCGTGGAATCGAACGCATCGAGCAGATGGGCGTGCGCGTCCCAGAGCGTGACGGCGACGTATCCGGCCTCGGTGGGGAAGACGTTGAAGCGCCGGTGGAAGGCTTCGACCTCGTCCAGCAGCACGGCTCCGTCGATGGTGTCGGTCATGCGGCGCTCCTCCCTTCGGTGCGCGGCGCGGGAGCTCCCGTGCAGAAGTGCTTGTGGGCGGCGTATTCGGTGACCAGAGCAGCCACGGCGTCCTGTCCGCGGGCGGTGTCGGTCTGCCCGCAGGGGCAGGCGTAGGCAGCAGTGGGCGTGTTGGCGTAGCGCTTGGACCAGCAGGCGCCGTCCCAGTGGTCGCGGTAAACCGGCGGCGCGTAGATGCGGATACCGGGCCGGTCCGGGGTGGGATCAGCGCTGGGGCCCGTGTTGTGGGTCGGGAACCGGTTCGAGCGAAGAGCAGATACGACGCCCTTACGGGCGGTGCCTTTCGGCTCGCCCACGGCCGTCGTATCCACAGGCTGTGGAGCGACCTGCGGACCGTTCAGTGTGGGGGTAGGGCAATCCAGGGCGGGGGGAGTCGGCGCCGTCATGCCGCCTCCCGTGGCGTGGCGTGGGCGATGACCCAGTCCATGGCGCTGCGGATGGTCGTGCGGCACTCGGCCGGCGGCAGGCCCGTCGACTCCCCCGCCCCCTGGATTGCCTGCTCCACCACGTGCCGGGGGATGTCGCCCCACGCGACGAACCGGGCCACCTTGCAGGCGCTCTCGTGCAGGGTGTTGTTGCGGCCGTTTGGCCCGCCCTCGGTCGCGGCCTGGATGACGGCGCACTCGCGTTCTAGAGCGACCTGGGCGGCCCGTGTGCCGTCGTTCACGCGCACGGGCACCGGAGCGGGCCTGTCCGGCTCCACCAGCAGCGGGGTGAGCCAGTCGGGGACTTCGGCCACGGGCACGTCGTGGGCGACCGTGTAGGTGCCGTCGGGGGTGGTGCTGCCTGGGGCGACGACGTAGCCGCCCCAGGCGCGGGTGTCGATGTGCGGTCCGATCCGGTTCGCACTGCACTTCAGCCGCACCCCAGCGGGAGCGGTGAAGTAGAGGTGTTCACCGCGCGCGGTCCGCACCCGGTAGGTATCGGGGAGTACCTGTCCGGCGCGCTCGCAGAGCGCTTGCAAGGATGCGGCGCCGTCAGGCGCTCCTTCTGGCTCTTCCGGTTTGACCGGGTCCAGGTCGATGACGAGCAGTCCGGCCGGGCCGGTCGCGATGCCGACGTTGTAGGGCCGGTGCGACCACGCGGCCTGAATCAGCCCGGGGTTGGTGGTGGCTCGCTGTTCGGGGGTGCGGTGCCCGTCGGCGCACCGCCCGGTGCCGGGGCATGCCGGTTCGGCGTGGCCCGCAGGGCGCTTGCTGCCGGGGTGGAGTGGGATGACGGGCCAGCCACGCTCTGCCGCCGTGAGGGCGGCAGCGAGCAACGGCAGGCTGGGGATCGTCGGCGGCGCACTGGGCACTCGCCGGATGCCGGTGGGTTGGGTCATGCTGGGAGACCTCCACAGTTCTGTTGAGGACTGGAGACAAGGGCGGCCCGGGACTTTGGCGAGAAGCGGGCCGCCCTTGGCGTAGCTAGAAGGGCGGTTCGTCGCTGGCCCACGGGTCGCGGACCGTGGTGGAGCGGCTTGACCAGCGGGGGCGGCGCGGCAGGGGCGTCAGGAGCCAGCGGCGGTTCTCGTTCCAGCACGTGCACGACCACCAGTGGGTGTCCGCGTACTCGCCGGTGTCGTAGTCGCCGTAGTCCTCCTCGATGCCGCCGTCGCCGTCGCACTGCAGGCAGTCGGGGCGGGGTGTGTCGGTGAGGATCAGCGCCGGGCGTGGCCAGGTGGCGCGCTGAATGCGCAGACGCAGCATGGGGTTGGTCTCCTGTCAGTCGTCGCATTCGCAGTTGTCGGGGAGCTGCTGGCAGTAGAGGCAGCGGGGGCAATCGCATCCGCAGGGGTGCAGGTAGCCGACGCAGGAGCACTGGCACATGCCCTCCCCGCAGGGTTCGTCTTCCGGGCCGTCATCGGGGCCGCTGTAGGTGAGCGTGCTGGTGGTGCTGTGGGCGAGGTCCAGGCACTGGGCGAGTCCCCTGGCCTGTTCCATGGCCGTGATCAGGAACTCTTGGGTGCAGGCGACCAGCCTGTTCGGGTCGTCACCGTCGGCGGATCCGAGGTGCCCGACGCTGGCGAGGGCGTCCAGCGCGGTGCCGATCTGTTCGATGGCCTGCGGGAGCCTTTGGGCGACTGTCTTGAGGGCGCCGATGGCGTCGTACGCGTCGCCCGGATACGGGAGGGCGGGTGTCTGGTCGGGGCGGGGGAAGGTGAGGTGGTTGAACTCGCGGACGGCCTCGGCGGCATCCCGAACGAGCTGCGCCGGGTCAGTGGTGGTGCTCATGTGGCCTCCTGGTCAGTTGTGCAGGTGGGTGTGGGAGCGGGCGAACGCGCCCTTGGTGTGGGTGGTCACGTGGGTGTTCTTGGTGACCGGCCCGGTGTAGACGGCCTTGGAAACGGAGCGCCTGGCCCGGGAGAAGGCGGCGCCGATGGAGAGCGCGGCGAAGGCGATGCCGGAGAAGAGCACGGCCATGCAGGCGACGCCGGTGACGCTCATGGAGGCGAATCCCTTCAGCACGAGCCAGATCCCGCACCCGACCCCGGTGGCGCCGGCACCAATGCCGATGGAGGCGACTGCGGCCCCGGCGGCCCACGCGGGCACGACGCGCCGGTCGTCCTGCCAGACCGGTGCCGCGTCCCCGATCGGCGGGGGCTCGGTGTCGTCCCGGTAGGACGTCGGTATGGGACGCGGCGGCGGGGCCGGGCGGTAGACGTCGTCGATGATCCGGCGGGCTTCCGCGTTGGCGGCGGCGTCGCTCATGCGCGGCCACCAGTCGGCGGGAGTGTCGGTCTCACTCACAGCAGTGCCTCCCTTCCAGGGGTTAGGCGATGGTCGAGACGGCGTTGATGAGGGCCCGCAGGGTGGTGCGTATCGCGGTGGAGGCTCCGGTGTCGGCGGTGAAGAACCCGAACAGGAACACCGCGGTAGCGGCGAGCGGGCCGACGTAGCGGCAGCGGACGAGGACAGCCGTCAGGACTCCGAAGAAGGCGACGGCGGACAGGGTCACGATCACGAGCGGCTCCCTTGGGGAACGGTCGGCGGGCAGCACCCGAACCGGGGTGCTGCCCGCCGATGGCTTGTCGCGTTGCTTGTCGTGCGGCTTGTCGCTTGTCTTGTCGTCTCGCTTGTCTTGTCGCTTGTCGCCTCCCAGGTCACACCCCGTTTTCGACCCCTCACGACAAGCCGGAAGGCATGTGCGTGTGGGGCGGGCGACAAGCGACAAGCGCTACTCGGATGCAGGGGGTTCGGGGGCGTGGTCGCGGTGGACGTAGCGGGCCTTGGTGCCCTCCCCGACACGTACGGCGGTGCCGTCCTCGGTCCATGCCTTGAGCCAGCCGACCACCGTCTGACGGTTCGTGCCGTACTCGTCCGCGAGCGCGCGGGCGATAGCAGAGGCTCCGGTGCCCTCCGGTCCGGCAGCGATCAGCGCGTCGAGCGCGGCCCGCTGGGCGGGACTGTCCTGCTCCGGCTCCTTGCGCAGCGCGGACAGGTTCAGCCCCGACGGGGCAGGTGGCGCGGACGGGTCCGGGTCGGGGGCGGTGTCGAACTGTGCGTCGATCTCCTCGCGGAACCGGCGCAGCAGGTCATCCTCCGACGCCTTGCCCGCCTGCTCCGCGCGGAGCGCGGACAGGTTCAGCCCCCCACCATCGCTGACCGCTTCCGATCCGGTGTCGGTCTGCGGTCCGAGGTCGCGCATCCATGCGGTGCGCTCGGCGTCCCAGCGGCGGGCGTAGTCGGCGCCAGCGGCCTTCGCGGACACGTCATCGAGCCGCGGGTGACGCAGAGAGGTGGCGGTGGTGATGTCGCGGATCTGGCTGGGCTTGATCCGCCACGCCTTGAACAGCGCCCCCGGAGACTCCGGGGTGCCCATGAACCCGGCGCCTTTGAACGGGGCCTGGTCCACGCGCAGTCCGCGCCGCCCGGGGAACATCTTGGACAGGTCCATGCCCTCGGTCTCACCGCCGGTCAGCACGACGCGGACTTTGGCTTCGCGGCGGATGAGGAGGTTGCCCAGCACACTGCCGGTGGCACCGAGCGCGGTGATGACGGTGCGTCCGCCCATGGCGCGCTGCATGCGGATGAATTCCTGGATCCGCTTGGCGAGTTCCTTCATGCGCCGGTCGGTGCTGACCAGGATCTCCGCGCCCTCATCGATGACCAGCATGATCTGGGGAATCTTCGCGCTGACCGGCAGCAGGTCGGTGTCGTGCTTGGCCATCAGCTCCTGATAGGCGCGCTTGCGGTGCAGCCCGACCGCGATCGCCGCGTCCAGGAGCTTGAGGGCTTCCTCGTAGGTGCCGGCGAGCCAGTCGATACCCGGGCGGACCGGCTGTCCGTCGGGCTGCTTCAACTCGCCACTCAAGGCGGGCAGCACCCAAGGCAGGCCAGCTGACCCGGCGTTGAGGTCGATGACCCAGGTCAGGACATCCTCGGCGCGGGCGAACCCGGCCAGGATCGTGTGGAGCATGTTCGTCTTGCCCGACCCCGTGGGGCCGACCACCAGGGCGCACTGTTCGCGCAGGTAGGTGAGTACCTTGTCACCGTTGGTGCGAAAGCCCCAGGGGATGCCGGTCAGGACCGACAGCGGCGTGTAGTCGTCGGGGTAGGTGCGTGCCTCGGCGAGCACGTTGCGGGTGGTCACGTCCACGATGGCCCGGCCCTGGTGGATGCCAGCGGTGACGGCGGCGGTGCAGCCGTGCGGCAGCTTGGCGTCCGCGGACAGGGCCGGGCTGTACTGGGCGATGCGGTCGTAGGTGATTCCACCCTGCGGTTCCAGGTCGAGGGAGTAGCCGTTGCCGGTCTCCCACATCTCCACAGCCAGCACCTTCACGGTGATGGAGCAGATCCTTTGGATGCGCTCGACCCACTCCGCGGCGATCGCGCGCCGCTCCGCGGACAGCTCCCGGGCGATGGCCCGTCGCTCTGCGGCGAGGGCTTCTTCTTCGCGGGCTTCCTCGTACAGGGCGACGGAACGGGCGCCGGCACCCATGCCGACGCCGATCGTGGCCAGGGATCCGAGAGCGGCCCACGAGAGCGGGCCGGTGGCGATGGCCCAGGTGGTCCACCCGGCGCCGACCAGCCAGGATGCGGCCTTGAAGGCGAGGGTTCGGCCCGCGTTGCGGACCTTCAGCCCAGCGACAGTGTGCCCGAGGGCGCCCGCGGCGCCGACGGCCATAGCCCAGGCGGGCGGCATGGACAGGGCGGCACCGGTGGTAGCGACGGCGAAGGCTCCGGTGGTCGCGGACAGGGCGCCGGTCACGGGTCCGTGACCGGCAGTCCAGTCCAGCACCGGGCCACTGTCCGCCTGCTTCTTCTTCACGGCAGTGGTGGCAGTCATGCTCAGACGTTCCATCCCTTCTCGGCTTCCGGACCGTTGCGCGGGTCCTCATGGCGGGCGATGTCGTGCTCGTGCGCCTGACGGAACAGCGGCCCCATGTCCTCCGCCACGGCGACAGCGGACATCAGGGCGCCGAAGATGTCGTTGAAGCCGTCCGCGACTTCCTTCTCCAGCGGGAACTCACTGTCGGCGCGCTCGGCGAGGGTCTTCATCACGTTCGCCACCGACGTGAGCGCGGCCGGGAGGCTCTCGACCATGGCGAGGATCTCCATGGCGTCCTCGGGGTCGTAGGCCTGGGCGGCCTGCTCCATCTCCGCTGCGTGCTCTTCGAACTGGAACCCGGACACGTGATCTCCTTCACTGCTCGATGTGATGGTGTTCTCCGGGACCCGCTCGGCCGGGCGGTCGACCCTGCCTCCGAGCCCCTCGCTCCCGTCCTTCTGGGCCTCCTCATCCGCCGCGGCTTCCGCCGCTGTCTGCTCTTCGCGGATTGCGGCGTCGCGCTCGGCTCGCTCGTCACGGGCCATGCCGGACAGGCGGCGGTACAGGCGCCGACCGGGGTGCACGAGCCAGGGAAGACCCAACTTCCGCCCCAGCGGACTCGACAGACACCCGAGCACACCGATGGGCAGGGCCAGCAGCGCGGCCAGTGCCCGGCGCCCGTGGAAGCGGGCCGCGGAGCGAAGCAGGGCCTTGCGGGCTGCCTTACGGGCCGGGGCCTTGCGGACGCCGGCGCGCTGCCCGGCCACCTTCCGGGCCGTGGCCGCGTCCTTGTGGGCCCGCTGCTTGGCGATCGCGGCCTGCTTCACCGCGCGAGCCTTCCGGCCCACCCCGCCAAGCATCCGCCCCGCCAGACCACGTGACCGGGCCTTGCCTGCCGACCTACTACTGGCCTGCGGCTTGTTCTGCTTCGGGGCGTTGCGGCGAGCGTCGGCGACTGCCCGACGTGCGGCGGTGGCCTGCTCCCGCTTCTGCGCACGGGATGTCCCGGCCTGCTTTTGCGCACTGCGCAGGGCCTTGACCTGCCCCGCCTTGCGCAGCGCACCCGCAGCCCCGCCGCGGCCCTTGGGCATGGCGGACTTGTTCAGGGAGACCGGAGCGCGACGCTTACCCGCCCCGGACCGACCCTGACCAGCAGTGCCACCGCCCGGACCAGCGCCCGCACTGCGCCGCTTCTGCCCCGGCACCCGACCCGCTCCGCCAGCTGTACGACCGGACGAGGCCAGACCCCCGGAGCGGTTGCGGGCTGCGGTGCGGGCCGCGGCCCGGCGTGCGGCCTGCCTGGGCCGGGGGTTGCGGCTGCGGTAGGAGGCGACCGTACCGAGCACGGCCATGCCGGTCGCAGCCACCGCGGCAGCGATCGGTCCGCCGGTCAGACCGGCCGCGGCGATCGTGCTCACGGTCGCGTTCGCACCCGTCAGTGCCAGCGGCGCGACCGGCCAGCCGCCCGGCGTGTGCTCCACCTCCACGCCCTTGACTGCGGTGGGCGAGGTGTCGGGCGGCGTGGGCGGCGGAGCCGGGGCGGCCTGGACGGCTACCGGCTCCGTGCTGAGTTCCGTCATGCTGAGAGCACTCCTTCATGGGAGTAGGGCCCGGCCAGGGCTGTAGGAGGTGCTTGGCCGGGCCTGCCAACAGGGCTTATGCAGCGCGCTGTTCCTCGGGGTAGGCGCAGGCGGGACACATGCCGAGCGAGGTCGGGATGACGTATCCGGCATCACGCCCGCACTCAGGGCACCTGCGCCGGGCGGCATTCGCTTTCGCCAGTGCCGCCCACTTCGCGGGCGTCATCGGCCGCACAGGCTTGGCCTGGTCGATCGAGTAGAGGTAGGCCACAAGCGGCCCGCGGCGCCGCCGCGGGCGCTCGATCTGAGCCGCTACGTCCTGACCGCCGGGTCGCAGCCCGCGGGCGCGGAGTTGCCGGCGGGTGGCCAAGCCGTCTGGGGCGAGTCGCCATCGGTAGACGAGGATGGTGGCCATCACACGGCGGTGGTGTCGACGGCCCGCAGGACGGGCCGGGGCGGTTCCTCCTCGTCGCGTACGGCGAGGATCTGCTTGCGGCCCCACGACTCGCTCATGCCGAACGCCTCGCCCAGCGCACGCGCACTGAGCGGACGGGATGCCTGTGTGGATTCGGCGTACGCACGGCGTGCGTCCTGCCGCATCCGCTCCAGCTCCGCCTCCTCGAACTGGGCCTGCCGCAGCACGTCATCGGCGCTCTCGGCGTCGGGTGTGCGGACGGTGTGCGGGGTGTGCGGCTCGGTCTCCCGCACAGGGTCCGTATGGGCCGTGACCAGCGTCGACGGCTCAAGTACGGGCGGCGCGGCGGGAGGCGCGTCGATCGCGGCGGCGGGAGCTTGTTCGGGGTGTGCGGGGGTGTGCGGGGCGGGTGCGGATTCCTGTCCTTTCGGCTCGCACGCCGCGTCCTGTCGGGCGGGGGCAGGCTGGTGGAGCACCTTGGCCACGAGGTCGGAGCCGAAGTAGATGGAGCCGACCGGCAGGGAGGAGGCGAGCAGGACCAGCGCCCAGTTTCCCGCGTTCCACTCGGCCAGCCGCACGGGGCCGGCGGGTGCGTTGTGGAGGGCGGGGACGAGCCCGTGTACGTAGTTCAGGACGAGCGAGGCGAGGGTGTAGGCGGCCAGTACCTTCAGCGCGAACCGTTTGTCGTCGTCGTTGGTCAGGACGAGCGTGGCCACCAGTGCGAGCGCCATCAGGCCGTCCACCACGAACGGGTACAGCAAAGCGGCGGTGGCGTCTGCTCCGATCGCCTTGGCCACGTCGCGCAGGGCGTTCCAGGAGACCCGGAAGGCCATCGCGACGACCGCGACCAGCGCGAGAACGAGCAGGATCCTTCCCTTGCGGTTCACCGCTCGCCCCCGTGGCCGATCCACGGGGTGTAGGTGACCGGGTGGCGAGCCGTGCAGGCCCGCAGCGACGCTGTCGCCCCGCCCGCCTCGTGCCCGGCGTCCAGGACGCAGGCGAGGATGATCCTCGCGTCCGCAGCCCGGCTGTCCAGGAGCTTGGTGTAGGCGTGTTCGTCCTCGTCGGTGAGGCCCGGCAGCGGGATGTCCAGCGCATCATGGACCGCGCGGAGCAAAGCCACAACCGGCTCCGGCCAGGAGTCGACGCGCTGGGGGTCGGATCGCTTGTTCATGCGCTGACCCCCATGACCGTGGCTTGGTTGGTCAGTGCGCGCCGGGCGGCCAGCACCTTGCGCCGCGCCCGCCGGAGACGCCGCGTGTCCATCTCCGACGGAGTGCGGTCCAGCACGGTGATCTCCGCATCCAGCAACTCCACCTCAGCCGAGATCAGCGGGAGCTCCCGCTCGATCGCCTCCAGCTCCGCGACCGACGGCTCGCGGACGGAATGGTCCGCGGTAACAACCGCCTGAAGTGCAACGATGTGCTCCATGGGTCGTTGTTCTCCTTTCGCTTCCTGAACGGCCCAAAACCGCGCCCCCGGTGCTCGAACACCGGGGGCGCTTGCCGTTATGGGGTGATCAGCCGCCAGTCGTGTGCGGCACGGCCGCGCAGCGGCGACCGGAGCGCCCCGACCGGGAGTCGAACCCGGCCTACGACCATCGGGGCTGATCAGAACCACTCGCCTACTTCCGGGGAAGGATCGCCACGATCGCGCCCGGGAACTCCTCACGCAGTTCGTGAGCGAAGTAGACGGCGGCCGTCCCGTCGAGCCCAGCGCCGACGCTGGCCACCTCACACACTGCGGCAGCGCGCTGATACGCCACGACCATGAACCCGGAGGCTCCCCCCGGGCTGTCGTCCGCCCTGGCTTGGTTGCTCTTGTGCTTGCCCATGGATGCCCCTCCTGGGTCGTGGTCTGTTCAGTGTTGGCGGTACGTGCCCCGGCCGGGAGTCGAACCCTGCCGGGGCTGTGGTGCGAAACAGAACCGGGCTTCACCGGTGCGCCGTTGCCACGGAGTACCGGTCCCGAGCCGGGGAAGTCGGGTGCGTCATCGTCACTGCTCTGACGCCAGCAGGGCAGCGCGCACCAGGTGGCAACCCAGGGGTTGGTCTCCAGAAATGGAGGAATGGTCCCCGGGGTCGTTCTCCAGAGCTGGCACGCAGGACAGGACAGGTACACCTGCCACGAAGTGGCTGCCGACGGCCATCACCCGGGCCGTAGCGGGGACGGGGAATCGCACCCCGTCAACTCGTCGCACTGTTGAGTTCTCAATGAACGGACGCTTCCTTGAGCCCCTTTCGGGGGCCTCCGGGCGCACTGCACACAGACTGGCACCTCTGGTTCTTCTGGTACCAACCAGTTGCAGACATGATGCTGCACCCACAGGTGTGAGGTGTCAAGCACTTTGGTCCTGCTCGTACCAACCAGTGAGTCCAGTGGGGCATCATGGAGCTATGGCGACGCGCTCAGATCCCCTGTACATGCAGTTGGCGGCCAGCCTGCGGGCGAAGATCCAGGGCGGGGAGTACCCGCCGGGGAGCAAGCTGCCGAGTGAACGGAAGCTGATGGAACTACACGACGCTTCCCGCAATACCGTGCGCCTCGGGTTGCAGCGGCTCGTAGCTGAAGGGCTGGTCTTTGCCAGCCAAGGGCGGGCCTACATGGTTCACCGACAGGATGTCCTGGTCTATAACTCGTCCCGCTCGGAGGACCACAACAGGCGCTTGGCGGCAGGCGTCGATGCATGGGTGCAGGACATTCAAGAACAGGGACGCACGCCGAGTCAGGAGATCTCTGTAAGCATCGAAAAGGCCAGTCCTGAAATCGCACGGCGCCTTGAAATGGAGTCGGGTGACCTGGTTCTGGTGCGCCGCCGACTGCGCTTTGTTGATGAGCAGCCCTGGTCCACCGAAGACTCGTACTATCCGCATGAGCTTGTCAAAGGCACCCCTATTGCGGAACCGGCCGATATCCCCGAGGGGGTCATCGCGTACATGGCTTCGATCGGGCATAAGCAGATTCGCTACGTCGATGACGTTACAGCGGTTATGCCAAACCCGAAGCAGGCTGACGAGCTAGCCGTTGAAGCGGGGATCCCACTGCTGGTCCGAACTCGCGTCGGCCATACGGTTTCCACGCCAGTACGCGTGACTGTGACCTCCATGCCAACGGATCGCAACGTCCTCCGCTACGAGCTGGGAACAGGGGTAAGTAATGCGTGACGACGTCACTATCCGGCCTGCCGTCTCAAGTGAAGTCGATGTCATCGCTTCCATGTGGGCAGAGGCGGGTCGATGGCTCAATTCAAAGGGTATTGACCAGTGGCAATACCCCGCGAACACAGGGAAGATTTTCCGCGACATCGAGCATGGCTACGTGTACATAATGGAGGACGGTCCGGAAACATTGGGCACCATCACCGTGGACGAGTTCGCGGATCCTGAATTCTGGGCTTCGGGCGATGGCCCCGATGCCGCCCTGTATGCGCATCGAATCATCGTCCGCCCTGTTTTTGGTGGCGCCTCATTGGGGAGTTCGATGCTTGATTGGGCCGCCCAAAAAGCGAAGGTCATGGGAAAGGTCTGGCTTCGGATAGATGCCTGGAAGACCAACGCTACTCTCGGGCGGTACTACGAGTCACAGGGCTTCACCCATGTCAGAACGGTCGATCTTCCCCATCGGCGCTCCGGTGCTCTGTATCAACGGCCAGCGGGAACAGCCGTAGGCGAGGGGCCCCGATACCTGGGGCTGGAGGCGGAGGCACGAGACATGAACGGAAATCCGATCTGGGGTTGGACGTCGGCGCCGTAGAGTCGCGCGCCCTGCCGGCACCCGGAGTCGGGTGCCGGCAGAGCCCTAAGGCCATACGTCCGCCCCGCCGCCCCGCCACTCGATCAGCCCCTCTGCCGCGACCACGTCGAGTTCGTCCCAACCCTCCAGCCCGGCACGTTCGAGGAACACCGCTAGGTCGTGCAGCGAGTAAGCCGTCCCAAGGATCATCCCGTCCACACGCACCCGCCTGCCACCACCTTCCGACGGCGGATACACGACGACACGCGGTGCGGGCACAATCCCAGCGTCACCCGCGGAACCGATTCATGCACGCGGACCTCAACGGCGGTGCTTTAGCGCCTGCTGGCTGGCAAAGCCCTGGCTGACCAGGTCGAGGCGCAGCGGCGTTGTCCTGGTCATTGTCCAGTGCGCTGATGGACACCTGAGTTCACCGTCATACGCGCACCCCGCCTGACCTGCCGTATGAACGTCCACGGACCCTCCTGGACGGCTAGACGCATAGTTGGAACCAGAGGCGGATACGTCAGCGTGGAACTGACCTGCGCGGCAGGCCACGGCTTTGACTTCATCGTCAGCAACCACAAAGGGGCCGAGTTCGTTGGGGTAGTCGCTCGCACCTGATCTCGTTGTCCTGGTCTTTGTCCAGTGCATCGACGGCCGCCACCGTTCACCGCCGTACGCGCACCCCCTCTGACCTGCCCCGCAAACCCGTGCGTACGCCCCCGTACGGCCACGCGGACAGTTGGTCAGCAGACGCCGACCCGCAGGGCGAAGCGGGCCTGATGCCGGATAGTGGCTGTTCGTATGACGGTGCCACGCAGGGCGGAATTTCTGCTTCGCTTGCAAAATGGCCCCGGGCCGTGTTGGTCCGGGGTCTTCGTCTTGCTGCAAGTCCAGGGCAGTGCAGCTGCTCGTATGACTATCAATCCATGACGGCATGTCAGCCTTGATTCCTTTATGTCCCGATTAGCTTGAATGCTGCCGTCCGCATCCGCGGGCCGGATGAGCAGGACGAGCCAGCGGAGGCACACACATGGGTCGGCGAAGTCTGAGTCTCGCTATGGCGGCGGGGGTGCTGCTCGCAGGAGTGGCGGCGGTGCCGGCGCATGCGAATACGCCGGTGGCCTGCTCGGACACAGCCCTGATCCAGGCCATCAACGACTCCAACGCGGGCCTGAACGACCACATCCTGGACCTCACGACATACTGCCTCTATACCCTCACCGACGCTGACCAGTCCCTCCCCACGATCACGCAGCCGCTGACCGTCCACGGCCACAACGCCACGATCCGCCGCGACCCGAATGCCACCACGGACTTTCGGATCTTCGAGGTCGGCGCCACTTCGCTAACGATGGACACCCTCACCGTCATGAACGGCTCCGATCCCGGCGATGGAGGCGGCCTGCTTGCCGACGCTGGCACCACGGTCTCACTGACCGATGTCAACTTCAGCGGCAACCACGCCGGCGTCCACGGTGGAGCGATCTTGAGCGGCAACGGCGTCAACCTGACTATGCAGAGAGGCACCGTTTCGGACAACCGGTCCGATACCGACGCCGCCGGTGTCGAGATGGTAGGAAACGCGACCACGGGGACCGCCTCGTTCACCGGAGTCACCTTCACCCGCAACCGCGCGGGGAACGAGGGCGGAGCCATCACCGTGGCCGGCAGGGCTGTCACCACCATCGCCGACTCCACCATCAGCAACAACACAGCGAAGGCCACGGGCGGTGGCATTGCCATGACCAACCCAGCGGGGGGTGTCAACGTCACCATCAGCGGCTCCACCATCGCCGACAACCGCGTCGCACAAAGCACGGGGGGCGGTGGCGGCATGGAGGTGCGAGGCAACGCTGGGACCATCACTGTCAGCAACTCCGTCATCAGCGGCAACGTCGTGACCGGCTTCACCACACCCGGAGTCGCCGGCAGCGGCGGGGGAATCGTCAAACAGGGCACCGCCCCCGTCACACTGGACAACACCCAGGTCATCAAGAACAGCGTCGTCGGCGCCCAGGGGCAGGGAGGCGGGATCGCCATCCTCCAAGGGTCCCTCAACCTCACCAACGGAACCCTGGTCACCGGCAACCTCGGCTCCGGCAGATACTCTTTGGGCGGCGGCCTCTACTCGGACGACTCCTTGGGCGCGACCACCGTGAGCGTCGACGCCTCCTCCATCAATGCCAACAAGGTCACCGGCACCGGATCCGTCTCCGGCGGCATCTACAACAGCGGCGGCACCGTCTCCCTCACCAACTCCAGCGTGAACAACAACGT
>NZ_JBEYVV010000037.1:53100-57449 GCF_040644155.1 Streptomyces sp. NPDC047022 | reverse complement strand
AGCCGCAATCTGGCACAACTTCCAGACCGGCCAGGCGGTCAGCCGCTCACTGACCGCCTTCGATCACTGACCGTATTTGGACAGACTCGTCTAGATCAGGGGCGCGGGGAACTGCGCAAAATCCCACGACGCTCCGGTAGCCACCAACGCACGGAAGCGCCCTAGATCAGGGGCGCGGGGAACTGCGCAAAACCCCACGACGCTCCGGCAGCCGCCAACGCACGGAAGGGCCCTAGATCAGGGGCGCGGGGAACTGCGCAAAAAACCACGACGAACCCGCGGCTCAAGACCTGCAGAACCCCCCTACCCCCCAAGCGCCGCATGGCCAACCGCATCGTCTCGAGCCGAACTCCGCGCCCGCCGCGCCGGCCCCCGCCACCCGCAACTGCACCTGGCCACACAGAACCGTCCCTGATCGACGGTAGTCGTGCGGTGCTCTGCCGGACCGGTGGAAATGTCCTGTCGCTCCACTCGGACAAGGTTACCCGCGCGTGACGGGTCCCCGCGGCGGTCGTTAAGCGGAATGGCAGGAGGGCACCGGGACGGACCGGCTGGGGGTACGCAGGTGATGGTGGTGCGGCGGCACGGTCAGCTCGGTGCGGCAATCCTGACGACGGTGGGACTTCTGGTCTGCGGCACGTCGCTCACCGGTTGTTCGGGCAGCGGGGCGGTCGCCGAGGACGGGCGTTCGGGAGCCAGTGCCGTCCAGACGCTCAGACAGGCGGCGGCGACCCTGGTCCACGCCGGCAGTTCTCGGGCGCGTACGTCGATGGAGATGGCGACGGGGGGCACCCGGGTCACCATCCGCGGCGAGGGCGTGTACGACTACCGGGACCGGCTCGGCCGGCTGACGGTGACGCTGCCGCAGGACGCCGCGGGCGCCGAGGAGCACCGGCCCATCACCGAACTGCTGGCCCCGGGCGCCTTGTTCATGAAGAACCGCGGCGCCGGGGTGCCCGCCGACAAATGGGTGCGGGTCGACACGACCACGCTCACCGACGGCAATCTCGTCACGGGAGGCGCCACCGACCCTTACACGGCGGCCGAATTGCTCAGCGGTGTCCGGAAAGTGACATACGTGGGGCAGGCCGAGGTGGCGGACACGCCGGTGCGGCACTACCGCGGGGTCGCCGACATCGGACTCGCGGCCACGAGCGCGTCCGCCGACGTCCGGGGGCCGCTGCGGGCGGCGGCGAAAGGGTTCGCCACGGCCGAGGTCCCGTTCGAGGTCTATCTCGACGCCCAGGGGCGCGTCCGTGAGGTCCGCCATCGGTTCAGCTTCGTGGGTGGCCGCCGGAAGGCCGCGGTCGCCGTGTCCTCGACGATCCTGCTGTACGACTTCGGGGTCCCGGCCGACGTACGGCTTCCGGCGTCCGGGGACATCTACGCCGGGAAGATCGCCGAAGGGTGATGTGCGTGATGTGCGCCGCGAGCGCCGGAGCGCGGTCCGGAAAGTGAGGCGGGTGAGGGGCCGGAAATGGTCCGTCCGTGCCATGCGCGGTGCGTAAGCGCTCCCTACTCTAGGAAGCCGGTGGCGGCAGAAAGAGGTGATGCGCGTGGCTCCGGTCGGCGGTACGGCAGTTCAGGACCACGTGGCCCTCGCCGAGATCGAGCTGTGTGGCGACCTGATGATCGCGGCCTCGGCCGCACACGAGGACCGGCTCAGCCTTGAGAGCATCGATGAGGTCCTGAGGGTGGCGGAGGAGCGGGACGACTCCGAAGAGTAGTCACCCGTTTCCACTCTGCCGCCGGATGTGCCGGATGGCCTGAACGTCACGCTCAGGTACGCAGGAGGCGGCCGATGGCCTTCGTCGCTTCCTCGACCTTCGCGTCAATCTCGGATCCGCCCTTGAGTGCGGCGTCCGCCACGCAGTGGCGCAGATGTTCCTCCAGAAGCTGGAGCGCGAAGGACTGGAGGGCCTTCGTGGAGGCGGAGACCTGCGTGAGTATGTCGATGCAGTAGACGTCCTCGTCGACCATCCGCTGCAGACCGCGGATCTGGCCCTCGATCCTGCGCAGCCGCTTGAGGTGCTCGTCCTTCTGTTTGTGGTAGCCGTGGACACCTCTGTCGTGATCGGTCACCACGGTCCCGGTGTCCTCGGAGGGCGTCGCCGCGCCGGTCTCGGTCGTCATAGCGTCCTCCCGTCGAGGGCCGTGTGGGGATATGAATCCAGCCAGACGGCGTTCGAGTCCCGATTGCCCGTATCACGATACGGACGTATACCCCTGGTGGGTATATGGTAACGAACTTTGCTGGGTATACGGCCCTTGGCCAGAACCTTTGCCGCCCCTGTGCGGCCCCCGTGACGACCACCGCGCCTGATGGGCGACACTGGAGGACGGCCCCTTAGCCGTGGCCGGATGATGCGCTTAGCATCAGCCTGACCGAAACCGAAGCATCCTGAGGACCCCACGTGCGCTTTCGTCTGACCCCCAGGGAGACGAGCTTCTATGACATGTTTGCCGCATCCGCGGACAACATCGTCACGGGCTCGAAACTCCTGATGGAACTGCTCGGGGCGGACTCCTCCGCCCGGGCCGAGATCGCAGAGCGTATGCGGGCCGCGGAACACGCCGGTGACGACGCCACGCACGCGATCTTCCACCAGTTGAACTCCTCTTTCATCACACCCTTCGACCGCGAGGACATCTACTCCCTCGCGTCCTCCCTCGACGACATCATGGACTTCATGGAGGAGGCCGTCGACCTGGTCGTCCTCTACAACGTCGAGGAACTGCCGAAGGGCGTCGAGCAGCAGATCGAGGTGCTGGCACGGGCCGCGGAACTCACGGCCGAGGCGATGCCGAACCTTCGCACGCTGGAGAACCTCACCGAGTACTGGATCGAGGTGAACCGTCTGGAGAACCAGGCGGACCAGATCCACCGCAAACTCCTCGCGCACCTCTTCAACGGCAAGTACGACGCGATCGAGGTACTGAAGCTCAAGCAGATCGTGGACGTGCTGGAGGAGGCGGCGGACGCCTTCGAACACGTGGCCAACACCGTGGAGACCATCGCGGTCAAGGAGTCCTGAGGCGTCCATGGACACCTTCGCTCTGATCCTGACCATTCTGGTCGCGCTGTTCTTCGCGTATACCAACGGTTTCCACGACTCGGCGAACGCCATCGCCACATCGGTGTCGACCCGCGCCCTGACGCCTCGCGCGGCGCTGGCCATGGCCGCGGTGATGAACCTCGCCGGCGCCTTCCTCGGCAGCGGGGTGGCCAAGACCGTCAGTGAGGGCCTGATCCAGACGCCCCAGGGCGGCAGGGGGATGGGCATCCTCTTCGCGGCGCTCGTCGGCGCCATCGTCTGGAACCTGGTCACCTGGTACTTCGGTCTGCCTTCGTCCTCGTCGCACGCGCTGTTCGGGGGACTCGTGGGCGCGGCGCTGGCGGGCGGCACGAGGGTCTACTGGTCCGGGGTCCTGGACAAAGTCGTCACCCCGATGTTCCTGTCGCCGGTGGTCGGCCTGATCGTCGGCTATCTGGTGATGACGGCGATCATGTGGTTCTTCCGCCGGGCCAATCCCCACAAGGCCAAGCGCGGGTTCCGTATAGCGCAGACGGTGTCGGCGGCCGGAATGGCGCTCGGCCACGGCCTCCAGGACGCGCAGAAGACCATGGGTGTCGTGGTGATGGCGCTGGTCATCGCCGACGTCGAGAAGTACGGCGACCCGATCCCGGTGTGGGTGAAGCTCGTCTCCGCGGCGATGCTCTCGCTGGGTACGTACGCGGGGGGCTGGCGCATCATGCGCACCCTCGGGCGCAAGATCATCGAGCTGGACCCGCCTCAGGGGTTCGCGGCGGAGACCACCGGCGCCTCGATCATGTTCGCGACGGCCTTCCTGTTCAAGGCCCCGATCTCCACGACGCATGTCATCACCTCGGCGATCATGGGGGTGGGGGCGACTAAGCGGGTGAACGCCGTGCGGTGGGGTGTCGCGAAGAACATCGTCCTGGGATGGTTCATCACCATGCCGGCCGCGGCGCTGGTCGCGGCGGGCGGCTACTGGCTGATCAACCTGGCGTTCCTGTAGCGGGGGTGTTTCCGCGCAGCTCCCCGCGCCCCTGAAGTGCGCGCTCCGCGCGCGTCAGGGGGGCGTTGTCGGCTGCGGCGCCGTCGTGCCTTCTCGCGCAGTTCCCCGCGCCCCTGAGCAGCGCGCCTTCGCGCGCATCGGGTGCGTCGCCACCTGCGGGTGCGTGGGGCTACTCGCGCAGTTCCCCGCGCCCCTATGCGGCGCGCTTCGCGCGCGCAGCCAGGGCCGCGGGGAACTGCCCGACAAGCCACGCCGCACCCGCAGCCGACAACGCACCCGATGCGCGCGAAAGCGCGCCCTATAGGGGC
>NZ_JBEYVV010000037.1:0-53000 GCF_040644155.1 Streptomyces sp. NPDC047022 | reverse complement strand
GCGGGGAACTGCGCGACAAGCCACGACGGCGCCGCGGCCGGCAACGCATCCGATGCGCGCGGAGCGCGCCTGCAGGGGCGCGGGGAACTGCGCGACAAGCCACGACGGCGCCGCGGCCGGCAACGCATCCGATGCGCGCGGAGCGCGCCTGCAGGGGCGCGGGGAACTGCGCGAGAACCACGGCGCACCCGCGGCCGACAGCGCACCCGATGCGCGGAGCGCGCCCGCGGGGGCGCGGGGAACTGCGCGAGAACCACGACGCACCCGCGGCCGACAGCGCACCCGATGCGCGGAGCGCACCCGCGGGGGCGCGGGGAACTGCGCGAGAACCACGGCGCACCCGCGGCCGACAGCGCACCCGATGCGCGGAGCGCACCCGCAGGGGCGCGGGGAACCGCGCCAAGCCCCGCAGCGCACGCAAGTGACTACGCCTCCACCCGAGTGGACCGCCCGCGTTCGAGATGCGTCCGCCCCCAGGGCGGCAACACTGGACCTATGACTACCAAGGCACTCCTCCAAGGCGGCCCGGCCGACCTGGCCGGAACAACCGTGCCGATCGTCCCCCCGGGACAAGAGCTGAAGATCCCCCACCGCGGCGGCTACGAGCACTACAAGATGACGACGCGCCACGAGGACAGCGGGAAGGAGGGGCGGGTGACCGTGTACCAGTGGTGGGAGCGCACCGAGGTCGCCGAATGACCACGAGCACGAGGTAGACGAGGCAGAACACGAACGGGCCCGCCCCCGGGAGCCAGGGGCGGGCCCTTTTCGTCCTCGCGGTGGCACCGCCATGCAGCACCGCGAGGGGTCCTCATCGAACCGCCGGATCAGCCGAAGCGGCCCGAGATGTAGTCCTCGGTCGCCTGGACCGACGGGTTGGAGAAGATCCGCTCCGTGTCGTCGATCTCGATCAGCCTGCCGGGCTGGCCCACGGCCGCCAGGTTGAAGAACGCCGTACGGTCCGAGACACGCGCCGCCTGCTGCATGTTGTGCGTCACGATGACGATCGTGAAGCGCTCCTTCAGCTCACCGATCAGGTCCTCGATGGCGAGGGTGGAGATCGGGTCCAGGGCGGAGCAGGGCTCGTCCATCAGCAGGACCTTGGGCTCGACCGCGATGGCGCGGGCGATGCACAGACGCTGCTGCTGGCCGCCGGACAGGCCGGAGCCCGGCTTGTTCAGACGGTCCTTGACCTCGTTCCAGAGGTTCGCGCCCTTGAGCGAGCGCTCCACGATGTCGCTCAGCTCGGACTTCTTGTAGTTGCCGTTCAGGCGCAGACCCGCAGCCACGTTGTCGAAGATCGACATCGTCGGGAAGGGGTTGGGGCGCTGGAAGACCATGCCCACCTCACGGCGGACGGACACCGGGTCGATCCCGGCGCCGTACAGGTCCTCGTCGTCCAGGAGCACCTTGCCCTCGACCCGGCCGCCGGGCGTGACCTCGTGCATACGGTTGAGGGTCCGCAGGAATGTCGACTTGCCGCAGCCGGAGGGCCCGATGAACGCCGTCACCGAGCGCGGCTCGACGGTCATCGAGATGTCCTCGATCGCCTTGTGGGCGCTGTAGTAGGCGGTGAGTCCGCTTACGTCGATTCGTTTGGCCATGACTACTTCTTCACTTCCGTCAGTCGCTGAACGGGCCGCGTCAGCGACCGGTCTTCGGGGCCTTCCAGCGGGCGATGCCGCGGGCCACCAGGTTGAGGATCATCACGAAGCCGATGAGGGCGAGTGCCGCCGCCCAGGCCCGGTCGTAGGCCGCGCCGGAACCGGCGCTGTTCGCGTACTGCTGGTAGATGTACAGCGGCAGCGAGGCCTGCGGGTCCTTGAACGGGTTGTTGTTGATGAAGGTCGTGCCCCACACCAGCAGCAGCATGGGCGCGGTCTCACCGGTGATACGCGCGATCGCGAGCATCACACCGGTGGTGATACCGCCGATCGACGTCGGCAGGACCACCTTGAGGATGGTGCGCCACTTCGGGACGCCCAGGGCGAGGGAGGCCTCGCGCAGCTCGTTCGGGACGAGCTTGAGCATCTCCTCCGTGGAGCGGACCACCACGGGCATCATCAGGATCGCCAGGGCGAGCGAACCGGCGAAGCCGGAGTAGCCCATGTCGAGGATGAGGATCCAGAAGCTGAGGACGAACAGGCCCGCGACGATCGACGGGATACCCGTCATGACGTCGACGAAGAAGGTGATGGCGCGGGAGAGCCGGCCGCGCCCGTACTCGACCAGGTACACGGCGGTGAGCACACCGACCGGCACCGCGATGAGGGCGGCGATGCCGACCTGCTCCAGGGTGCCGATGATCGCGTGGTAGATGCCGCCGCCGGTCTCGGTGTCGGCGACCACGCCCATCGAGTGGGACAGGAAGTAGAAGTCGAAGACCTTCACACCGCGCTGGACGGTCACCCAGAGAAGGGACACCAGCGGGATCAGGGCGAGGATGAACGCGACCCACACGAGGCTGGTGGCGATCCGGTCCTTGGCCTGACGGCGGCCCTCGACGCGGGCGGCGATGCCGTAGGAGCCGAGGACGAACAGCAGTGCCGCGATCAGGCCCCACTGGATCTTGCTGTCGAGCCCGGCGACCACGCCGATGCCCACGCCCAGGGCGATGGAGCCCGCGGCGATCGCCCACGGCGTCCACTTCGGCAGGCTGGCACCGCGCAGGGTGCTGTGACGCTTTTCGGTGACGGCTGCGGTGCTCATGCGTTGGCCCCCGAGTACTCCTTGCGGCGGGCGATGATCACGCGGGCCGCGCCGTTGACCAGCAGGGTGATGACGAAGAGGACCAGACCGGAGGCGATGAGCGCGTCACGGCCGGAGTCGGTGGCCTCGCCGAACTTGCTGGCGATGTTCTGGGCGAAGGTGCCGCCGCCCGGGTCCAGGATGCTGGCCTGGATGTCGAAGGTCGGCGAGAGGACCGTGGCGACGGCCATCGTCTCGCCGAGCG
Organism: Streptomyces sp. NPDC047022; assembly: GCF_040644155.1. Classification (NCBI taxonomy): domain Bacteria; kingdom Bacillati; phylum Actinomycetota; class Actinomycetes; order Kitasatosporales; family Streptomycetaceae; genus Streptomyces; species Streptomyces sp. NPDC047022. The sequence goes on along the minus strand of NZ_JBEYVV010000037.1, from coordinate 50,047 downwards.
CGCGGCCGAGGCCGAGCATCGACGCGGAGATCACACCGGAGCGGCCGAAGGGCAGCACGGACATCCGGATGACCTCCCAGCGCGTGGCGCCGAGGGCGAGGGCCGCCTCCTGGTGCATCTGGGGTGCCTGCCGGAAGACCTCACGGCTGACGTTGGTGATGATCGGCAGGATCATGATCGCGAGCAGGACGCCCACGGTGAGCAGCGAACGCGGTGCGCCGCCCTGCCAGGAGAAGATGCCGGTCCAGCCGAAGTACTTGTTCAGCCAGCCGAAGAGGCCCTGCATGTGCGGTACGAGGACCAGGGCGCCCCACAGGCCGTACACGATGGACGGCACGGCGGCGAGCAGGTCGATGACGTACGCGATGGGGCCGGACAGCTTGCGCGGCGCGTAGTGCGTCAGGAACAGCGCGATGCCCACCGCGACGGGTACCGCGAGGGCCATGGCGATGATCGAGGAGACGATCGTGCCGAAGGCGAGGACCGCGATGCCGAAGACCGGCGGGGTGAGGTTGGTGTTCCACTCGAAGGTGGTCAGGAAGTTGCCGTGATCACCGCTGATCGCGGAGACCGCGCGGATGGTGAGGAAGACCGCGATGGCGGCCATGATCACCAGGAGGAAGATGCCGGACCCGCGGGAGAGGCCGAGGAAGATGCGGTCTCCGGCGCGGGTGGCGCCGCGGTTCGAGCGCTTGTGCGCGCCCGCGGAAGTTCGTGGGGTGGGGGGTGGCGGTGGCGCCTGTGTGTTCTGTTTCGTTATGTCCATCGGGATCTCCGGTCTGCGGAGCCGTAGAAGGGTGGCGGCTCCAGGCGGCGGTGCACCGGACGGCGCGGGCCCGCCCCCTAGCTGGGGGCGGGCCGCGCTCTCAGGTCAGCTCAGGCTCGAGATGGTCTCGCGAACCTTGGAGTTGATCTCGGCGGGGATCGGCGCGTACTTGGCGTCGGTCAGCAGGCTCTGACCGTCCTGGGACGCGATGTAGTTGAGGAAGGACTTGACGGCCGGGAGGGTGTCGGCCTTGTTGCCCTTGTCGCAGACGATCTCGTAGGTGACGAGGGTCAGCGGGTAGGCACCGTCCTCGGTCGGCTTGTAGTTCAGCTTCAGGGCCAGGTCCTTGCCGGTGCCGGCGACCGTGGCGCTCGCGATGGCCTTGGTGGCGTTCTCGACGCTGGCCTTCACCGGGGTGGCGGCGCCGGTCTTGAGGTCGACCGTCTTGATGCCGTCAGCGGCGTAGGAGAGCTCGAAGTAGGAGATCGCACCGGCGGTCTGCTTGACCTGCTGGGCGAGGCCCGCGGAGCCCTGCGCCGACTGGCCGCCCTTGGCCTGCCAGGCCTTGCCGCCCGAGTAGGGCCAGTCGCTCTTGGCGGTGGCGATCAGGTACTTGGTGAAGTTGTCCGTGGTGCCGGACTCGTCCGAGCGGTGGAACGCCTGGATCTTGAGGTCGGGGAGCTTGGCACCCTTGTTCAGGGCGGCGATCGCCGGGTCGTTCCACTTGGCGATCTTGCCGTCGAAGATCTTGGCGATCGTGGACGGGTCGAGGACCAGGCTGTCGACACCCGGGACGTTGAAGCCGACCGCGATGGGGCCGCCGACCATGGGCAGGTCGATGGCCTGGCCGCCGCCGGTGCAGACCTTGCTGGACGCGGCGATCTGCTCGGGCTTGAGCGCCGAGTCGGAGCCGGCGAACGCGGTCTGGCCACCGAGGAACGCGGTGACACCGGCGCCCGAACCGGTCGGGTTGTAGTTGATCTGAACGCTCTTGCAGGCCGCGGCGAACTGCTTCACCCAGGCGTCGATCGCGTTCTTCTGCGCGGAGGAGCCGGAGGCCTGCAGCTGACCCTTGGCGTCGTCGCACTTGATCGCGCTGGCGTTGGACGCCGACGGCGCGCTGCTGCTGCCGTTCTTGGCGCCCGTGTCATCAGAGCCGCACGCCGTGAGGGCCAGGGCGCCGGAAAAGGCGAGAGCACCGAGGGTGAGGGCCCGCCGGTTCATGCGCTGAAGCTTCACTTTCGGGAGTTCCTTCCAGAAGCCGCCGTCCTGGTTGGCGGCGTGCGAAGTAGTGGTGATCAGGACGCGACATCCAGGTCGCGTCCGGGATCAGGTAAGCCAAAAATTAGGCAGAACAGGTGAAGCCGCCGATGGCCGTAAGTGAACGGCGGGTGAACCCCTGAGGACGGTGTGGTTAGGTCACGGAACGCTTACATCAAGGACACGGGCGGGTTCCGGAAACGGACGCAATTCTTCGTAACTCAATGCGACGGAAACGGTCCTCTCATGTCAGGTTGAGGGAACTGAGGAGCGCGTCGACCAGGTCCCGGTCCCGCGCCTGCGTCAGGCGGTTCCTCGCCGCGGCCGGCGAGAGCCACAGGATGCGGTCGACCTCGCGGTTCGGGACGAAGAAGCCCTCCACCGCCTCGGCCGCCCAGTAGTCGACCTGCTTGGGGCGGCCGTTCGCCACGTAGTGGGCGGTGGGCAGAGGGGCACCGGGAACCGCGCGGTACCCCGTCTCCTCCCGGACCTCCCGCAGGGCGCCCGCCAGCGGGTCCTCGCCGCGCTTGAGCTTGCCCTTCGGATGCGACCAGTCGTCGTATTTCGGCCGATGGACCAGGCAGATCTCCGGACGGCCGTCGATGGGGGAGCGACGCCACAGGACACAGCCCCCCGCGCGGATGGTGTCGTCGGTCATCGGGTGCTCCGGCTCCTCTCCTGCTCGCCGCCGTTACGGCGCCCCCACCGTCTGCCTCTGCCATGCCTGCTGGAAGGCGAAGCGGGCGGCCTCCACCTCATGGCGCTGGTCGGCGTGCAGCACGCCCAGCGCGTACGCCGTCGCGGGCGCGATACGCGGGGTGCGGGCCGCCGAGGCCGCCGCGGCGGCCGCCTCGGAGGCGTCCCGGTGCCGGTTCAGGGCCCCGCCCGCCGCCAGCAGCCGTACGTCCACGGCCTCCTCCTCGCCGTGGAGCACCTCGCGGGCGTAGCGGTGCAGCCGCAGCAGCAGCCGGACCTGATGCCAGGGGCCGTCCTGCGGGTGCGGGGCCGGGTCCGGGGACAGCCCGTGGATCAGGGCCTCCGCGTTGTACGGATGGCCCGCGGTGATCAGGGGCAGCGCGGACACCGCGTCGGACAGCCGCTCCTCCGCCGCCGCGGCCAGGGGGCACAGATCGGTGCCCGCGGCGGCGGGCGTGAGCGGCACCTCGCTGGCGAGCACGGCGACGCTGTCCGCCACCGCGTGGAATCGGCTCGAACCGAGGGCCCCCAGGGCCGCGGAGTGGGCCCGCGTCCGGGCCAGGGTCAGCTGGCGCTCCAGCAGGGCGCCCGCCTTCGCCGCGCCGACGGTCAGATTGCCGCGCTCCTGGACGGCGGACTGCGTGCGCGGCCCGGGCCCGCTGCCGTCCGCCGCCGCGCCCGCCGTCTGCGCGGGGAACACCGTGGAACCCGACAGCCGGTGAAGCGCCGTCAGCAGCCGCTCGAGTCGCGCCGAGTACGCGTGCTCGCGCGCCAGCGTGCCCGAGAGCCAGGCGAGTTCGGGCCGGATGCCCTCGGACCACTCGGCGTCCAGGAGGGGGCGGAAGGTGTGCAGCGTGCCGCTGATGCGGCGGGCCGAGCGGCGCAGTGCCAGCGCCGCGTCGCCCGGTTCCTCAGGGCCGCCCTGCCCCGGTTCCCCCGCCTTCGGTTCCCCCCGCACGGCGGACCCCCCGCCGGCGCCGTTCTCCCGGTGGTGCCGCAGCGAACGGAGGAACTCCGTGGCCTGGGCGCGCAGATAGTCCGCGAGAGCGTCACCGAGGGCGGTGCCTCCCGGCCCAGGGCGTTCCCCCCGCACCAGCGCGGGCGCGGGAGGAGCCGAGAGCCTCTGGGAGATACCGGCCGTGGGGTCGGTGGGGGGATCAAGGTGTTGCTGTGCCACGCCGGCGCCTCCGCGCGTCTATGAGCATCTCCTGGATGTTCCGCAGGGGCTGGCCGTCCGCGTCGGTGGCGTGCCGGGTCCACTCCCCGTCGGGGCCCAGGTGCCAGGAAGAGGTGGTGTCGGACAATCCGGTCTCGAGGAGCCGGTTGAGTGCCGCCCGGTGGGCGGGGTCGATCACTCGGACAAGTGCTTCGATACGGCGGTCGAGGTTGCGGTGCATCATGTCGGCGCTGCCGATCCACACCTCGGGCTCGCCACCGTTGCCGAAGGCGAAGACGCGGGAGTGTTCCAGGAAGCGGCCGAGAATGGACCGTACGCGTATGTTCTCCGACAGGCCCGCGACACCGGGGCGCAGCGCGCAGATGCCGCGCACCCACACGTCCACCGGGACGCCCGCCTGCGACGCCCGGTAGAGGGCGTCGACGACCGCCTCGTCCACCATCGAGTTGACCTTGATGCGGACGTACGCGGGCCGGCCGGCCTGGTGGTGCTGGATCTCCTTGTCGATCCGTGAGATCAGGCCGTCGCGCAGGGACTTGGGGGCGACCAGCAGTCTGCGGTAGGTCTCGCGGCGCGAGTAGCCCGACAGCCGGTTGAACAGGTCGGACAGATCGGCGCCGACCTGCTGGTCCGCGGTCAGCAGCCCGAGGTCCTCGTAGAGGCGGGCGGTCTTCGGGTGGTAGTTGCCGGTGCCGACATGGCTGTAGCGGCGCAGCGTCTCGCCTTCCTGGCGTACGACGAGCGACAGCTTGCAGTGCGTCTTCAGCCCGACGAGCCCGTAGACGACATGGCAGCCGGCCTCCTCCAGTTTGCGGGCCCACTTGATGTTGGCCTGCTCGTCGAAGCGGGCCTTGATCTCGACCAGCACGAGGACCTGCTTGCCGGACTCGGCCGCGTCGATCAGCGCGTCGACGATCGGGGAGGTCTCGGAGGTCCGGTACAGCGTCTGCTTGATGGCGAGCACGTCCGGGTCGCCCGCGGCCTGCTCCAGGAACGCCTGCACCGAGGTGGAGAACGAGTCGTACGGGTGGTGCAGCAGGACGTCCCGCTCCCGCAGCGCCGCGAAGATGTCGGGCGCGGACGCCGACTCGACCTCCGCGAGGTCGCGGTGGGTGCCGGCGACGAACTTCGGGTACTTCAGCTCGGGCCGGTCCAGGTTCGCGATGCCGAAGAGGCCGGTGAGGTCCAGGGGGCCGGGCAGCGGGTAGACCTCGGCCTCGGAGATCTTCAGCTCCCGTACGAGCAGGTCGAGGACGTAGCGGTCGATGGACTCCTCGACCTCCAGACGCACCGGCGGCCCGAAGCGGCGCCGCATGAGTTCCTTCTCCAGGGCCTGGAGCAGGTTCTCGGCGTCGTCCTCCTCGACCTCGAGGTCCTCGTTGCGGGTGATCCGGAAGGTGTGGTGCTCCAGCACCTCCATGCCCGGGAACAGCTCCTCCAGATGCGCGGCGATGACGTCCTCGATGGGGACGTAGCGCTGCGGGGAGGCCTCCAGGAAGCGGGAGAGCAGCGGCGGGACCTTGACGCGTGCGAAGTGCCGGTGGCCGGAGACCGGGTTGCGGACGACGACCGCGAGGTTCAGGGAGAGCCCCGAGATGTACGGGAAGGGGTGCGCGGGGTCCACGGCCAGCGGGGTGAGCACCGGGAAGATCTGGTGGCGGAAGAGCGTGAAGAGGCGGGCCTGCTCCTTCTCGGTCAGCTCGTTCCAGCGGACCAGGTGGACGCCCTCCTCCACGAGCGCGGGGGCCACGTCCTCGTGGAAGCACGCCGCGTGCCGGGCCATGAGCTCACGGGAGCGGGCCCAGATCATCTCCAGCACTTCGCGGGGCTGCATCCCGGAGGCCGACCGGGTGGCGACACCGGTGGCGATACGGCGCTTCAGGCCCGCCACCCGGACCATGAAGAACTCGTCCAGGTTGCTGGCGAAGATCGCCAGGAACTTGGCCCGCTCCAGCAGGGGCGTGTTCGGGTCCTCGGCCAGTTCGAGCACGCGTTCGTTGAACTGGAGCCAGCTGCGTTCCCGGTCGAGGAAGCGTCCCTGCGGCAGCTGGGCGTTCTCGGCCTCCTCCACGTACGCGTCGAGGTCGGCGTCGAGGTCCGGTTCCAGCTCGGAGACCGTCGCGGCGACGGTGTGCGGGCGGTGCGCCGCTATGGATCCCACGGAGGGCTGCTGACTCTGCGTGTTCGCGGGACCGGAGGAGTCCTGGTCGCGGGAGGCGCTGGGGGACGGGTGGGCCGCTGCCTGGGCGTTCTGCTGGCTCATAAACCCATTCTTCCGCGCGGACCGGGTCACGGGCGCGTCGGAAGGACCGGTCCGGGCGGCGAAGGGACGCCCGCGCTCCGCGCCGGCCCCGATGTCCGGGGGCGGTGCGGGTTCTGGCGCAGCGATATGCATTGCCCGAGCGTCGCAAGTCCGTCTGAATCAATGGTTACGGGGACATGACGTGCGGGATAGCGGGGACGGGCTCGCGGGCGTCCACAGGCCGCGCGAAGGCCCCCGAGACCGCTGGAGGGAGCGGGTGTGGCACCTGTGCCGGGTTCTCGTACGGCCGGGGGCCGGGACCCTCGTGCCGACGGGCCCCTCACACCTCGCCCCTCACGTCTCCGTGCGGTACATCAGATCCGTCTCGTGGGTGAGGAAGCCGAGGCGCTCGTACACGGTGAGCGCGGCCTTGTTGTCCGCGTCGACGTACAGCATGGCGGTGGGCAGGCCCTGGGCGGCCAGGTGCCGCAGGCCGATCGTGGTGAGGGCCCGGCCGAGGCCCCCGCCCTGGACACCCGGGCGGACGCCGAGGACGTACACCTCGCCGATCTGCTCCCGCGCGTGGACCTTCGTCCAGTGGAAGCCGATGAGGCGGGCAACCTCCGCGCCCTCGCCCGAGCGCTCCGCGAGGAAGAAGCCCTGCGGGTCGAACCATGGCTCGGCCTTGCGGTCGTCGAGGTCGCGCTGGGTGAGCGAGCCCTGCTCGGGGTGGTGGGCGAACGCCTCCGCGTTGACGGCGAGCCATGCCGCGTCGTCCTGGCCGGGCACGAAGGCGCGCACGGTGACGCCGTCGGGCAGCTTCGGCTCGGGCAGGTCGAGGTCGGTCAAGGGGCGGCGCAGCTGGCGCAGTTCGCGGAAGAGGGTGAGGCCGAGGACCTGGGCGAGGTGCCGGGCCGCGGAGTGACCGCCGTGCGCCCACACACGCAGCCGCTTGCCGGAGGCGGCCAGCAGCGCGGAGCCGAGGGCCCGGCCGTGCCCGTGCCCGCGCAGCGAGGGGTGCACGACCAGCTCGGCGGCCGGTGCCTCCACCGGGTCGGTGTCCTCCAGCTGCGCGTACCCGGCGAGGATGTCGCCGACCATCAGCAGCAGATGGGTCACGCCCTCGCGCTCGCCGCCGCGCAGCTGGAGCCGCCCCTGCTCGGACACGGCCTGCTGGCCGTCGACCCGGGCGGCCTCGGCCAGCAGCGCGAGCACGGCCTCGGCCTGGTCGGGGGAGAGCGTGGTGACGGTCTCGATGGAGCGGGTCCCTGCCGTGCGGGCGGTGTCGTCGCTGGTCATGAGTACGAGAGTAAAGGGAGGACGGGAAAGAGGGGGAGGTACGGGCGACACGTCCGCGTGCGCCCGCGAACCCCCGGAACCGCTACGGCCATTGACATCGGATCAGGCGGCCGTACCGGCTCACCGGCCGCCCGTCAGTCGCCCGTCAGTCGCCGGTCGGCCGCCCGTCGGCCGCTCGCCGGCCGTTCTTCAGGCGCCCTCGACCGCCGTCTCCCCCGGCGGCGGGACCGGCGCCCCGGGCAGTCGTACCGTCGCCACCGTGCCCCCGCCGCTCGCCGGGGTCAGCGACACCTCGCCGCCCGCCTGCTGGACCGTACGGGCCACGATCGACAGGCCCAGACCGGAGCCGGGCAGGGCCCTGGCGCCCGGGGAGCGCCAGAAGCGGTCGAAGACATGCGGAAGCTCCTCGGCGGCGATGCCCGGACCATGGTCTCGGACCGTCAGGACACCGTCGGTCAGGGCGACCTCGATCGTGCCGCCCTCCGGGCTGAACTTCACCGCGTTGTCCAGGATGTTCACCATCGCGCGCTCCAGCGTGGACGGCTCCGCCCGTACGTACCACGGTTTGAGGTCCGCCGTGATCGACAGCTCCGGGCCGCGCAGCCGGGCCCGGCTCAGCGCGGTCTCGACGATGTCCTGCCACTCCACCACCTGCGCCTTGCCGGTGTGCTGTCCCTTCTCCGGGCGCGACAGCTCCTGGAGGTCGCCGATGAGCGAGGCCAGCTCCGTCATCTGCGCCTTCACCGAGGCGAGCAGCGCCCTGCGGTCCTCCGGGGGCAGCGGCCGGCCGGTCTCCTCGCTGCGGCTGAGGAGCTCGATGTTCGTACGCAGGGAGGTGAGCGGCGTACGAAGTTCATGGCCCGCGTCGGCGATGAGCTGCTGCTGGAGCTCACGGGAGCTGGCCAGCGCCGAGGTCATCGAGTTGAAGGAGCGGGAAAGCCGGGCGATCTCGTCCTCGCTGCGCTCCTCCACCGGGATGCGGGTGGTCAGGTCCTCCGTACGGGCGATGTGCTCGACCGCCTCCGTCAGCTTGTCCACGGGCCGCAGACCGGCGCGGGCCACGGCGAGGCCCACCGCCCCGGCCCCCACGACCCCGAAGGCGGAGACGGTGAGCAGGACGACGGCCAGGTCCTTGAGCGTCTTGTCCGTGTCCTTGAGCGGGAAAGCCGTCATCAGGGCCGCGTCGGGGATGAGCTGGGCGCCGGTCGGCCCGTCGGTGGTGATCAGCGGCGTCGTCAGCACCCGCACCGGGGTGCCCTTGCTGTCGACGCTGTTGTGAAGGATGCCCCTGACCGGGTTCCTGGCGATCTCCGTGTCGCTGCCCGTGACCTTCACCAGACCGGCCGAGCTCGGGTACACGCAGACCTCACCGTTCGTGTTGATCACCTGGGTGTAGTAGGTCGGGCGCTGGGGGCCCCGCTCGTCCGTCGTGGACTGGGAGGGCGTGGTCGTGCAGTTGCTCAGGACGCCCGCGAGGCCTCCCGACCGCACCCGCCCGCTGCCGTTCTTCAGGTTGTTGTCCACCTGGTCGTACAGCTTCCCCTGCACGACGAACCAGCAGCTCACCGATACCGCCGCCACCCCGAACGCCACCGCCGCGGCGACCAGGAGGGCCAGCCGGGAACGGAGCGGAAGGGAGCGGAACCGTCTGATCACTCGGCGCCGCCCTGCCGCAGCACATAGCCCACACCGCGGACCGTGTGCACAAGGCGCGGCTCGCCGTTCGCCTCCGTCTTGCGGCGGAGGTACATCACGTACACGTCGAGGGAGTTCGAGGACGGTTCGAAGTCGAAGCCCCACACGGCCTTCAGGATCTGCTCTCGGGTCAGCACCTGGCGCGGGTGGGCCAGGAACATCTCCAGGAGCGTGAACTCGGTGCGGGTCAGCTCCACCGGCCGGCCGCCCCGGGTGACCTCGCGCGTGGTCAGGTCCATGCGCAGGTCGGCGAAGGTCAGCGCCTCGGTCTCCGGCGCTCCGACCGCCGTGGCGACGTAGGAGCTGCGCCGCAACAGGGCCCGGATACGGGCGAACAGCTCGTCCAGCTCGAACGGCTTGACCAGGTAGTCGTCGGCTCCGGCGTCCAGACCGGTGACCCGGTCGCCGACCGTGTCACGCGCCGTGAGCATCAGGATGGGGGTGGTGGTCCCCGCTCCGCGCATCCGGCGGGCGGCGGTGAGGCCGTCCATGCGCGGCATCTGGATGTCCAGGACCACCAGGTCGGGCTGGTACGCGGTCGCCTTCTCCAGCGCGTCGGCGCCGTCCACGGCGACCTCGGTCTCGTAGCCCTCGAAGGCGAGGCTGCGCTGGAGTGCTTCGCGCACCGCCGGCTCGTCGTCGACGATCAGGATGCGCTGGGGTTCACGGTCGCCTTCAGCGGGGCTCATGGGTGTGGAGTTCCTTGAGGTGCGAGGGTGGCGGAGCTGAACTGAACGCATTCAGCGTCGCACGTTTCCCGGCGGGGACGGAAAGGGCCGACCCGGACTTTTTGCCGCCGGGCCCCCCGTACGGTGACGGCTCAGCCCAGTACGCCGGTGAGGCGGTTCAGCGGCACCTTGCGGCGGTGGGTGCGCGCGGCGCTGACGCGCAGGCCCATCATCTGCGGGCACGGGACCTCGGTGGCGCGGGGCGCCAGGGTCCGGCGGGTCTGGAGGGCCAGAATCTCGTACGCGTGGGGTGCCGGTGCCGACGGTCCGTGGAGTTCGTACGCCACGGCGAGGGCCAGGGCGACCCTGGCGGGGCCGACGGGAGCGGTCGCCTCGTGGAGAACCTGCTTGATCATGTCGCACTCCTTACCTGTCGCCTTGCCTGTGGACCGGCTGGACGTCGCTCAGCTCTGGGAGCCGGAGCGGAGTGTCGCCAGGTCGGACTTGACGGTGTTGACCGGGATGGCGAAGCCGAGACCGACGCTTCCGGCGTTCGACGAGGTCGAGTCGGAAGTGGCCGAGTACATCGCCGAGTTGATGCCGATGATGTTTCCGTTCATGTCGATCAGGGCGCCGCCGGAGTTGCCCGGGTTCAGGGACGCGTCCGTCTGGATGGCCTTGTACGTGGTGGTGGAGGAGCCGGTGTCGCCGTTGAACTGGCGTCCGCCGAACTCGAACGGCCACCTGCCGTTGCCCTGGCCCTGCCCCTGGCTCTCCTCGGTGGAGACGGTGACATCGCGGTCGAGGGCGGAGACGATCCCGCTGGTGACCGTGCCGGACAGGCCCTCGGGGGAGCCGATCGCCACGACCTGGTCGCCGACCTGGATCCCGTCGGAGTTGCCGAGGGTCGCGGCCTTGAGCCCGGAGGCGCCCTGCAGCTGGACCAGGGCCAGGTCCTTCTTGCTGTCGGTGCCGACGACCCGCGCGGCGTAGGTCTTGCCGTCGCTCGTCGTCGCCTTGACGGAGGAGGCCCCCGCGACGACGTGGTTGTTGGTGACGATCTGGCCGTTGCTTGTGATGATCACACCAGAACCGGTCGACTGGCCGGACTCGGAGGAGGCACTGATCTCCACGATGCTCGGGCTGACCGCCGCGGCCACCCCGGCCACCGTGCCCTTCTTGCTGGAGGGGACCACGGTGGTGCTGGTGGAGCTGGAGGTGACCGCGGGCTTGCCGGTCAGCTCCTGTATGCCGTAGGCCGTACCGCCGCCGATCGCCGCGGAGACGATCGCCACCGCGGCGAGCAGGGCGAGCGGACCCTTGGCACGCCGCCTGGGCGCGGGCGCCGCGTGGACCGGCTGCCCCGGCTGGTACACCGGCGGGGGCGGCCACTCGGGGTTCACTGGAGAGGTCGCGTGCTGCTGGGGGTAGCTCTCGTCGGTCATGTAAAGAAGAGTGTCCCGCGATCATGAGAACAGAATGAGCCGCGCCTGAGAAGCCCGACAGAACCGCGTATGCCCGATATAAAAACCACCCGCCCAGGGGCGCGAGGAACCGCGCGACCAGCCACGACGGCGCCGCGGACCAAGAACGACCTGGAGAGGCGGTACAGGGGCGCGGGGAACTGCGCAAAACCCACCCCCGCGCCGCGGGCGAAGAACGACCTGAAGCGGCTCTATCAGGGGCGCGAGGAACTGCGCGACCAGCCACGACGGCGCCGCGGACCAAGAACGACCTGGAGTGGCGGTACAGGGGCGCGGGGAACTGCGCAAAACCCACCCCCGCGCCGCACGGCACAACGCGGAGCGCTACGCACACCCACAAGACCGTCGGACGACAAGCCGCGACGGAAACTGCCGCAACCGCTCCCGCCGCGACCCCGCGACCCGCAACCCGTCATCGAGCACGAGGTCGACCGCCGCACGGGCCATCCCCGACCGGTCGGTGGCGACCGTGGTCAGCGGCGGATCGGTGAGCGCCGCCTCCTTCACGTCGTCGAAGCCCGCGACCGCCAGCTCCCCGGGCACATCGATGCGCAGCTCCCGCGCGGCGCGCAGCACGCCGATGGCCTGGTCGTCGGTGGAGCAGAAGATCGCCGGCGGACGGTTCGGCCCGGACAGCAGCTCAAGACCCACCTGATACGCGTCGTAGCGGTTGTAGGGCGCCTCGAAGAGACGGCCCTCCGTCGGGATCTGGGCCTCCTGCATCGCGCGCTTCCAGCCCTCGACGTGATCGGAGACCGGGTCGCCGACCGCAGGGGTTTCCGCGGTGCCGCCCAGACACGCGACGTACTCGTAGCCGTGCTCGAGGAGGTGCCGGACGGCGAGCTGGGCACCGCCGAGGTCGTCGGTCACGACCGCCACGTCATCGAGCGCCTCGGGGCGCTCGTGCAGCAGCACCACCCGGGCGTCCCACGCGTCGATCTCGGCGGCGGCGTGGTCGTTGAGCGCGTGGCTGACCAGGATCAGCCCCGAGACGCGCATACCGAGGAACGCCCGCAGATAGTGGACCTCGCGCTCGGCGACATAGTCGGTGTTGCCGACCAGCACCATCTTTCCGCGCTCGGCGGCCGCCTGCTCGACCGCGTGCGTCATCTCCCCGAAGAAGGGCTGACGCGCGTCCGGCACGATCATGCCTATGAGGTCCGTGCGCCGCGACGCCATGGCCTGGGCGACCCGGTCGGGCCGGTACCCCAGTTCCTTGATCGCGGCGAGTACACGCTCGCGCGTGGCCGGGGCGACCGGCCGGGGTCCGTTGTTGATGACATAGCTGACGACGGCGGTGGAAGTACCCGCCAGTCGCGCCACATCGTCCCGAGTCACCTTGGCCACGCGCGGAGTCTACGCGGATGGACCCCTTCTGGGCAGGGCGCTTGCCCGTAACTGTGATGTACCTATGCCTCTGCGGACACCTCGGCCGCCGATACGGCCGGCCTCCCGTCCGCGTCCTCCGCCTTCGGATGCCCCGCCTTCGCCGCCTTCGGGTCCTCGGACGAGCGGTCCGTCTTCTCCGGCGTCACGAAGCGGTAGCCCACGTTCCGGACGGTGCCGATGAGGGACTCGTGCTCGGGGCCCAGCTTGGCGCGCAGGCGTCGTACATGGACGTCGACCGTGCGCGTGCCGCCGAAGTAGTCGTAGCCCCAGACCTCCTGGAGCAGCTGGGCGCGGGTGAAGACGCGGCCCGGGTGCTGGGCGAGGTACTTCAGGAGCTCGAACTCCTTGAAGGTGAGATCGAGCACACGGCCCTTGAGCTTGGCGCTGTACGTCGCCTCGTCCACGGACAGATCGCCGTTGCGGATCTCCATCGGGGAATCGTCGCTGACGATCTGCTGGCGGCCCATCGCCAGCCGCAGCCGGGCCTCCACCTCGGCGGGGCCCGCGGTGTCCAGCAGGACGTCGTCGATGCCCCAGTCCGCGGTCACGGCCGCGAGGCCGCCCTCGGTGACGACGAGGATCAGCGGACAGCCGGGCCCGGTGGACCGCAGCAACTGGCACAGGCTGCGCACCTGCGGGAGGTCGCGGCGGCCGTCGACCAGGATGACGTCGGCGCCCGGCGTGTCGACGAGAGCGGGGCCCTCCGCCGGGGCCACGCGCACGTTGTGCAGCAGCAGGCCGAGAGCGGGAAGCACCTCCGTGGACGGCTGGAGGGCATTGGTCAGCAGCAGCAGAGAACTCATCGCGGCCCCCCTGCCTGAGTCGTCACCTGTCCGTGCACGGTTCGCTCGCCCATAACGTCAGTTCCTCCTCGGTCCCAGCGATGGGGGCACTGCCTCGTACGGTGCGAATCCCGCGCCCCGGGGACCCGCTGTGTCTCGGCGGCCCGTACACCTGCGGTTTCCCGCTTCGTATACAACGCTTCCGAAAGCACAAAAGGACCCGGGGGCTACGCTGCCCGAGTCCTCTGCACAGCAGAATAGCCCACATGAGCACGGGCCCGGCAGGTCATACGGCACCATCCATGAATCGTCCGCATACCGAGACGGCGCGTCGCGGGCCTTCGCGGACGTTCCTGCGCACAGCCGATGACGTGGCGATCGACGCCTCATACGACCCAGGATGCCTCGTATACGACGTTTGCGGCTCCACCGGTTCCAATGGCTCCCACGGCTCCAACGGCTTCAACGGCTCCCACGGCTCAGCCGACCGGGAAGATCTCGCGATCGTGATCGCGCACGGTTTCACGGGCGATCTGGACAAGCCTCAGGTCCGCCGGGTGGCGGGCGACCTCGCCCGGTTCGGCGCGGTGATCACGTTCTCCTTCCGTGGGCACGGCGCGTCGGGCGGCCGGTCGACGGTCGGCGACCGCGAGGTGTACGACCTGGCGGCGGCGGTGCGCTGGGCGCGCGAGCTCGGCCACCGGCGCGTGGCCACCGTGGGCTTCTCGATGGGCGGCTCCGTGGTGCTGCGGCACGCGGCGCGGCCCCCTCGGGGCGCGCACACGGACGCGGCGGTGGCCGTCAGCGCTCCCGCCCGCTGGTACTACCGGGGCACGGCCCCCATGCGGCGGCTGCACTGGCTGGTGACCCGGCCCGAGGGCCGTCTGCTGAGCCGCTACGGATTGCGCACCCGGATCCACCACCGCGACTGGGACCCGGTCCCCGCCTCCCCGGTGGAGTCGGTCCCCTTGATCGCGCCGACCCCGCTGCTGATCGTGCACGGCGACCAGGACGCTTACTTCCCCCTGGATCACCCCCGGATGCTGGCCGACGCCGCCCCCGGCCACGCCGAACTGTGGCTGGAGCCCGGCATGGGCCACGCCGAGAACGCCAGCGACGATGAGCTGCTGGCCCGGATCGGGGAGTGGGTGGCCGCGCGGGCGGGCTAGCCTGACCGTGTTCACCACGACCGAGTGAGGAAGCAGATGGCTGCAGATGGCTAAGGGCACGGTGCGCTACTGGGCCGCCGCCAAGGCCGCGGCCGGCACCGCCGAGGAGCCGTACGACGCGGTCACCCTCGCGGATGCCCTCGACGCGGCCCGCGAGCGCCACCCCGGCGAACTCGCCCGGGTCCTGCTGCGCTGCTCCTTCCTGGTCGACGGTGACCCCGTCGGGACCCGTGAGCACGAGACGGTACGACTGGCCGAGGGCGGCACGGTCGAGGTGCTCCCGCCGTTCGCAGGAGGATGAGCGAAGCGATGAGCAACCAGCCGTACGAGGGCTACGACGCCTACGGGCAGCAGGGTTGGTACGACCCGAACGCCGCGTACCCGCAACAACAGCACCAGCAGCAACCCCAGCAGCCGTACGCCCATCCCCAGCAGTGGGACGGCCAGGCGTACGGGGCGACGACCGGGCAGCCGCTGCCGCCGGAGACCCCGGTGTACGAGTCCCACGGCTACGCGTCCCCCGCGTCCGGGGGCATGGCGCACCCGAACGGCTACCAGAACGGCCCCGCCGCCATGACCGCCCACTCCGGCACATCTACGTCCGCCCCGCCCGCGCCCGCCGTCGACGTCACCCGGCTGCCCGCCAACCAGCGGGCACGTCTCGAGGGCCGCTCGCCGATCATCGAGCCCGGGCTCCAGCCGGCGGCGCTCACTGCCGCGCTCGGGGCGCTGCTGGCCGGGGCCGCCGCGCTCGGGATCTACGCCCTGGTCGTACCGCTGGTGATCCTTCAGGGTCTGACGGCCGCGGGCTGGTTCCGGCTGAACGGGATGTGGCCCGCCCGGCAGGGCATCGCACTGGCGTTCCTGGGGGCGGTCACCGCGGACGTCACCCTGCTCGTGGCCGGCCGCGCGCACGCGCCGGCCGCGATTCTCGGCACCCTCGGCGTGTGGGTACTGCTCTCCCTCGTCCTGCAGCTGCGGTCGCACGCCGACCCTGACACACGGATGTACGGCCTGATGGCGACCGTCGCCTCGGCCGCGCTGTCGATCGTCGCCGCCGGGCACCTCGCGGCCGAGCCGCACGCCGTGACGGTGGGCGCCATCGCGGTCGGCGTGGCGGTCCTGGCGCGGGCGCTGCCGCTGCCGACCGCGGCCTCCGTGGTCGTGGCCCTTCTGGCGTCGGCGGGAGCCGGCATCGCGATGGGCACCGCCACGGGCCTCGGCACCTCCGGCGCCTTCCTGGGCCTGGCCGCGGGCGTGGGCGCGCTGATCGGCCACCGGGCCGCCTCCTACGACTACCCGTCCCGCTTCGTCCACTTCACAGCGGGCGTGGCCCTCCCCCTGACAGCCGCGGCCCCCCTGATCTACCTACTGGGACGAGCCTTGACCTGACCGGAGCACACTCTCAGGAGCACGGGCAACGGCAAACTCAACCACGACGCCACCCCCCTTAAGGGGCGCGGGGAACTGCGCGAAAACCCACACCGCCGCCGCAGTCGAACGACGGCCTCTCAAGGGGCGCGGGGAACGGCGCGAAATCCCACACCGCCGCCGCAGGCCCCCGTGTCACAGAAGATCGACAATTTCCGGTACCCACCCCCGTGAGGGTTACAGTCACGCACGACGGACACCCGTTCGGCCCCCCGGCCCCAACGGCATCCGTCGCCGCCGATGACCGCCGAGGTGGGGGGACACCAAGCATGCGCGCACTACGGATTCTGCTGATCACTGTCGTAGTACTCGGAATCCTGTTCGTGATCGTGGACCGCGTCGCCGTCCACTTCGCCGAGAACCAGGCGGCAGACAAGCTGAAGACCACCGAGAGCCTGGCGGCCACCCCCGACGTGTCCATAAAGGGTTTCCCCTTCCTCACCCAGATGGCCGGTGGCGAGCTGGACGACGTCGAGGTCGGGATCAAGGACTACGAGGCACCCACGGGCAAGGGCAGCGACATGGTCCGAATAGACAACCTCAACGCGGACATGAAGGGCGTGTCGTTCTCCGGCGACTACAGCTCCGCCACCGCGAGCAGCGCCACCGGCACCGCGCTCATTTCCTATGACGAGCTGCTCAAGACGGCCAAGCCCGAGCCGACCGCGGTCGGGCCCGGCGTCAAGGCCAAGGTGGTCGGGCTCTCGGACGGCGGCAACGGCAAGATCAAGGTCGCGATCGAGGTGTCGTTCCTCGGCAGGACGCTGCCGAACCCGGTCTCCGTGCTCAGCTCGGTGACCGTGGAGAACAACGCGGTCAAGGTGCACGCCGACGGGCTGCCCAAGCTCGCCGGCATCGATCTGGCCGAGCGCCGGATCCGGGCGATCACGGATTTCCAGCAGGCCATCGACCGGCTGCCCGGCGGTATCAAGCTCGACAAGGTGCAGGCGGCCAAGAACGGCGTCGAGATCACCGTGAAGGGTTCGGACGTCAAGCTGGCCGGTTGAGCGGCCAGGGCCAGGGGTGTCCGAGGGGCGAGACACCCCCGTCCGTACCGTAGATAAGACGATCGACCCGGGCGTCGGGCACCGGCGGGACGGCGGTCGGCAGGGCCAACGCGTCCCACATCCCGGACGATCGCATCTCAGTATGCGACACCCCGGTGACACGCCCGGCGGTCCGTCCCTACGATCGACCCATGCAGCGACAGGCGGATCTCACGAAGCGGCGGGCAGTAGACCTGTGCCGCGTCGCCGCCATGCTCTGTCGCACTTCCTGAGCGGGAGAGCGGACTCCCGTATCCCCGATGTCCGGTCCTGCGTTCTGAAACAGGGCCGTCCGTGCGCCGCCGACGCCACCGCCAAGCCGCACCCGCGCACCACGCGCACCCCTTCTGACTGGTCACCCCGCCGTATCTGCCCCGGAGGAGAAAAAGCATGAGCCGCAGCGACGTCCTGGTAGACGCCGACTGGGTCGAGGAGAACCTGGACAACCCCGGCATCGCCATTGTCGAGGTCGACGAGGACACCTCCGCCTACGAGAAGAACCACATCAAGAACGCGATCCGGATCGACTGGACCAAGGACCTCCAGGACCCGGTCCGCCGCGACTTCATCGACCAGGCCGGCTTCGAGAACCTCCTGTCTTCGAAGGGCATCGCCAACGACACGCTGGTGATCCTCTACGGCGGCAACAACAACTGGTTCGCCTCCTACGCCTACTGGTACTTCAAGCTCTACGGCCACGAGAACGTCAAGCTCCTCGACGGCGGACGCAAGAAGTGGGAGCTGGACGCCCGCGAGCTGGTCGAGGAGGTGGCCGAGCGCGCCGCCACCAACTACAAGGCCAAGCCGCAGAACAAGGCCATCCGCGCCTTCCGCGACGACGTCGTGGCCGCGATCGGCACGCAGAACCTGGTCGACGTCCGCTCGCCCGACGAGTTCTCCGGCAAGCTCCTCGCCCCGGCGCACCTGCCGCAGGAGCAGTCGCAGCGTCCCGGCCACGTCCCGACCGCGCGCAACATCCCCTGGTCGAAGAACGCCAACGACGACGGCACCTTCAAGTCGGACGACGAGCTCAAGGAGCTGTACGCCCAGGAGAACGTCGACCTGGCCAAGGACACCATCGCGTACTGCCGCATCGGTGAGCGCTCCGCGCTGACCTGGTTCGTCCTGCACGAGCTGCTTCAGGTCCCGAACGTCAAGAACTACGACGGCTCCTGGACCGAGTACGGCTCCCTCGTCGGCGTGCCGATCGAGCTCGGCGCCGCGAAGTAGTCCCGGACCCCGACCGACCCACCTACCCCGAAGGAAGAGCCATGTGTGGAGCGAAGGCCGGCGGCCCCGACGCCTCGACGATCAAGCCCGGTGAGACCACGATCCAGGGCCAGGTGACCCGCGACGGTGAGCCCGTCGTCGGATACGTGCGCCTGCTGGACTCGACCGGCGAGTTCACCGCCGAGGTCCCGACCTCGGCGACCGGACAGTTCCGCTTCTACGCCGCCGAGGGCACCTGGACCGTGCGCGCGCTGGTGCCGGGCGGCACCGCGGACCGTACGGTCGTCGCCCAGACGGGCGGCCTCGCGGAGGTCGCGATCGCCATCTGAGCGGTCCAAGCCGTCTGACCGGCATCCCGCTGGACCGAAGGGCCGCACCCACCGGGTTGGACACCTGGGGTGCGGCCCTTTGCCGTGTCCGGACCTACTCTGGAGTCATGTACGCGCGACGGCGCCACATCTACTTCGCCATGATGGGCACGTGCATCGGCCTGTTCGTCCTGGCCTGGGCCGTCGTGCGCCTCTGGTCGGTGCCCGCGGCGGTGGGCCTGTGCGTTGTGGCCATGGTCATCCCTCCGGTCGCCGCGATCATCGCCAACCGGCGGGGCCCCGACGACCGCTGGTGGGACGACCCGTCCGGGGACCCGAAGTCCGACGAGTGGTGGGACGAACTGGACGGCAAGAAGCGGCACTGAGACCCCGCGCAGGGGGAAGTCCGTGGCCCGGCCCGCGTCTCGATGTTGCCCTCGTGCCCTGGCACCGCCTCGGCCTCGTCACGGACGATTCCGCGGTCTGCGCCGGGGTTCGGCGCCGGCTGTAAGCCGACCGTATGACTGTCTGGCGCGTGTCGGAATGTCATCTCTGCTGATGGTGTGTCCCGGTTAGGTTGGTGCGGCCGTCTCTTGTCGGCGGACCGGGTGGGCCGTGTACGAGTCAGTCGAGGGAGCGCTATGGGCAGGCGACGTGTGCGGGTCGGTGTGGCGGCGGTGGCGGGGGTGCTGTTCGCGGGAGCGTCCGCGGTTCCGGCGCACGCGGTGACGCCCGTGGCATGCAATACGGCGGCGCTGATCACGGCGATCAACAACTCCAACGCGGGCACGGGCGACACCCTGTCGCTGACGTCGTACTGCGTCTACACACTGACCGATGCCGACGGCCAGTTGCCGACGATCACGCAGCCGCTGGTGATCCAGGGCAATCACGCCACCATCCGACGCGACCCCAATGCCGGCACTCAGTTCCGCATCTTCGAAGTCGCCAGCGGCGGATCACTGACCATGGACACCCTGACCGTCATGAACGGCTTCGCGCCGAGCGGCCAGGACGGAGGCGGCGTCCTGCTCAGCGGAACCATGACCGGCCTCACCACGACCGACGTGAACTTCCAGGGCAACCGGGCCCAGAACGGCGGAGGGCTGGCGGTCGAGGGCAGCACCAACACGGTCTCCATCACCGGTGGCTTGATCAACGACAACGGCGCGGCCCAAACCATGCCGTTGGGAGGAGGCGGCGGCATCTACGGCGAATCGAACAACCCGATCACGCTGAATTCGGTGACGCTCTCCGGAAACCGGTCCGGTTTCGGCGGTGCCATCAGCCTCAACAACTTCACCCAGTCACTGACCCTCAACAAGTGCGCTGTCAGGGACAACACCGGCCTCAGGTACGGTGGCGCGATCGGCAACGCCGGCGGCGCCAGCACGATCACCATCACCGACAGCTCCATCACCGACAACCAGGTCCCCCGGAGCAAGAACGGTGGCGGAGCCATCGCCGCCCAGAACACGACCCTCAACGTCACCGGCTCCACCATCAGCGGCAACACCCTCAGCGGATTCACCACCAACGCCTCCGGCGCCGCTGTCGGGGGCGGCGTCGTCGTGGAGAGCGCCGTAACCACCCTGGACAGCACCCAGGTCACCGGGAACCGCATCATCGGTGCCGGCGGCCAAGGCGCAGGCATCGCGGCATCGGGGGGCACCCTGACCCTGCAGAACGGCACCAGCGTCACCGGGAACCTCACCTCCGGCCGGTACTCCCAAGGCGGCGGCCTCTACATCAACAACATCCTGGGCCCCACGACCGTGGCAGTGGACGACTCCCACATCGACCGCAACCGGATCACCGGAACAGGCTCCGTGGCCGGCGGCATCTTCAACACCGGCGGCACCTTCTCCTTCAGCAACGCCTCCAGCGTCAACAACAACACCGCCCCTCCCGCGCCCGCACCGGGCGGCGTGTACACGGACGTGGCCATCAACGCCGTCGACGCCGGCACCACCTTCACCGGGAACGCTCCCACCAACTGCCTCCTCAGCCCCGCACCCGTCACCGGCTGTGTCGGCTGACAAAGCGGGCCTCCGGTTCGCGTGCGCGCGCGTGACGCCGGCACACCGGACGCCGGTTCCCGACTCGGTGCGAGTCACCAAAAAGGTTGTCTTTGGTCGGAATTGCCGTTCAACGAGGCATTTCGACTGTAAACATTCGTGTGTCCGACCAGGCAGGCGCATCAGGCACCTGCCGTGAAAGGAGCACGGAATGCGGGTTTCCCGTCTTGCCGCAGCGCTGGGTGTAGCGGCCGTCGCCCTGCTGGGCGGCGCCACTGGCGCCAGCGCCGCAACCAACACGCACGCGGTGGTGGCTCATGCCACGCACGACCGTGGTGACCGCGACGGCGACGACTACGGGCGAGGCGACCGCCACGGCGGTTGGGGCCACGGCGGCGGTGGTTGGGGCCACGGTGGCTGGGGCCACGGCGGTTGGGGTCACGGTGGTGGCGGTTGGGGCCACGGTGGCTGGGGTCACGGTGGTGGCGGTTGGGGCCACGGCGGTTGGGGCCACGGCGGCGGTGGTTGGGGCCACGGCGGCTGGGGCCACAGATACGGAGGCTGGGGCCACGGAGGTTGGGACCGCTACTGATCGGAGCGTCCCGGGGTGCCCTTCCGCTGTTGGGAGGGGCACCCCTTCCGCGTAGCCACGCTCCCTGATCCGGCCTGATCCAAACGAGAGGCCCTAGTACACAAGCGCCTGCGTGTCGTCGGCGAGCGTCTCCTGGACGAACACCTGCGCGCCCGCGATCCGTACGCCCTCGATGACGTCCTTCTCCGTGATGTCCCGGCGGGCCGCGCACTGCGTGCACAGGGTCAGCCGGCCCCCGGCCAGGATCGAGTCGATCAGGTCGGGCAGCGGGGCCGCGTGCGGCAGCTCGAACTCGGCGGCGCGGCCCGGCAGTGCGAACCAGGACGACTCCCCGGTCAGCCACAGCGAGACATCGACCCCGCTGGCGACGGCCACCGCCGCCACGGTGAACGCCTGTGAGCAGCGCTCGGGGGCGTCCGCCCCGGCCGTCACCTTGATCACGAGCTTTTTCGCCATGTCCGAATGGTAGTCCGAATCGTGACCAACGCCGGGCGCAACCGCCCGTGTTGCTCATGGGTCTCCTGTGCGCGCGGACGCGACGTCCGCCATCCATGGTGCATGGGGGAAAGTCTTGGAAGTCATGGAAACCGCGGACGCGTCCGAACCGGCCCCTGCTCCGGGCCTGTTCGACGCCGATGTGTCCATCACGAGCCCGGCGCCCGTACGCCGGGGAAGCCGGCGAAGACGCACGCTGCCGCTGATCGCCGTCGCGGCCGTGACCGGCGTCATCGCCGGCACCTGCACCGGCTACGTCATCCAGGCCGGCCGCAAGCCGACGGCGCTCCCCTCGCTCTCGCAGCCCGTCCTGGCGCAGGCGAAGGGCAAGGGCCCCGAACCGCTGTCGGCCGCACTGGACCGCCGGGTCAAGACGGACGGCGATCTGCGCAGACTGCTGCTCCAGCGGCCGAGCGGCGCACGGGACGTGCCCGTCAAGACGGACCACGACGGCTGGATCAGCCTCGCGGAGTACTCGGAGGACTTCAACAGCCCGTCCGCCGAGTTCTGGGAGCAACTCGGCACTGAGTTCCGTCGGGCCGCCGCCACCTCCTGGCGCGTGGGCGACAGCCGCTACGTCGAGATCCGGCTCGTGCAGTACCGCCAGGAAGAGGAACTCGAGGCGGTCGGCACGGCCGCTGACGCCAACCAGTGGGCGGAACAGAAGAACGACACCCAGGGTGCGCCCATCCCTGGCGCGAAGGACGGCATGGCGTACGCCCATTCGAAGTCGAACGACGGGCTGTACTACGCCGAGGCGCACGCCTGGCGCGGGGACATCGCCATGGAGATCTGGGTCTACGACTCGAAGCCGATCTCCAAGGACGTGATCAGGGACTTGGCGCAGAAGCAGATGGAGCGGCTGTGAGCGACACGGGCGCGAACAGCGCGACTGAAGAGAACACGGCAGAGAACACGGCAGAGCACACGACGGAGAACACGGTGGCTGACCAGCCGGAGGCCCTCGAGGCCCCCGGGGTCCCCGATGCTCCAGAAACCCCGGAGGCGCCGCTCCGCCGTGGCCGCCTCGCCGCCGTCGCGGGCACCGTCCTGCTGGCCGCGGCCCTGGTCGCCGGGGTCGGGTACACCGTCGTCACCGTGAACGGCGCCGACCACGACGCGGGCGCGCCCGTCTGGAAGGCTCCCCCGGAGGCGAAGGAGAGCGGCGCGAAGAAGGCGCCCGCGTCGGCGCTCGCGGGCATGCTCGTGCCGTACGGCACCGACGGACTCACCCGCGGTCCCGACATCGAACAGTACGGCTCGGATGCCGCGCTGAGCGGGCGCGAGGCCGCCGACAACGCCAAGGCGTCCTTCCAGGACCTGCCCCGCACCCAGCGGCTGCGGTTGGAGCAGCAGATCGACAAGCAGCACATCAAGGGCCTGGCGATGCGCAGCTACCTCAGCGGTATGCACGAGGGCGCGACGGGGCTCGACCGCAACGCGTTCACCATGGACATCACGCTGCTGCAACTGGAGAACAACGCGGCCGTGCGGAACGCCTCGGACTCCAGGAGCGCCTTGCTGGGCTCCCTGGACATGGTCCGCAAGGGTCCGGAGATCCAGGGCTACAAGGACGCGCACTGCTTCCTCGCGCCGAAGGACGCCGACGAGAAGCTCGACTCGATGTTCTGCACCGCGTACCAGGGCGATGTGCTCGTCACCGCCACCGTGTCGGCGGCCAAGCCGCTGGACACCAAGGGCGCCGCGAGGCTGCTGCGCACCCAGCTCGACCACATCGCGGACCCGGGAGAGGCCGTATGACCGAACAGACGGAGCGGCCCGAGGATCGGCCGGTGCCCGAGGAGCAGCCGACGCCGGAGGCAGCTCCGCTCGCCGCACCCCCGGCCCCGGCGGAGCTCCCCCCGGGGAAGAAGGACCGCCGTGTCCTGCGTGCCCTACTGCGCTGGACCGCCGTCGTCGCCGTCTTCGCGGCGACCGGCGGCGCGACCGCGTTCGGGATCACCCGGATGGAGCGCACCGACCTACCCGGACTCGCCACCGCCTCCGACGGCCGCTGGGACTACCCGGAGCTGACGAAGCCCCCGTTGCCGTCCGGCAGCCCGGGGCCGCTCGCCAAGGAGAACAAGACGGGGACGCACTACGCCGATCAGCGGGCCCTGCTTCTGCCCGCCCCCCACGGCGCGCGGGCCGACGCGGCGCTGCGGGGCACGGACGGCTGGCTTCCGGCGAAGACCTTCCTGGCGGAGTTCGCGACCGGCGGCGATCGCGCCGAGGTCGGACAGTTGCTGACCCAGTACGGCCTGCGGCACATCGCCGCGCGCGGTTGGACCACCGAGGACGGCACGCACACGCGGATCTACCTGTTGCAGTTCGACACCGAGACGGTCGTGAACCGGATGATGTACAGCGAGCTGGTCTCGTACGGAATCCCGCACTACGCCGTGCGTGAGGCCGGGGACATCAAGCTGGACGACGAATTCCCGGCCGCGATCGGCGGGAAGGTGAGCCGCCTGGCGTACGCGGAGAGCAAGCCGTACGGCGATGAACAGGTCCGCGAGGCGTATCTGGCCGCGGGGGACACCCTCGCGGTCGTCCTCCAGTCCCGTAAGGGCGCTGCCCCGGCCGTGCCCTTCCAGCAGACGGTCGCCCTGCAGAGCGAACTGCTCGGCTAGGACGGCATCGAGGGGCTCGTGGAACCCTACGCGGGGGTCAGCACCGCGTAGTCGGTGAAGACCCGGCGGTAGCGCGTGTGCCGGGTCTCCTGGGTGTGCTTGCGCTGCCACTCCTCGACGTCCGCCGGATGCACGCACACCCCCGACTCGGCCCCGCAGTCCTCCTCGTCCCCCGACACGCACCGCGCCGCGTACTCCGGCGCGGCGTGCTCGTCCTGCGCGATCACGTACGGCACGTACCGGAAGACGCGGCGCGCCGATGAGAGGTGCTCCTGCCGCTGGTGCTGGCGCAGCAGGACGTTCGCGTCCGTCACCGTGCTGAGGTCGTCGCCGGCCCGCGCGGCCTCCCGCCGGTCGCCGAGTTCGGCGCACTCGGCACAGCCGAGCAGGGGCATGGGCGGCCGGCCGAGGTCGGCGGGGTCGGGTGGCAGGGCCAGGGCCCGCCCGTTCACCGCCCGCACCTCCGCCCTGAGCCGCTCCCGGTCGGTGGCGGGCCGCAGCGCCGCGGGGTCGGCCTGCCACTCCCGCCCTCCGCCCACGGGACGCAGCATCGCGTACGGCCCCGTCCGGTCCCGGTACTCGCCCACCCTGCCCGTGGCGGTGTCGTAGACGAGGCTTCCAGGCTCCATGGCATTCGTTCCTTTCGTCCAACCTCTATACGAAATACGGCAGTTGTACTACTCTGCGTAGTGAGGCTGCTACGAGCATGGCCCGGGGACGGGGTCGGCACGCCGATGACGAGCGGTTCTTCCGCGGTGGGCGACGCTAATTCCACAAATTCCATGGAGGGGTGCGATGCCGCAGAGGCGGGCGGTGACAGGCCGAAGCCAGGAGCCGCGGCAGCGGTTCGCGGAGGAATTGCGCTTGCTGAGGACCGAGAAGGGCGTGAGCTTAAAAGACCTGGCTGACCGCCTGGGCTGGGACGCGTCCCTGTTCGGCAAGATGGAGAACGGCCACACGCTGGGCGGCCCGGAGGTGGTCCAGGCGCTCGACCAGTACTTCGGCACGGCGGGGATGTTGCTGGTGCTGTGGGAGCTCGCGGTGGCGGACCCGTCGCAGTTCAAAGAGCGGTACCGGCGATACATGTCGCTGGAGGCTGAGGCGACCAGCTTGTGGCATTACGCCGTAGCCAACCTTCCTGGTGTTCTGCAAACACCGGAGTATGCCCGCGAACTGCTCGCCTCCAGCGGCCTTACCGGGACGGAGTTGGATGTCCAGGTCGAGGCACGGATGGGCCGCCGCGCGCTGCTACTTGCGGACGCGGCACCGCAGTTCCGCACGATCCTCTCCGAGATGGTGCTACGCACTCCGCTTGGATCTCCCGAAGCATGGCGGGCGCAACTGGAGCATCTGTGCGCCGTAAGCCAGCGCCCCAACATCACTATCCATGTACTGCCGTGGTCCGCCGGACTCCATGGTCTGACAAACGCGGACACCATGTTTCTCCGCGGCCCCAATGGTCAGACCGTTGCTTGGATCGAGACCGGATATTCCGGCGAACTGGTCAAGGAAACAGCAGCCGTTGACCGACTCCAGCTCCTGTACGATCGGGTTCGCGATTTGGCTCTATCCCCGCACAAATCGCGTCAGCTCATCGGACGTTTGCTGGAGGAAGCGCCATGCGATCCATCGATCTGAGCAGCATCTCGTGGCGCAAGAGCAGCTACAGCAACCAGGACGGCGGCCAGTGCCTCGAAGTCTCCGACGACCTCCTCCGTACCGCTGACTGGCGCAAGAGCAGCTACAGCAACACCGACGGCGGCCAGTGCCTCGAGGTAGCCCAAAACCTCCCCTCCGTCGTCCCCGTCCGTGACAGCAAGGCCCCCGAGCGTGGCGCCCTGGTCTTCGAGGCCGCCGCGTGGGCGGGCTTCGTGGACGCGGTCCGGCAGGGCGGGCTCCAGGGCTGAACCGGGCCGGGCCCCCGACCGGCGCACCTCGCCGTGAGGCCTGAGTGCACGCCGCGTAAGCTGAGACGTGGCTCTGTGTACCCACCCTCGCTCACCAAGGAGCAACCCGTGGAGATCTTCTTCGAAACCCTGCTGGTCCTGGTCTGCGTCGGCGTTCTCGCCTTCGCCGGGCTGACCGTGAAGAAGCTGTACCAGGGCCAGCGCTGACCCCTGTACCCGTACTCCCGACGCATACGACGAAAAGCTGCTCATGATCGAGATCCCGTCCGACCTCCACAAGGACCTCGTCCCGCTCGCCTTCCTGCTCGGCAACTGGGCCGGCGCGGGCGTGCACGAGTTCCCCGGCTCCGAGAAGTGCAATTTCGGTCAGGAGGTCTCCTTCACCCACGACGGCCGGGACTTCCTGGAGTACCACTCCCACTCCTGGGCGCTGGACGGCGACGGGAACAAGATCAGGCCGCTGGAGTCCGAGTCCGGCTTCTGGCGGATCGACGCGAACCGCAAGGTCGAGGTCACCATGGTCCGCGACGACGGGGTGGTCGAGGTCTGGTACGGCGAGCTGGCCGAGAAGAAGCCGCAGATCGACATCGCGACGGACGCCGTCGCCCGTACGGCGGCCTCGGGCCCGTACACCGGCGGCAAGCGGCTGTACGGGTATGTGAACAGCGACCTGATGTGGGTCGGCGAGAAGCAGACCCCCGAGGTGCCGCTGCGCCCCTACATGTCGGCCCACCTGAAGAAGGTCGTCACCCCGGAGGACGTCGAACGCTGGGCGAAGGCCCTGCCCGACGACCTGCCGGACGACGGGATCGCCTTCTTCAAGTAGAACCGGCCCTTCCCACGCCGCGTGGCCCGGGACGGCGGGGTCGGCACAGCCAAACCCCGACCCCGGGCGCCGGTCCTACACTTGGCCCTGTGGTGAGCACCGACTGGAAGAGCGATCTGCGGCAGCGTGGCTACCGGCTGACCCCGCAGCGGCAACTCGTGCTCGAAGCCGTGGACACGCTGGAGCACGCGACCCCGGACGACATCCTCGCCGAGGTGAGGAAGACGGCCTCGGGGGTCAACATCTCCACGGTCTACCGGACCTTGGAGCTCCTCGAGGAGCTCGGGCTGGTCAGCCATGCCCACCTCGGGCACGGGGCGCCGACGTACCACCTCGCCGACCGGCACCACCACATCCACCTGGTCTGCCGCGACTGCCACAACGTCATCGAGGCCGACCTCGACGTGGCCGCCGAGTTCACCGCCAAGCTCCGCGAGACCTTCGGTTTCGACACGGACATGAAGCACTTCGCGATCTTCGGCCGGTGCGAGGACTGCTCGCTCAAGAGTTCAACTACCACGTCGTAGGGTGGGCCCCATGAAGAGTCCTCTGCTGTCCCTGCCCGGCGCCGTCCCCGGCGAAGGCGTGGACGAAGACGTCGCCGCCCACTACGGCGACCTGTTCCGCGAGCAGCGTGCCCTGGCCGACGGCACCGGATTCGTGGACCTCTCGCACCGCGGCGTCATCGCCGTCAGCGGCGAGGATCGCCTGAGCTGGCTGCATCTGCTCCTCACCCAGCACGTCAGCGACCTGCCCCCGCACCAGGCCGCCGAGGCGCTCATCCTCTCCGCGCACGGGCACATCGAGCACGCGCTGTATCTGGTCGACGACGGTGAGACGGTGTGGGCGCATGTCGAGCCCGGCACCAAGGACGCGCTGATCGCGTACCTGGAGTCGATGAAGTTCTTCTACCGCGTCGAGGTCGCCGACCGCACGGACGACATCGCCGTCGTGCACCTGCCGGCCGGTTCGATCGCCGAGGCCCCCGAGGGCGTCGTGGTCCGCGAGACCCCCTACGGCCGTGATCTCTTCCTGCCGCGCGAGGACCTGGAGTCGTACGCGGAAGGCAACGGCCCCGCGGCCGGCCTGCTGGCCTACGAGGCGCTGCGCGTCGAGCACCACCGCCCCCGCCTCGGCTTCGAGACCGACCACCGCACCATCCCGCACGAGCTGGGCTGGATCGGTACGGCCGTGCACCTCCAGAAGGGCTGCTACCGGGGACAGGAGACCGTCGCCCGGGTGCAGAACCTGGGCAAGCCGCCGCGCCGCCTGGTCTTCCTCCACCTCGACGGCAGCGAGGTGCACCTCCCGCCGCACGGCAGCGAACTGCGCCTCGCGGACGACGGCCCGGACGGACGCAAGATCGGATTCGTGACCACCTCGGTACGCCACCACGAGCTGGGCCCGGTCGCCCTCGCGCTGGTCAAGCGGAACGTCCCGGTCGATGCCCGCCTGGTCGCGGACTCGACGGCGGCGGCACAGGAAGTGATCGTAGAGCCGTAGGGCGAGGAGCCCCGGGGATCCTCAGATCTCCAGGAGCACGGTGAACGGGCCGTCGTTCGTCAGCGACACGCGCATCCGCGCGCCGAACCGGCCCGTCGCCACCGTCGCGCCCAGCGAACGGAGCTGGGCGACCACCTCGTCCACGAGGGGCTCGGCGACATCGCCGGGGGCGGCGGCGTTCCAGGTGGGGCGGCGGCCCTTGCGTGCGTCGCCGTAGAGCGTGAACTGGCTGATCACCAGCAGCGGCGCGTCGATGTCGGAGCACGACTTCTCGTCGCTCAGCATGCGGATCGACCAGAGCTTGCGGGCGAGTTGGGCCGCCTTCTCCTTGGTGTCCTCATGGGTGACCCCGACGAGCACACACAGCCCCTCGCCGCTGATCTCGCCGACCGTCTCGCCCTCTACGACGACGCTCGCGCCGTCCACTCTCTGCACCACCGCACGCATGACCGCCATCATGCCGTGCCGCCGCCCTGCCGTGGCGCCCACGTGCCCGTGATCCGTCCCCGGGGGTGCTTAGTATCTCTTACTAGGGCATTCTTATCGACCATTAACCCCCTCCATCCGGGGCAGATCGGGGGCACTCGGTCACATAGGGGGCATGCCGGTGGCACGATGCGTCTGTTGCGGTGCATCCGTGGGGGGTGCCGCGCCGGTCGAGGGGACGGTATGTACATGAGCACAGCGAGTGCCGGGCAGCGGCCCGGGGCCCCGGTACCCACCCGTGCGGGAAGCTCCGGGGAGTGCCGGGCGCCCGTACAGCGCACCGGCAGCCCGTCGCTGGGGGACCTGCCCGAGTACGACCTGTCCGCGCTGCTGCTGACCGAACTGCGCGCCCTGAGCCGTGATGCCCAGCGCGACGAGGCCGACCTGAGCTATGTACGGCGGCTGATCCAGGGCCGGATCGACATTCTGCGTGCGGAGCTGGCCCGCCGCGGCGGCCGGGTTCCCGAGGGGATCGTGAAGCGGCTCCCCGAGATCCTCAGGGACGCGCCCGCCACGCACCGCTCCTCCGCCCGCCATGTGACGGTCGGTACCCCGCAGGGCGAGGAGTACCGGAAGCTGGCGGCCGAGATGCTCGACGAGGTGGAGCTGTCGGACCTCCAGGCGCGTACGGACGACGAGTTGGGCGACGGTATGGGCCGGCTCGTACGGTACGAGCGGCAGGTCTCGCGGCGGCGGCAGCAGCTCCAGCGCACGGCCGACGACTGCAGCGCAGAGATCGCACGCCGGTACCGTGAGGGGGAAGCGCAAGTGGAGGACCTGCTCATGTGACGCGGAGGCACCCCGATGACGCCCCTTGCCCGGACCGCTCAGCCCCCCGTACCTCCGGTGCTCGCGGAGGTGGTGCGCTCCGGGTTCGTGGAGGGTCGGCACCGCGGAAGCCTGGTGCTGCTGGCCGCGGACGGGACGGTGGAACTCGCGCTGGGGGATGTCACGGCGCCGGTCTTCCCGCGCTCGTCCAACAAGCCCATGCAGGCCGCGGCCGTGCTGCGGGCGGGCCTGGACCTGGCGGGTGAGCGGCTGGCGATCGCCGCCGCGAGCCATTCGGGCGAACCGTTTCACCTCGATCTGGTGCGCGCGATGCTGGCCGCGCACGGTCTGACGGAGCAGCGCCTCCAGTGCCCTCCGGACCTGCCGCTGGACCCCGCGGAGGCGGAGGCCCGCCTGGCGTCCGGCGCCCCACGCGAGCGGATCGCGATGAACTGCTCCGGCAAGCACACGGCGATGCTGGCGGCATGCGCGCTGCGGCGCTGGCCGCTGGACTCCTACCTCGACCCCCTGCACCCGCTGCAACAGCTGATCCGGTCGGTGGTGGAGGAGAGCGCCGGGGAGCCGGTGGCGGCGGTCGGCACGGACGGCTGCGGGGCCCCGCTGATGGCGATCAGCCTCACCGGACTCGCCCGCGCGTTCCGCTCCTACGTGCTGGCGGCGCCGGGCACGCCGGAACGCCGCGTGGCCGACGCGATGCGCGCGCATCCGGAGTACGTCGCCGGCACCCGTCGCCCGGACACCTGGCTGATGCGCGGGATACCCGGCGCCCTGTCGAAGGTGGGCGCGGAAGCGGTCCAGGCGGTGGCCCTCCCGGACGGCCGCGCCCTGGCCTTCAAGGTGGACGACGGCGCGAGCAGGGCCCTGGGCCCGGTCCTGTCCCGCGCCCTGACCCTGCTGGGCGCCGACTCCCCGGTGCTCCCACGCCTCGCCAAGGTCCCACTGCTGGGCGGGGGCCGCGAGGTGGGCGAGATCAGGGCGGCGTTCTGATGCCGTGGCACCAGCTCGTGTGCCGCCTGGCTCCCCGCCCCCGGCCCGGGTCTACGAGTTCCCGAGTTCCACGACGTCGGCGACCACACAGCTGACGTTGTCGGGGCCACCGAAGCCGCCCGCGAGGGCGAGGAGTTCGCGGACGGCCTGTCCGGGTTCCTGGCCCTCCAGGACCACCCGCCGGATCTCGTCGGCCGGCACGACGGTGGACAGACCGTCGGAGCAGAGCAGGTACCGGTCTCCCGGCCGTGCGTCGTGCAGCCGCATGTCGGCCGTGGAGTCGACTCCTTGGGCCAGGGCCCGTACCAGCAGCGACCGTTGGGGGTGGGAGGCGGCCTCCTCCGGGCTGATGCGTCCCTCGTCGACCATCGACTGCACCACGGTGTGGTCGCGGGTGATCTGGAACAGCTCCCCGTCGCGCAGGAGGTAGGCCCGGGTGTCGCCGATGTGCACGAGGGCCAGCCGCGACCCGGTCCAGAGCATCGCGGTGAGCGTCGTGCCGGCATCCTCGGGGGAGGAACCGCTCCCCGCGACCCCGTGCACGGCCTGCCTGGCCTGGTCGACGGCGTCTTCGAGGACATTGAGGAGATCGCCCGCCGGGACGCCGTCGGAGTCGAGGTGCTTGAGCGCGTCGACGGCGGCGGCGCTCGCGGTGGCGCCGCGCCTGCCGTAGCCGTCGGCGACGGCGAGCAGACGGGACCCGGCGTAGGCGGTGTCCTGGTTGCTCTCGCGGACCAGGCCGGTGTCGGAGAGGGCGGCGTACCGGATTCCGAGAGGTGCGGCGGTCTGGGACATGGCGGGGTCGGTCTCCTTACGGGACAGGTGGTCGACGAGGAAGGCGGCCAGGTCCCGCCGTGCGGCGGTGTCGGCCTCGACCTGGGCCCAGAACGCGCGGATCTCCTGGGCCGCCCGGCCCGCGTCCAGCGTGCAGACCCGCTGGATGCGGGCGAGGGGCATCCCCAGGCGCCGCAGCCAGGCGACCAGTCGGGCCTGCTCCAGCTGCTGCGGTGCGTAGAGGCGGTAGCCGGTCACCGGGTCGACGCGTGCGGGGGTCAGCAGGCCCAGCTCGTCGTACAGACGCAGCGCCTTCGGCGACAGCCGGGATGCCTTCGCGAACGTCCCGATGGTCAGCAACCCCATGCCCACTCTCCTCCTCGTGCCGGGAACGTCACCCGGCACCACCGATGCTGGGCGCTCCCCCAAGGTGAAGGTCAACCGAGGACGCTGCGGGAGTCGCAAAGACGTCTCACCGATCAACCCAGGCCGCCCATAAGCTCGTTCGCATGGCCGACGAGTGTTTCGGGGACCCGCGTCTAGCCGCGATCTATGACCCGCTCGACCCTGATCGCGGCGATCTCGACGCCTACGTCCGGATGGCGCAGGAGGAGTTCGGGGCGCGCCAGGTGCTGGACATCGGTTGCGGGACCGGCGTCTTCGCGCTGCTGCTGGCCGACCGTGCTATCGAGGTCGTCGGCGTCGAACCCGCCCAGGCGTCCATCGACGTGGCCCGGGGCAAGCCGGGGAGCGAACGCGTGCGCTGGATCCACGGCGACGCGACGTCGCTCCCGCCGCTGCGGGTGGACCTGGCGACCATGACCGCGAATGTCGCCCAGGCCGTCACCGATCCGCGGACGTGGCGGAAGACCCTGCGCGGCGTCCACGAAGCGCTGCGCCCCGGCGGACATCTGGTGTTCGAGACCAGGGATCCGGCCGGGCGAGCCTGGGCGGAGTGGAACCGTGAGGCCTCGTACGGCGAGACGGAGATCCCCGGAGTCGGTGCGGTGCGGAGCTGGGTCGAGACGACCGAGGTGAGCGGCCCGCTGGTGACGTTCCGCTGGACCTATGTGTTCGCCGCGGACGGTCAGGTGCTGACGTCGGAGTCCACGGTGCGCTTTCGCGAGCGCCAGGAGGTCGAGACCGAACTGGCAGCGCAGGGGTACGTGGTGGAGGACGTGCGAGACGCTCCTGACCGCCCGGGCAGGGAGTTCGTCTTCGTCGCACGGCGGGCATACGGCGCTGCGCGCGGCCGGAACTGACGGAGAGCGAAAAGGACCACTCCCTCCGCACCGGCGTCGCCGTCAGACGCGGAGTTCGGGCGAGAAGCCGGTCCATCGCAGTTCCGCGGGCAGGTGCCTCATGTCGTTGTAGAAGAGCACGGAGGACGGCCTGCCGGGCGCGTAGCGGATGACCGTCAGCGCCGCGTTGCCGTGGTTGAGGCCCATCCAACGCCACTGGGGTGCGTCGAGGGCTGCGCGCACCAGCCAGCTGATGAGGAAGTTGTGCACGGGATGATTCCGCCGAGGCGGAACACCTGGGCTGGGCTACCGATCAGCTCTCAGGTCCTCGAAGTGAGCGCTGCGATCGGGCGCAGGGTTGAAACCGTGCCAGATAGGCGAGGGTCGAGCCGCTCCTGGTGCTCAGATGCAGGCCGGACGCGTCGGCGAGACGGTGCAGAGGGCCGAAGGGGATCCAGTGCCGGTCGAAGAACTCGCCCACGACCAGCCGTCCTGCGGGGGTGAGCACCCGAACTGCCTCATCGAGCACCCGTTGTGGTTCCGGGATCTCGCCCAGTGCGGTCACCAGATACATGGCGTCGAAGGTGTCGTCGTCGAAGGGCAGCTCGCGGGCATCCGCATGGGTGGGCACGATGTTGGGTATTGCGCGCTGCCCCGCGCGGTGCATCACGTGGCGGAGCATCTCGGGTTGGATGTCGAGGATGTCGAGCTGCCCGTGGGGCCCGAGTTGCGGTGCGATGTGCAGCGACTGCAGTCCGGTGCCGGGCCCCACTTCGAGGATCCGCTCGCCCGGGCTCGGGGTGAGCACCGCGTCGAGCCGGGCGGATGTGAGGAACGGCAACGGCAGGTCCAGCAGGCTGCGTTGGCCGTAGGGGTACGGCGCCTTGTCGCCGAACCACCAGGCGCCTGCGGCGGCAGCGGCACTGAGGGCGCAGGCCCAGCGCAGGCGCGGTGCGGTCAGGACAGCAGAGCCCATGGTGTTCTCCAGTTCTGTGGTATCCGTGGTTGCAGCCCGGGTCGGTGTGGCGGGTTTCATGGGGTGCGGGGCAGCGCTCGAACCGCCAGGCGGACGCATACCGCTGCGAGCGGAAGTTCTGCGAACAACGCCATGACCAGCGCCGCGCGCAGTTCGCTCCCGCTGGCCGCGGTCATCGTGTCGAACCAGGCGTCGACGGTGAGCAGGGCGGCCGTCGCGGCGGCGGCCGGTGCCAGTCGCCGATCCCCGTGGGTGGCCAGCAGACCTGTGGTGATCAGGCCGACCGCCTCCAGCGCGTCCAGACCCACCCAGGCGGCGGACCAGTGCGAGGCACGGAAGGTGGTCGGCAGGCTGGTGGCCAACACGACGAGCCACGGCAGCAGCGCCACCCCGCAGCCGGCCAGGACAAGACCCCGCCGTCGGCCTGGAAGGCGGTCCGGACGACGGCGCTGCGGGCTGGGGAGCGATCCCGTGCGCGGGCCGTGCGGCCTGCGTATGCCGCGCTCGGCGTCCGGCTCCGGGAACAGTTCGATGATTTCCTGCACGCCTTCAGCCTGAGCCGCACAGCGATCACAGTCAGTAATGCCGGGTGCCGTTCTCAGGGTGGTGCCAGCTTCACCATCGATCCGGATGCATGGAGCATGGCATAGCCCTCACCTGGCGTTTTACCGTCGAGCCATGACGATTCCCCGGGCGCTGCGGCGCAGAGTTGTTCGGGTCCGGCGGGACACCGGTTTCTTGTCGGCCGGGATTCCGCTGCACCTTGCGCTGGTGCCGTTGTGGAGCTGGATGGCGAGTGTCGCGAATTTGAGGGCGTGGCCGTGGCTCCCGCTCCCGTTTGTGCTGATCTTGCTCGGTGTGCTTGCGCTCACCGCTGTGCAGCGACGCCGGTACCGGGTGCTGCTGGGAGTGGAGATCCTCCGGCTGCCGGCCGCGCGCGACCAAGGGTGGCTGAGGCGCGCTCTGCGGTGGCTGTCCGTGGCCCAGACCTGGCGGCAGGCCGGATACCACCTGCTTGTCGGTCCGCTCCTGGCTGTGGTGGAGCTGGGGGTGCTCGCTGCGTGGGTCGCGGGCCTTGCCGGCGTCACCGTCAACGGGTGGGCCAGGATGTTGCCGGTCCAGGTTCGCCTGGACTATGTCGACTACGCGACCCAAGCGGTGTACTACACCGCGGCCGGCGTGCTGCTGCTGTGCGCCGCACCCTGGCTGACCGGGCCGGTGACCCGCGCCGAGACCCGGATCGCGCTCGCGCTGCTCGGGACCAGCCGCTCCCAGCAGCTTCAGCAGCGTGTCGAGCACCTGTCCGAGAGCCGCACCGACCTGATCGACGCCGTCGATACCGAACGCCGCCGCATCGAACGCGACCTGCACGACGGCACCCAGCAGCGCCTGGTCTCCCTCGCGGTCAACCTGGGCCTGGCCAAGGCCACCCTCACCAACCTGCCGGACGAGGCCCGCACCGTGATCGACGAGGCGCACCGCGAGGCGAAGGAGGCCATCGCCGAACTCAACGACCTGGTGCGCGGCCTGCACCCGGCCGTCCTCGAAGACCGCGGGCTGGACGCGGCGCTGTCCGGGCTGGCCGCCCGGGTACCGATCCCGGTACGGCTGCGAGTCGACCTCGAGGAGCGAGCGGCGCCCACCGTGGAGTCGATCGCCTACTTCGTGGTCTCCGAGGCGCTCACCAACGTCACCAAGCACGCCCGCGCCACCCGCGTGGACGTCACTGTCGAACAGATCGGGAGAATGCTGCGCGTGAACATCACCGACGACGGGATCGGCGGCGCCGACACCTCCACCGGCAGCGGACTGAGCGGGCTGGCCAAACGGGTCGGTTCCGTCGACGGCACCCTCCACATCAGCAGCCCGGTCGGGGGCCCGACCACCATCGCCGTGGAGCTGCCATGCGAGCCGTGATCGCCGAGGACTCACTGCTGCTGCGCGTCGGGCTCGTCAAGGTCCTGGAAATGGCCGGCTTCGAGATCGCCGCCGAAGTCGGCGACGCCGAAGCCCTGCTTGCGGCCGTCGAGGAACACCGGCCCGGGCTGGCCCTGGTCGATGTCCGCATGCCACCCGGCTTCACCGACGAAGGCGTGCGCGCCGCGCTGGTGATCCGTAAGCAATGGCCGCAGACCGCGGTGGTACTGCTCTCGCAGTACGTCGAGGAGCGGTATGCGGCCGACCTGCTGACGGCCAACACCAGCGGCGTCGGCTACCTGCTCAAGCAACGCGTCGCCGACGTGGAGGAGTTCGTGGCTTCCGTTCGGCGGGTTGCAGCCGGGGGCACGGCACTGGATCCACAGGTGGTCGCCCAGCTGCTCGTGCGCCGCCGCAGCGACCCGCTCGATCGGCTGACGCCACGTGAACGGGAGGTACTCGCCCTGATGGCCGAGGGACGCTCCAACACCGGGATCGCCGAGGCCCTGGTCGTCAGCGACAGCGCAGTGGCCAAGCACATCAACAACATCCTCGCCAAACTCGACCTGCCCGCAGCCGACGCCGACCACCGGCGCGTTCTCGCCGTCCTGAGATTCCTCGGCGCTTCCCCGACCTGACCGACCCGCCGCCCGGACCCCTACCGCCGTTCGGCCCAACAGACCGGCAACTCAACAAACGACGTCTCGCGGACACCGAGCCACGTGGAAAGCGGTCCCGCGGGTGGCTCTCATTCTCATTGCCCCGGTGGCTCCGAAACACCCTGTCGAAAACACCGCCGTGATCTCTCTAGGCCATCCGGCAGCCGGAGCGGTGGGCGCTGCCCTCGCGGGCAGGTGGCCTGGGTAGGGCCAGTCGCTGCCCAGGTCGTCCGGGACCCGTTCACTTCACGGCGCAGACCCGGTGGGAAATCGCAGATAGACAGGGAACGGACACCGGTCCTCTTGGCACTGGGCCGCTGACTCGCGTGGCGCACTTTTGCAAGCGGGCGCTTGCAAAAGTTAGCGAAGGTTGGCAGAGTGGGGGCATGGCATCGCTCAACGTCGGCAATCTCGGTGAGTATCTGCGCGAGCAGCGGCGCAACGCCCAGCTGTCGCTCAGGCAGCTCGCCGACGCCGCCGGGGTGTCCAATCCGTATCTGAGCCAGATCGAGCGCGGGCTGCGCAAGCCGAGCGCGGAGGTGCTGCAGCAGGTCGCCAAGGCGCTGCGGATCTCCGCCGAGACGCTGTACGTGCGCGCCGGCATCCTCGACGCCGAGCGGGACCGGGACGAGGTGGAGACACGTGCCGTCATCCTCGCCGATCCCACGCTCACCGAGCGGCAGAAGCAGGTGCTGCTCCAGATCTACGAGTCCTTCCGCAAGGAGAACGGCTTCGAGATCACCCGGGCGGACAAGGACACCACGGAGGCGACGGAGGCCGCCGCGGCGGCTCAGGAGGCGGACGGCATCCAGGGCACCGCGGACCCCGGTCCCCGCACGGCCGGCGACGGCGGCGATACCGGTCCGCGGCGGGGCGCAGGCTGACCGGGAGCACCGGGATGACCGAAGCCGCCGAGAAACGAGCGAGGCAGGCGGGACGGCCGGACGGCGTTCCGTGGACCACCCAAAACCCTCAGAACCCTCAGAACCCTCAGGCGAAAGCCGAACCGGGAGGACCATTTCCCATGGCCATCACCGACGATCTGCGCAAGACCCTCAGCGACCCGACCCCGCTCTACTTCGCCGCCGGCACCGCTGACTTGGCCCTTCAGCAGGCCCGGAAGGTGCCCGGTCTGGTGGAGCAGCTGCGCGCCGAGGCCCCGGCCCGTATCGAGGCCGTGCGCAACACCGACCCGAAGGCGGTCCAGGAGAAGGCCGCTGCCCGCGCCAAGGAGGCCAGTGCCCGCGTCAAGGAGACGCAGGAGACCCTCCAGACGAAGGTCAACGAGTTCATCAACGGACTCGACTCGGACCTGAAGAAGTTCGGCAGCAACCTCGACGCCGACCTCAAGAAGCTCGGCGAGACCGCTCAGGACCTGGCCCTGCGGGGCGTGGGTGTCGCCGCCGAGTACGTGGTGAAGGCCCGCGAGACCTACGAGAAGGTCGCCGAGCACGGCGAGCAGACCGTGAGGACCTGGCGCGGCGAGGCCGCCGAGGAGATCGAGGAGCTCGCCGTCGCCGTCGAGGGCAAGCCGGAGCCTGTCGTGGTCGGCGACGAGCCGAAGCCGGCCGAGGCCGAGGCCGAGCCCGGCCCGGCCAGGAAGCCCGTGGCGAAGAAG
This sequence comes from Streptomyces sp. NPDC047022, assembly GCF_040644155.1. NCBI lineage: Bacteria > Bacillati > Actinomycetota > Actinomycetes > Kitasatosporales > Streptomycetaceae > Streptomyces > Streptomyces sp. NPDC047022. The sequence goes on along the minus strand of NZ_JBEYVV010000037.1, from coordinate 11,984 downwards.
GCCCCGGCTCCCAAGAAGCCCGTGGCGAAGAAGACCACGCCGCCCGCCAAGTAAGCGGGGTACCCCGAACGGCACGACCGAACGGGTATGAAACGGCATCGAACGGGTCGGGCACTCCTGGAGTGTCCGGCCCGTTGGTATGGATACACGGCGGCCGGGCACGGGTACGGTGGCCGTAGAGGACTAGACCCGGGTGGTGGGCTTTGTGCTGATGACGGCATTCGGCGGCGTCATGTCGCTGCTTTACCTCGCCATGCTGGTGCTCGCCGTGGTGGCACTGGCCATGGCCGTGCTGTACCGGGACGACGCGTACCGGGCGGCCGACAAGCAGAACAAGGGTTTCTGGCTGATCATCCTGGGCATCGCGGTCGCGGTGAACCTGTTGGTGCCGATGCTCTTCCTGCAGCTCGCGGGCCTCGTCGCCAGCATCGTCTTCTTCGTGGACGTCCGGCCCGCCCTCAAGCAGGTCTCGGGCGGCGGCTGGGGCCGTCGCCGCCGTGGCGGCAGCAGCAGCGACGGTCCTTACGGCCCGTACAACGGCGGACGGTAGACGGGCCCGTACGACGGCGGACGCGCCCGTACGACGGCGGGCGGTGGACAGGCCCGTACGACGACGGGCGGTGCCCGCCCGGCCCGCCCGTCTCCCATGTGCGCCGCCGACGGCCCGGTACGGGGCGGGTCCGCTCGTTACGGCTCGCGGTCGAGGAGGACGACCGCGACGTCGTCCGCCAGCTCGCCGCCGTTGAGGTCGCGCACCTCGTTGACCGTGGCGCGCAGCAGTTCCTCGCCGTTCAGGCCCTCGGCCAGCCGCCGCCGGACCAGTTCCAGCATGCCGTCCTGGCCGAGGCGCTCCCGTCCCTCGCCGATCCGGCCCTCGATCAGACCGTCGGTGTAGAGCATCAGGCTCCAGGCGGGCCCCAGCTCGATCTGCGTGCGCGGCCAGCGCGCGTGCGGCAGGAGACCCAGCGCGGGGCCGTTGTTGTCATGCGGCAGCAGCTCGGCCAGGGGAGGCGTCCCCGCCGCCAAGGCGGAGCCGGGGGACCGGGGGAGCCCACGGCGGGCGATCAGCGGGGCCGGGTGCCCGGCCAGGCACAGCCCGGCCCGTCGCCCGTCCGGCGCGATGTCCACCGTGCACAGCGTCGCGAAGATCTCGTCGTTGGCCCGCTCGTGCTCCAGGACCTGCTGGAGCGTCGAGAGCAGCTCGTCACCGCACAGGCCCGCCAGAGTCAGGGCGCGCCAGGCGATGCGCAGCTCCACGCCGAGCGCCGCCTCGTCCGGGCCGTGACCGCAGACGTCGCCGATCATCGCGTGCACCGTGCCGTCGGGTGTACGGACCGTGTCGTAGAAGTCACCGCCGAGCAGCGCGCGGGAGCGGCCCGGGCGGTACCGGGCAGCGAAGCGCAGCGAGGAGCCGTCCAGCAGGGGGTTGGGCAGCAGACCGCGCTCCAGGCGGGCGTTCTCCTGGGCCCGCAGCCGGGACTCGGTCAGCCGCCGCTCGGCCGTGTCGGAGCGCTTGCGCTCGACCGCATACCGGATCGCGCGGCTCAGCAGCTGTCCGTCCAGCTCCTCACGGAAGAGGTAGTCCTGGGCGCCGACACGCACGGCCTCGGCGCCGCGCTCGGCGTCACCGGAGGCGGTGAGCGCGAGAACGGCATGGCGGGGCGCGAGCCGCAGCACATGCCGCAGCACGGCGAGCTCGTCGTCCTCGGCCGCGGCCCGGCCGGGGGCGGGCAGCGCGAGGTCCAGAAGGATGCAGTGGACGTCGTCGGTGAGCAGCCGCTCCGCCTCCGTGAGGTTGCGGGCGGTGCGCAGCCTGATGGGGCGGCCCGCCGCGTCGAGCAGCTCGGGCACGATCGGCGAAGCCGCCGGATCGTCCTCGATCACCAGCAGGGTGAGCGTGTCCGACGGGGTCTTGTTCGTTCTGTTACGGGCGTCCGGCATCTGACCGGTCTGTGTCCCGGGCGGGGACTCGGTTCGAGCCTGACCACTTTCCGCGGCCGGGATCGCCCTCTGCCGCGGTACGGGTACGGGCATCGTCTTCGTTCCTTCCCTCCCCCCGAGGGCACGGTGGGGCGAGGGACCTCGACCCACCGACGGGGACCATAGCGGTTGCCGAGGGCGCAGCGGAATGCCCTGTGCGCCGGTACCGGGCAACCGGCCTCTGTCATATGCCGCATCCGTAACGCAGTTGGACACGGCGGTCTCCGGCCGGGATGACGTAAGTCACGTGGGGCGGGGTTTTCCGCCCCACGTGGCGTGCGCCCGGTCACGTGGGCCGGGTCACTGGGGCCATCCGTTTCCGGATCCCGGACCGGTTCCCCGTCCTGACCCGCGGTCCCGGTGCCTCGCCCGGTTCACGCGTCCGGCTCACGCGTCGGGCCGTACGACCCCCAGGATCGGCATCGAGCCGGCGCCGGCGATCGTCACGGTGCGGCCGGGGCGCGGGGAGTGCACGATCGCGCCGTCGCCGACGTACATCGCGACATGGCTGGCGTCGGGGAAGTAGATGATCAGGTCGCCAGGTCGCATGTCCTTGATGGCGACGTGCTTGAGCTGCTTCCACTGCTCCTGCGAGGTGCGCGGGATGGGGGCGCCGGCCGCCGCCCAGGCCTGGGACGTCAGCCCCGAGCAGTCGTAGGACTTGGGGCCCACGGCGCCCCACACATACGGCTTTCCGATCTGGTCGGTGGCGAACTGGACGGCCCTTTTGTCCTTTTCGGACGCCTTGCCGTTGATGTCCTTCAGTATCCCCGAGCCGAGCCAGGCCGTCTGTGCCTTGTAGGCGGCCTCGTCCTCCAGATTCCGAAGCCGTTCCAGCTCCTGCTTCTTCAGCTGCGACTGGAGCTTCTCCGCGGCGTCGATCTGCTTCTCGATCTTCTGCTTGGCCGCGGCCTTGGTCTTCCGGTTCGCCTCGAGTGCGGTCCACTCGGCGGAGGCGTCGCTCGCGTACTGCTTCAAGTCGTTCTGCGTGCGCGTCATCTCGGCCATCATTTCCTCGGTCGCCCGCTCGCCCTGGAGGGCGGTGCCGGCGCTGTCGAGGAACTGCTGCGGGTTGTCGCTCAGCCAGAGGCGGACCTCCGGCGGCAGGCCCCCGCCGCGGTACTGCGCCCGAGCCGCGGCGCCCGCGCGGTTCTTCAACCAGGCCAGTTTCTCCTGGCCCTTGACGATCTCCCGGGCCAGTCCCACGATCTGCGCCGACTGCTGCTGGGTCTTCTCCTCGGCCGCGTTGTACTCGTCGGTGGCGACCGCCGCGTCGTGGTAGAGCTGGTCGAGCTTCTCGCGTACGGCCTCGAGGCGGTCCGTACCCGTCGCGCCGGGATCCCCGGCGGGTGCGGGTTTCGGTGCGGGCCGACCCGGGCTCGCGTACGCCGCTCCCGGTGCGCCCAGCACAGTGACTGTGCAGACCAGGGCGATGGCCGCCGTGGTCAGGGTCCGTTTCCCGGATCCCATATCTCGCCCCTAAATCTGATTTACTGTCAGTAACGTGTAGACGCCTGGGGATCGTGCCACGCGGACGGGCAAAGTGACAGTGGCAGGACTCCAGCGCGCGAAAATCTCCCTCTCCTGCCGCACCCGTACGACGATCTCCCTCCCCGGCCGTTTTTCGTACGGTGATCTCCCGCGCATCTGACGAAGAACCCCCGAAGACCGTTCCCTGCGGGTGCACGGGTGCACGGGTGCACGGGTGCACGGGTGCACGGGTGCACGGGTGCACGAGGCCCCAGGTCCGGCGGGTTTGGTGGGTTTGGCGGGTCCGGCAGTCCGGGCGCTTCAGCTGCGGGGCGCCAACGCACCCCAGGTCACGGTGACTTCACCCTGGCGCCAGCGCGCCGGTCCGTCGGTGACCGGCCAGACGGCCGTCAGATCGCGGACCGTGCGTATCCAGCGCTGGCGCGCGCCGTACGAGGCGTAGGGCGCGGCGGCTGCCCAGGCGCGGTCGAAGTCGCGCAGGAAGGCGTGCACGGGTTCGCCCGGGACGTTGCGGTGTATGAGAGCCTTCGGCAGCCGCTCGGCCAGGTCGGACGGGCGGTCCAGCGAGCCGAGGCGGGTGGCGAAAGTAACGGTGCGCGGGCCCTCGGGACCGAGCGCGACCCACACATGGCGGCGGCCGACCTCGTCGCAGGTGCCTTCGACGAGCAGTCCGCCCCGGGAGCCGGACGCCGGGTCGGCGGGGGCGAGCCGGGCGCACAGCCGCTCCCAGACCGCGGCGACCTGGTCCTCCTCGTACTGCCGCAGTACGTTCGCGGCGCGTATCAGCGACGGGCGCCCCGGTACGGGAACCTCGAAGCCGCCGTGCCGGAAGACCAGTCCCTCGCGGGTGTACGGCTGCGCCGCGGAGACCCGGGCGGGCTCTATCTCGACGCCGACCACGCGGGATCGGGGTGCCGCGGTGCGCAGCCTGCACAGCAGCTCGACCGCGGTCCACGGGGCGGCCCCGTACCCGAGGTCGACGGCCACCGGGTCCACGGCGCGGCGCAGCTCGGCGCCATGGACCGCGGCGATCCAGCGGTCCATCCGGCGCAGCCGGTTCGGATTGGTGGTCCCGCGCGTCACCGTACCCACGGGGCGGGACGCGGCGCGGGTTGACATGCGTACGAGAGTAAGCGGCCGGGAGGGCTGGCGGGCCGGCCTGTGGACAACACCACCGCACCCTGTGGATAACTTCGCGGGCCCCCCCGGGGAAGGCGCCGGCGGGGCGCGACCGGAGGGAGTCATTCTCGAACGGTTGATCGAGGTCAGGTAATGATTGAGCAAAGCCGCCCGCAAGGGAAATGGAGTGCCCCCATGCGGCGTTCGCCTTCTTGGAGGGCGTGGCAGGCCGTCCCTCAAGCCATGCCCGCAACGAGGAGGAACTCCACGTGAGCCAGTACGTCAGCAGGCTCGGGCGTCGCTCACCGGCGGCCCCCTCACGGCTTCGGCTGCCGCACCGCAAACCGCGCCGAGTCGCCATGCTCTCCGTGCACACCTCACCGCTCGACCAGCCCGGCACGGGCGACGCCGGCGGCATGAACGTCTACATCGTGGAGCTGGCCCAGCGCCTCGCCGCGATCAACATCGAGGTCGAGATCTTCACCCGGTCCACCACGGCCGCCCTCCCGCCCGCCGTCGAGCTCGCCCCCGGCGTCCTCGTCCGGCATGTCGACGCCGGGCCCTACGAGGGCCTGGCCAAGGAAGACCTCCCGGCCCAGCTCTGCGCCTTCACACACGGGGTGATGCAGGCCTGGGCCGGTCACCGCCCCGGGTACTACGACCTCGTCCACTCCCACTACTGGCTCTCCGGCCATGTCGGCTGGCTCGCCGCCCAGCGCTGGGGCGCCCCTCTGGTGCACGCGATGCACACCATGGCCAAGGTCAAGAACGCGTCCCTCGCCGAGGGCGACACCCCCGAGCCGGCCGCCCGGGTCATCGGCGAGACCCAGATCGTGGACGCCGCCGACCGTCTCATCGCCAACACCGCCGAAGAGGCCGACGAACTCGTACGGCACTACGAGGCCGACCGCGACAAGGTGGCCGTCGTCCACCCCGGAGTGAACCTGGAACGCTTCCGGCCCGCCGATGGGCGGGCCGCCGCCCGGGCCCGGCTCGGCCTCCCGCAGGACGCGCTGATCCCTGTCTTCGCGGGACGCATACAGCCCCTCAAGGCCCCCGACGTGCTGCTGCGCGCCGTGGCCGTCCTCCTCGAGGACCGGCCCGAACTGCGCTCCCGCATCGTGGTGCCCGTGGTGGGCGGCCCCAGCGGCAGCGGTCTCGCCAAGCCGGAGGGCCTGCAGAAGCTCGCCGCCCGGCTGGGCATAGCGGATGTCGTGCGTTTCAGGCCGCCCGTGGACCAGGAAAGGCTCGCGGACTGGTTCCGAGCCGCGTCCGTGCTGGTCATGCCCTCGTACAGCGAGTCCTTCGGGCTGGTGGCGATCGAGGCGCAGGCGACCGGCACACCGGTGCTGGCGGCGGCGGTGGGCGGCCTGCCCGTCGCCGTCGAGGACGGACGGACGGGATTCCTGGTCCAGGGACACGATCCCGCCGCCTACGCGCGCGTACTGCGCATGTTCGCCGACGATCCCGGGCTGGCCGTCCGCATGGGGGACGCCGCGGCCCGGCACGCCGAGTGCTTCGGCTGGGACGCCGCGGCCTCGGCCACGGCCGGGGTCTACACCGCCGCCATGCAGGCCCACCGCCGCCGGGTGCGCGCCCATAACGGCTGATCCGGTCACGTACGCTCCGAGCATGTCTGACGAACAGCGGGCGGCGCAGGTCATCGAAGGAGTCCTCGAGGACGCCGAACTGGAGTGGGAGAGTCCCCAGGCGGGCTCGTACGTCGTGAAGCTCCCCGGGACGCGCAAACTGTCGACGACCCTGTCACTGATCGTCGGCAGGCACTCCCTCTCCCTCAACGCCTTCGTGATCCGGCACCCGGACGAGAACGAGCCAGCGGTGCACCGCTGGCTGCTGGAGCGCAATCTGAAGCTGTACGGCGTGAGTTACGCCGTCGACCCGCTCGGCGACATCTATCTGACGGGCAGACTGCCGCTGGCCGCGGTCACCGCGGACGAGCTGGACCGGCTGCTCGGCTCTGTCCTCGAGGCGGCGGACGGCAGTTTCAACACCCTTCTGGAACTGGGTTTCGCGTCCGCCATCCGCAAGGAGTACGAATGGCGGGTGTCACGCGGTGAGTCGACCCGCAACCTGGAGGCGTTCAGCCATCTGACCCGGCGCTCCGGAAGCTGACCCAGGTCACTTCTCCCGCGGGCTGAAGCGGTCGATCAGCAGGGCCGGACGGCGCTCGTGCTGTTCAGCGAGGAGCCGGCCGCTGCGCATCAGACCTCGACGGCTAGGCGACGCGTGGTGACGGCGTCCCAGCCCTCGGCCTCCGCGAGTTCCCGTGCGGCCGTGACGACGAGCCGCTCCCGTTCCGCTCGTTCGCGCTCGCGGCGCGTGTGGATCGACATGCTCGAAATTCTAGCAATGCTAGTGCTTCTGTCGACGCTATGTTAGCGTTGCTCTACCAACTAGCAGCGCTAGCAAGGAGATTGACGTGCTACACACCACGGCCTACGGACTTGCTCTTCTGCTCGACCTGCTCGTCCTGTTCGTCGGTGCCCGCTTCCTCGTGCAGCCCAGGGCCGCCGCCAGCGGCTACGGGGTGCCCGCCAAGCAGGACGGCGACGCCGCGTATCTGGAGATCAAGGGCGTGCGCGACGCCGTCTCCGGCATAGTGGGCCTCGCACTTCTGGCCTTCGCCGGGGCGAGCGCGGAGGCTTGGTTCATGCTGGCCACCGCCCTGGCGCCGCTCGGCGACACGGTGATCGTGCTGCGCAACGGCGGCACGCGAGCCGCCGCCTTCGGTATCCACTTCGCCACAGCGGTGGCGGTCCTGGCCTCGGCCGCCCTGCTCTTCGCCGTCTGACCCGCACGAGCCGCTCGCAAGCCGCATGCGAGCCGTGCGGGAGCAAGCCGCACGCCAGCGCCGAGCACTTCCGAAGCGCACTTCGACGCACGGCGCACTGCTTACCGACGCACCATGAAGCGAGCCTCGAACAGCGAACGGGGAAATCCAAGATGTCGCTCATCGTTCCGGACTTCGATTCGTCCGTGATCGTCCGCTCCGCCGACGCCGAGCTGGTCGGCCGGGCCCCCACGACCGTAAGGCTGCTGGCCGACAGCAGCGCGACCGGCGGGGCGCTGTCCACGCAGCGCGTCACCCTTGAGGGGGGCGCGGACGGGGTGCGGCCCCACCGTCACGACGGCTCGGCCGAGATGTTCTACGTGCTCGGCGGCTCGGCCCAGCTGCTGTCCGGCGACCGGGTGGTCACCGCGGAGGCCGGCGACCTGGTCGTGGTGCCGCCGGGCCTGCCGCACGCCTTCGCCGCCTCGCCCGACCAGGACGCCGACATCCTGATCGTCATCACCCCGGGCGTCGAACGCTTCGAGTACTTCCGCCACCTGGAGCGCGTCGGACTGGGAAAGGTGCCGCCGGAGTCGCTGCTGGAGGTCCAGGAGCTGTACGACACGTACTTCCTGACGAGTGAGGTGTGGGAGCGCCGCTGAGGCCGGCCACTGTGAGGGGGCGCCCCAGGAAGGGGCGCTCCCTCAGGCCGTACGGACTTCCGTGCCGATTTCCGCCCCGGCTTCCGCGTCGGCCGCCGCGTCGATGCGAGCCTTCGCCGCGTCGTCCTCCGAGGCCGTGCCCTCCCCGGGAGCCTGCTCCTTCGGAAGGCGGCGCATCAGCGACCCGTAGCCGATCGCGGCGCCCACGCCGACGGCCGCGCACATCGCCCACAGCCACTCCGCCCCGAACCGGTCGATGACGACACCGGACATCACCGGGGCGACCAGGCTCGCCACCGCCCATGACAGGGTGTACATGCCCTGGTAGCGGCCCCGGCCGTGCACGGGGGAGAGGCGGACGACGAGGCCGGTCTGGGTGGGCGAGTTGATGATCTCCGCGAGGGTCCACACGCAGACCGTGAGCGCGAAGACGCCGACAGAGCCCGCGAAGGCGGTCAGCCCGAAGCCGAACCCCGCGAGCAGCGACGAGACGACCAGCAGCCGGCGCGGATCGCGGCGCTCGATGAGACGCGTGAGGGGAATCTGCAGCGCGACGATCAGCACGCCGTTGACGGCGATGGCCATGCCGTAGTCCGAGGGCGCGAACCCGGCCCTGCCCATGGCGAGCGGCAGTCCCACGCCTCCCTGCTGGAAGACGAGCGCGATCAGGAAGGACAGGCCGACCACGCCCATGAAGCGGCCGTCGCGCACCACGGTGCCGAGCCCCACGCTCTCCTCCGCCGCTCCTTCCTTCTCGGTCCGCACCGGCCGGGACTCGGGCAGCTTGGCGAAGACCACGAGGGCGCAGACCATCGTCATCCCCGCCTCGATCAGGAATCCGGCGAGATAGCTGAACTCGGCGATGAATCCGGCGGCGATGGAGGAGACGGCGAAGCCGAGGTTGATCGCCCAGTAGTTCAGGGAGAAGGCGCGGATACGGTCCTCGGGCCGGACGATGTCGGCCATCATCGCCTGCACGGCGGGACGGGAGGCGTTGCTCGCCATGCCCACGAGGAGGGCGACGGCCGCGATCGCGACCGGGTCGTGCATGAAGCCGAGCAGGGCCACGGAGACGGCGGTCGACGACTGGGCGATGAGCAGGGTCGGCCGTCGCCCGAGCCGGTCGGTCATCACGCCCGCGCCGAGGGAGGAGACCACTCCGCCGAGTCCGTGCAGGGAGGCGACGAGACCGGCGTACGAGGCCGAGTAGCCGCGGCCGAGGGTCAGGTAGAGCTCCATGAAGATGGCGACGAACCCGCCCAGGCGGTTGACGAGCGTGCTGGTCCACAGCCACCAGAACTCACGGGGGAGCCCGGAGACGGTCTCGCGGGCGGCACGTCTGAGAGAGGTGAGAGAGATGGCGGAACCCCCGTGGATGTAAGTGGTACGGACGGTGAGCACAACTTACGGGTGTGGGGTCCGGGAGAGCCACCCAATTAGCAGAAGGCGTCAACTGTCCATCGGCAGTGGAGACGTCTGTCCGTGGGCTGGGCGGGCGCGCAAGCGGCCACGAGGTTCGATTACGCTCGGGGCCATGGCCGACGCACCGTACAAGCTGATCCTCCTCCGCCATGGCGAGAGCGAGTGGAACGCGAAGAACCTGTTCACCGGCTGGGTGGACGTCAACCTGAACGAGAAGGGCGAGAAGGAGGCGGTCCGCGGCGGTGAGCTGCTCGAGGACGCCGGCCTGCTGCCCGACGTGGTCCACACCTCGCTCCAGAAGCGCGCGATCCGCACCGCGCAGCTCGCGCTGGAGGCCGCCGACCGCCACTGGATCCCGGTCCACCGCTCCTGGCGCCTGAACGAGCGCCACTACGGCGCGCTGCAGGGCAAGGACAAGGCCCAGACGCTCGCCGAGTTCGGCGAGGAGCAGTTCATGCTGTGGCGCCGGTCCTACGACACCCCGCCCCCGCCGCTCGAGGACGGCTCGGAGTTCTCCCAGTCGGGCGACCCGCGCTACGCGTCGATCCCGCCGGAGCTGCGTCCGAGGACGGAGTGCCTGAAGGACGTCGTCTCCCGCATGCTCCCGTACTGGTACGACGGCATCGTCCCGGACCTGCTGACCGGCCGCACGGTCCTGGTCGCGGCCCACGGCAACAGCCTGCGCGCCCTGGTCAAGCACCTGGACGGCATCTCGGACGCCGACATCGCGGGCCTGAACATCCCCACGGGCATCCCGCTCTTCTACGAACTCGACGCCGACTTCAAGCCGCTCACCCCGGGCGGCAGGTACCTCGACCCGGAGGCAGCCGCGGCGGCGATCGAGGCGGTCAAGAACCAGGGCAAGAAGAAGTAACACCGCACGAACAAGGCCCCTACCTGCGGTTCAGCCGCTGGTAGGGGCCTTCGTGCTGTGCTGGGGCCGTCTCTGGGCCGTGAGCCGCTTGACCGGGTCGTCAGGCGACAGGTCCGGCGGAGTGTGGTTCCGGCCGCTGCTTCAGCTCTGCCTGCCCTCCCGCATCGCGGAGGGCCGCAGCGCTGATGACCATCGGCGTCGTCTACATCGAGGACGGCGAGTCCTCGCTCATCAAGGTCACCATCCCGGAAGGCGGCATCTCCGAGGGACTGGCCCTCGGGGCACCCGTCTCATTGCCGGGCCTCGTCGCACGGCCGTGGGAGTCCGTCTTCAACGGCCGGCAGCGCCACGGCATCGCCTACCGGGCCGCCGCCGTCACCCCGGCCGCCTTCCCGGCCGCCACAGGGGCCGCTGCCTGATGTCGGATCTGTCGACGCTCCTCGAAGTAGGTGGTCCTGTCGCCGCACTCGTCGGCGGGGCCGCCTACGCCCGGGCCAAGCACCCGGCGACGTACTGGTCCACGGTCGGCCTTCCGGCGTCCACGGTTCGGCTCGGGAGCTGATCAGTCCACAGGCCCCAGTCTGTCGGATCCCAGCTGATGCCTGACGTTCTGGTCCCAGTCAGTGAGTTACAACTTTCTCTACTGGTTGCAAGCACCCGTCGTCGCTTCGCTCCTCCGGGCGGGCGCGGGCGGCCGGCGGCGCCCGCGCTCATGTCTCCGCCCCGCTCGGCACCGCCGGCCGCCCGCTCCCGCCCAAGAGGCAGGCACGAAGTGCATGAGGTCAGAACATGTCGTGGCTGGGGCGGTCGGCGGCTAGGCCGTGTTCTGGAACTCCCCCTGGGGCATGGCCGCTCCACTTCGTGCTTAGGCTGTCCCCGCTTTTCGAACGACCGAGCGGACAGGAGCGACCATGAGCCCCTTGTGGATCGAGCGGGCGCCAGGAACCCGCCACGGAACGGCCGTGGCTGGCTTTCTGTGGGTCGGCGTGGCTCCTACCGTGTTCTTTGCCACGGCGCCGGTCAGCGCGCTTGCCACGACGCTCGGCGTTGCCTGTGCAGTGGCTTTGGGCATCGGTCTGGCGGTGCGGATCGAGCGGGCGCTCGTGTATGCGGACGAGGAGGCGGTGCTGCTGCGCAACTACCTGTGGACGCGACGGATCGCCCTCGCCGACGTGGTGGGGGTCGAAGGGAACACTCTGTTCTGGTGCGGCCCTCGTGGCAGGCTGCGCACGTCTCGGCTGGCGGCGCTGAGCGCCCCCATCAGCCGGTTTCCTGTGCCGAGCGCCGCGAAAGACCTCAACCGCCTGGAGCAAGTTCGGATGCAGGCGTGGATCGAGCAGGCAGTCGGCGTGCGGATCAAGCGGCGGGCCCGGCTCGTCGGGCATCTGGACGATGCCGCGCTCGCCCGCGAAGTACGGGTCTCTGCGGCGGGGGTGCGCTGGGAGGGCCGGCGGCGCTGGCTCGGCCTCGGGCAGCCGCGGCCCCGGTGGGGTGTTCTGCAAGCGGCCGCCGAGCAGGAGACGGCCGCCCGCACGTCCTAAAACACGGCCTCTAGACGAGTCTGTCCAAATACGGTCAGTGATCGAAGGCGGTCAGTGAGCGGCTGACCGCCTGGCCGGTCTGGAAGTTGTGCCAGATTGCGGCT
>NZ_JBEYVV010000036.1:0-61668 GCF_040644155.1 Streptomyces sp. NPDC047022 | reverse complement strand
AGTGCGGTCACGAGGGTGTTCAGTTCTGTCGTCACAAACGGATCTTGAACACCCTCTCTTCATGCCCGCAGGCATTTGGACAGACTCGTCTAGGCAGTGCGCGGCTTCTGGGCCGACGTCTTCTTCGCCACCCTCTTCTTCGGCGGGAGGTCATGAATCTCGGCGTCCTCGCCGCGGGCCGACTTGGCCTGCTGCAAAGACTCGTTCAGCGCGGCCATCAAGTCGACCACCGCGGTCGGCTTCGCCTGCTCCGGCTGCCTGGGGAGCGGCATGCCTTCCCGCTTCGCCTCAATGATCTGCGTCAGAGCCTCGGTGTAGTGGTCCACGAATTCCGGGCCCTCGAGATCCTCGCGCGTCATCCTGTCCACCAAGGCGAGCGCGTCGTCGATCTCGTCGTCGGTGACCTCCACCGGCGGCAGAGACAGCACCTCCGAAGACCGGACCTCGTCCGGCCAGCGCATCGCGTGCAGCACGATGGCCTCCCCTCGCACCCGCAGCAGACCCAAGCGCTCCCGGCCGCTCCACGAGTACCGGGCGACAGCTACGCGCGACGACCTCCCGAGCGCCCGCTGAAGCAGCTTGTACGGCTTCGCCGCCACCGGGCCGTCCGGCTGCAGCCCTCCCCGATCCGGAGCGGATCCACCGAGGACAGTGGCACGAATCCCTCGATCTCGATCGCCTTCGCCGTCGACAAGGGCAAGCTCCGCAGCTCCTGGTCCGTGACCGGCACGACCTCGTCCCGGGAGACCTCGTACCCCTTACCGATCTCGTACGCCGGGACCTCACGGTCCTCAACCTGGCTGGCGATGAAGGTCGAAGACCTGGAAGTCACCACGCTGAACTCCTACACCGTGGCTCTGAAACGGGCGAGGAGGAAGCTGGGGCACATCCGTCTCCAGGAGCTCACCGACGACGATGTCGTCGGCTTCGTGAAGTGGATGCTCACGGAAGGGAATGCCCGATTCCCGGGGCGGCCTCTGACCATCCGCACGACGTCTACGACGCTCACGATGTTCAAAGAGGCGATGGCTAGGGCCGCCACGAAACGGCTGGTGGCCGTCAACGTGGCTGCCGAGGTGGGCATTCCGCGGCAGGCCCGCAAGAGTGAGCGTAAGGCGAGGGCGGTGGTGCCTCCCTGGAATCTCGGCGAGGTGGCATTCCTGGCCGGTGTTCTGGAGAAGCGTCTGTACGCGGTTCACCTCCTCAGCCTCATGGGGCTGCGGCCGGCGGAGGTCTGCGGTCTGCGGTCTGCGGTCTGCGGTCTGCGGTGGCAGGACATCGACTTCGAGCTGCTGACCCTGAGCGTCGCCAGCACGAGGACGATGATCAACAACATCAAGGTCATTGAGAAGGACACCAAGTCGGAGGCTGGTGACAGGATCCTCCCGGTGCCGGGCCCGCTCAATGACGCGCTCAAGAAGTTCAAGGCGGGCCAGGCGAGGGAGAGGCTCGCGATCGGCGCGGACTATGTGGATTCGGGCTATGTGGCCGTGGATGAGATCGGTCAGCCTCTGAGCACGCGGGACCTTCGGCGTGAGGCGTACTGGCTCATGGACGAGCTGGAGCTGCGTCGCGTGCGGTTGTACGACGCTCGAGCCTCGTGTCTCACCTATCTGGCGAACCAGGGAGTCGCGAGGCACATTCTGGCTCGGTGGGCGGGACACACGAGTCCGAAGACGACGGACAGGTATTACATCAAGCCCGACGTCGAGGATCTGCGTGCTGCGGCCAAGGCTTGGGAGGGGCTGCACGACCTCCCTGACATCCGGCGTGAGAAATTGTGAGATGTCGGAGTGAAGGGCGAGTTGGTGAGACAGGTCAAGAGTTCAGGGATTCGCGCTCTGACCAGGCATGAAGTACTGCTCGTCGTCTGCTTCGGCTAGCATGCGCGGCCATGAACGACGACGTCCGCAACATCGTCCTCGGGGTGGTCGCCACCGGCGTCAGCGCCGCACTCGGCTGGATCGCCCGCACCTATCTGTGGAAGCGGAAGCTCCGGCGCAAGCAGGCCTTTTTCGGGCTGCCCGACAACTCCGAGTCGCTTCTCGTGGTCAACCGTGACGGGGGCGGCGCCGAGCGGGCGGTCTCGAGGAACGACGTGTTCGCGCTGCTGGAACTCTCCGCGCTCATCAAGGACTGCGGCGCCCACGCCCAGATCCTCTCGCACGACACGGCCCGACAGGGCTTCGGTGAGCGGACGGAGTTCTGCGTGGGCGGTCCGTCGTCCAATCGCCGCATGGCTGCACACCTGGAATCCCTGCTGCCGGGTGTCCGGGTGACCATCAATCCGGATTCGGACCTGGAACGCATCGTATTCCGGATAGGTGGCGAGCGGTATCTGATGGAGTCCGGCAAGACCGAGTACGTGATCCTCGCCAGGCTGACGGCGGATCTGGGACAGGGCACCAAACCCGTCTTCCTCTTCTGCGGCCAGCGCGCCATCACCAACCAGGCCGCGACCCGCTATCTCGCACGGCACCACGAGCGCCTGGCACGCAAGTACCGTACGGACTCCTTCGTCCTGCTGCTGAGGGTCGTCAACTCGCAGGCGTACGGCCCGGATGTGGTCGAACTGGTGGGAGATGTCACCCGGACCGCGCGGACGCCCACAGCGGAACCGGATCTTCAACGCTCCGACCACACCGCGTAGTTGTTTGTACACATCGCAACCTTTACCCGCACGTAACTTACCGACGGGTTACCTCTGGTAAGCCCGTCCGGTTACCGTCGGGTCACTTTGAACTCGTTGAAGTTCGCTCAAGTGAGGAGTGACCCATGAGAAGTTCACGGGGGAGCCTGCGTACGACCGCCGTGGGTGCCGTGTCGGTCATGCTGATCACCGGGGGCGCCTTCGGGCTCGCCCCCGCCGCGCAGGCCGACGACGTCCGATTCGTCGACATCACCGGCGACGGTGGGACGGTCCTGAAGGCGAACGTCGTCATGCCCACGAACGCCGACGGCGCGCACCGCTACCCGCTCATCGTGCTCCCGACGAGCTGGGCCCTGCCGCAGGTCGAGTATCTGGCCCAGGCCCAGAAGCTCGCCGACTCCGGCTATGTGGTGGTCAGCTACAACGTGCGCGGATTCTGGCAGTCCGGCGGCGAGATAGAAGTGGCGGGACCGCCGGACATAGCGGATGCCTCCAAGGTCATCGACTGGGCGCTCGCCAACACACCGGCGGATTCGGGGCACATCGGCATGGCGGGCGTCTCCTACGGCGCCGGCATCAGCCTGCTGACCGCCGCGCACGACAAGCGCGTCAGGGCCGTCGCCGCGCTGAGCGGCTGGTCCGACATCGTCGGCTCGCTCTACTACGGCCGCACCCAGCACATTCAGGCGGCTGCCATGCTGGCGGGCACCGCGATGGTCACCGGCCGGGAGAGCGCCGGGACCAAGCAGATGTTCAAGGACTACTTCTCCGGAGACGTGTCCAAGGAGTCCTCGCTCATCGAGTGGGGCAAGGTTCGCTCCCCCGCGACCTACCTCGACCAGCTCAACGACAACGGCGCCGCGATCATGCTCGCCAACGCCTGGGGTGACTCGATCTTCCCGCCCAACAGCTACGGCGACTTCTACGAGAAGCTGACGGGCCCCAAGAGACTGGAGCTGCGTCCAGGCGACCATGCCACCGCCGAGCTGACCGGGCTGTTCGGGGTGCCCAACGACGTGTGGAAGGACACCGGCCGGTGGTTCGACCACTACCTCAAGGGCGAGGACAACGGCATCAACCGTGAGCAGCCGGTGGAGCTCAAGTCCCGTACCGACGGCGGCTACGAAGCCTACCCGGACTGGAAGTCGGTGGGCGCGACCAGCAAGAAGATCGACCTCGACGGCACGAAGAGGATCTACGCGAACGTCGACTCCGGCGCGGACGGCGGTGTCATCTTCCTCTCCAGCATCCTGGACCAGGTCGCGCAGCTGCCCCCGATGGCCTCGATCCCACTCCTTCCGCGCTGGTGGGCGGCCGTGTGGCAGTCCGGGAAGTACGACACCGAACAGCACATCCGCGGCACGGTGAAGCTGCACACCACGGTCACCGGCACCAAGGAGGACGGCACCCTCGTCGCCTACCTCTACGACGTGGGCCCGCTCGGCATCGGAAAGCTGGTCAGCCACGCGCCGTACACCTGGTACGGGCAGACGCCCGGCCGGCCGTTCGGCGTCGACCTGGACCTGCTCTCCACGGCCTACGACGTTCCGGCCGGGCACCGGCTCGCGCTGGTGGTCGACACGGTCGACCCGCTCTACATGGAGCACAACCCGTCCGGCGCGCAGCTGACCTTCTCCTCGCCGGCGGACGACCCGTCATACGTGTCCGTCCCGCTGCGCGAGCAGTGATCTCCGGCTGCGGCCGGCCGGGCCTGGCCCTGTGACTGCCGGTCCCCTCCCCCTACGGTTCCGGGCCCGTGGGGGGAGCCCCACCCGGCAGCAGTGTCCCCGGCCCGGCCGCGGCGACTTCCACGGCGCCGGTCTTGGGACTTCTGCGCTCCCAGCGGGACACCCACTGCGCGACCCCTGAGAGCAGCATGCACATCCCGATGTAGATCGGTGAGATCACCATCACCACAGGGATGAACGGCAAATCGTAGTCGAGGTTCGAGGCGATGAGCTTCCCGGCGTGGAGAAACTCCTCATAGGTGATCAGGAAGCCCAGCGAGGTGTCCTTCAGGGCGACCACCAACTGGCTGATGATGGCGGGCAGCATGGCCCGGACGGCCTGGGGCGCGAGGACGTACGACATGACCTGCGTCTTGCGCAGTCCCAGCGCGTAGGCGGCCTCCTTCTGGCCCCGGTCCACGGAGTTCACCCCCGAGCGGAAGACCTCGGCGAGCACCGAGCCGTTGTAGAGCGTGAGGCCCGCGACCAGCGCCGGCAGCGGCTGGGCCTTGAGCGCCACGAAGATGAAGAAGATCATCACCAGCAGGGGCATGGCGCGGAAGAACTCCACCACGAGCGTGGACAGCAGGCGGACAGGCGCGTGGTCGGAGAGCCGTCCCGTGGCGAGGAGCCCGCCGAGGGCCAGCGAGAGCACCGCCGCGATCGAGAACGCCTTGAGTGTGTTGCCGAGGCCTCGCAGCAGCAGCTTCTGGATGCCCACGTACTCGAAAGGCATCCATTTCGTGTATGTGAACTGGCCCGTCTCGGCCAGGAGATACAAGACCCAGGCGACCAGGGCGAGGAGGGCGGCGGTGGACAGGACGCCGTAGACCCGGTGCCGCTTCCGGGTCCTGGGTCCCGGAACGTCGTAGAGGGCCGTGGCCGCGGCGGTCTTGACGGTCATCGGGCGACTCCCCAGTGGCGTTCCAGGAGATTGAAGAGCGCGCTCAGGACGCCGGTGATGACGAGGTAGCCGACGGCGATCCAGATGAACGTCCAGACGATGTTGTAGCCGAGTTCGCTCAGCGGCCGGTACGTGCCGAGCAGTTCGGTCACACTGAAGGCGCCCGCGATGGCCGAGTTCTTGGTGAGCGCGATCAGGATGGAGCCGACCGCCGGGATGACCGCGCGGAAGGCTTGCGGCAGGACGACGCACGACAGGGTCTGCCCGAAGGTCATACCGAGGCTGCGGGCCGCCTCGCCCTGGCCGGTGGGCACGGTGTTGAAGCCGGAGCGCAGCGCCTCGCAGATGAACGCCGAGGTGTAGCAGCCGAGCGCCAGGACGGCGAACACCGTGAAGGGCAGCACAAGCCCGAAGCGCGGCAGGCCGAGCAGCACCGCGAAGAACAGCAAGGTGAGCGGAGTGTTGCGCAGGACCGTCACCCAGGCCGTGCCGAAGACCCTGAGGGACCGCACGGGCGCGACCCGGAACGCGGCCATCACCGAGCCCAGGGCGAGAGCCAGCAGGGAGGAGTAGACGGTGAGTTCCACGGTGCCGAGGAAGCCCGCGCTGAAGAGGGAGAAGTTGTCGGTCAGTACGTTCACGGATGTCTCGCTGCTGTCTCGCTGCCGTGGTGCTCAGGTCGCCGGATAGCGGTCGATGGGGGGCGGGGTGGGCACGGGTACTCCGGACAGGCCGAGGGTCGCCTCGTACGCCCTCCTCCAGTCGCCGTTCTTCTCCCGTGCCCTGAGCGCTTCGTCGAGCGCGAAGCGCAGGGCGTTGTCGCCGCGCGGGACGCCGATGCCGTAGGGCTCCTTCGAGAAGGGCCTGCCGACGACCTTGAGTTCGTCCGGCGCCTTCGCGGCGTAGCCGATGAGGATGGCGTCGTCGGTGGTGACCGCGTCGACCTGGTAGGTCAGCAGGTTGTCCACGCACACCGAGTACGTGTCGTACGCGACGAGGACCGCCTTCGGGTAGTCCTTCCGCATGCGCTGGTACGGGGTCGAACCGGCGACGGAGCACACGCGTTTGCCGTCGAGGTCCTGAGGGCCGTGGATGCGGTTGTCGTTGCGGCGCACCAGCAGGGACTGCCCAGCCATGTAGTAGGGGCCCGCGAAGCCGACGAGCTTCTTGCGCAGGGCGTTGATGGTGTAGGTGCCGACGTAGAAATCGATCTGCCCGTTCTGCAGGGCCGTCTCGCGGTTCGCGGAGGCGATGGTGACGAAGCGGACGGTCTTCGGGTCGAACCCGAGCGAGGCCGCCATCATCCTGGCGATCTCGATGTCGAATCCGGCGTAGGTGCCGGTCGCGGGGTTCTTCTCACCCAGGTAGGGCTGGTCCTCCTTCACGCCGACGACGAGGTGGCCGCGCTTCCTCGCCCGCCGCCAGGTGGGCGAGTCGGGCAGTTGGAACCCCTTCGCCACCTGGTAGACGGGCAGCTCGCCGGTGGCGGGGCCCTTGGTCGGGGGGCTGCCCGCCTTGCCGCAGGCGGCGGCCACCGCGGACAGGAGCAGTGCCAGGACGAGGCACATACGTCCGGCGCCGGTCGCACGGCTCCCACGGCTCCCACGGGTCACGGGTCTCACTCGCACTCTGCCGCACCCCGGGTCAGTGCTTGAGGATCTTGGAGAGGAAGTCCTTGGCGCGGTCGCTGCGTGGATGGGTGAAGAACTCATCCGGGGTGCGGTCCTCCAGGATGCGGCCGTCGGCCATGAAGACGACGCGGTTGGCGGAGGCGCGCGCGAACCCCATCTCGTGCGTGACCACGACCATCGTCATCCCGTCCCGGGCGAGGCGGCGCATCACCTCCAGCACCTCGTTGATCATTTCGGGGTCGAGGGCGGAGGTGGGCTCATCGAACAGAAGCACCTTGGGGTCCATCGCCAGGGCGCGGGCGATGGCGACACGCTGCTGCTGCCCGCCCGACAGCTGGGCCGGGTACTTGGACGCCTGGGCCGCGAGGCCGACGCGGTCGAGCAGCTCAAGGGAGCGCGCGTCGGCGGAGTCCCGCCCCCGGCGGCGGACCTTGACCGGGGCCAGCGAGACGTTCTGGAGGACGGTCTTGTGGGCGAAGAGGTTGAAGGACTGGAAGACCATACCCACGTCGGCGCGCAGGCGGGCCAGGGCCCTGCCCTCCTCGGGGAGCGGGCTGCCGTCGAGTCTGATGGTGCCGGACTGGATGGTCTCCAGTCTGTTGATCGTTCTGCAGAGCGTGGACTTTCCGGACCCCGATGGGCCGACGATCACGACCACCTCGCCCCTGCCGACCGTGAGATCGATGTTCTGAAGGACATGCAGGTCGCCGTACCACTTGTTCACGCCGTCGAGTTCGATCAGCGGATCGACCGCCATGCCCGGCCCCCTACTCGTTCCATGCCCCAGGTGCCGCAAGCTATCCAGACATGAACGGGCGGGACACCCGACACGCACTTTTCGGGCATTAGCCGTATTTATGGCATAAGGAACAAGTCGGGCGACTAGGGTCTTTCGTTTGGATCAGGCCGGATCAGGGAATGGGGTCTGATCCAAACGAAAGACCCTAGGTCTCCGCCACCTCCGCATACACCTGTGAAAGCTCGGGGGCGCCGGTGGACGCCCAGGTGTGGCCGTCGGTGACGACGTCGATCTCACGGCCGGAGGGCAGCCGTACCACGGGGTGGCCGTTCGGCCAGATCTCCCATGCGGCACCCGCAACGGTGCGCACGATGACCGTGCCCAGATACAGGCCCGCGTCATTGCCCAGCCAGGGCAGGGATTCCGCGTCGTCGCGCCAGCGCGGGACGAGCTGGTCGAGCGCCTCCAGCGATTCGGCGGAGTCGTCGAGTTCCACGCCCGCCTGGTCGGCGTGGGAGCGCAGCAGCTCGCACTCGGAGAGGAGTCCGGTGATGCCGGCCGCGTCGGCGTCGTCCTCGGAGAACACCGCGACACCGAAGCCGGAGCCGCGCTTCTTGCGCCAGTTGCCCAGGAAGGGGATGTCCATGCCTCCAGCGTGGCACCGGAGCGACGGGGCGTACTACAGGGCGCGCGATTCGCGCCGCCCGGACGCCACGAATGCCATGGACACCACGGACACCGCGTCCGGCCGGTCGGCGCCGGGGCGTACCGCGCCCTACACCTCCAGGTCCACCACCACCGGCGCGTGGTCCGACGCACCCTTGCCCTTGCGCTCCTCCCGGTCCACGTACGCGTCCTTGACCGCCGTGGCGAACGGCTCGTTCCCGTAGACCAGGTCGATGCGCATGCCGCGGTTCTTGGGGAAGCCGAGCTGGCGGTAGTCCCAGTAGGTGAACGGGTGGTCGTACTTCAGCGGGCGCGGCACGACGTCCGTGAGCCCCGCCGCGCGAAGCTCGGCCAGCGCGGCGCGCTCGGCCGGGGTGACGTGGGTGAGGCCCTCGAAGGCCGCCACGTCGAACACGTCGTCGTCCGTCGGCGCCACGTTGTAGTCGCCCATGACCGCGAAGGGACGGCTGCCGCCCGCGTCGCCCGCGACCGCCGCCTTCAGCGCCTCGAACCACTGGAGCTTGTAGGCGTAGTGCGGGTGGTCCACCTCGCGGCCGTTGGGCACATAGACCGACCAGACGCGGACCGGGCCGCAGGTCGCGGAGAGGGCGCGGGGCTCCTCGACTCCGTCGTAGCCCGGGTCGCCGGGCAGGCCCTTGACCACGTCCTCGATGCCGACGCGGGAGAGCACCGCCACCCCGTTCCACCGGCCCGTGGCGTGGACCGCGGTCTCATATCCCAGCTCGCGCAGCTGCTCGTGCGGGAACTGTGCCTCGGCGACCTTGGCCTCCTGCAGGCACAGCACGTCCGTGCCGCTGCTCTCCAGCCAGGCCAGGAGCCTCGGGAGGCGGGCGGTGATCGAGTTCACGTTCCAGGTCGCGATGCGCATGTCTCACAACCTACCCGGCGGGTGTGACAACGTGCTCAGAGCTCGTCGGACGCCCCCGGGGTCAGCCTGAGGTGGTCGGTGCCGCCCAGCGTCCCGATCAGGTGGTCGTAGATCGGGCGGGCCAGATCCGTCAGGAGGGCGTCGTGGATGTCGTACGCGCGCCGCGGCTTGACCTCGCGGACGTAGTCGACCACCTCGGCGATCTTGCTCCAGGGGGCCATCACCGGAAGCATCAGGGTCTCCACCGGGTGGCCGGGGACGGTCAGCGCGTCGCCGGGATGGAAGACCTTGCCGCCGTCGATCAGGTAGCCGACGTTCGTGATGCGCGGGATGTCCGGGTGGATCACGGCGTGCAGCTCGCCGTGCACCTGGACGTCGAAGCCCGCGGCGGTGAACGTGTCGCCATGACCGACGGTGTGCACGCGGCCCGGGAAAGCCGCCGAGATCTGCTCCGCGACTGAGGCAAGGGTCCAGATCTCGGCGCCCGGATCGGCCTCCATGGCGGCCCGCAGCCGGTCCTCACTGAAGTGGTCGGCGTGCTCGTGCGTGACCAGGATGGCGTCGGCGCCGACCGCGGCGTCCTCCTCGCTGAAGGTGCCGGGATCGATGACGAGCGTGCGCCCGTCCTTCTCCAGCCGGACGCAGGCATGCGACTTCTTCGTCAGCTTCATGGGTCCATCCTGCCCCGGCACGGGCGGCCGGGGCAGCGCTCAGCACGGTGGTCCTGGTACCCGTCTGACGATCACTCCTGCGGAGTCGTCTCCTCGCGGATGACGCGCTGGGCGACGCGGAACGCGCTGTTCGCCGCGGGGACGCCGCAGTAGACGGCCGTCTGGAGCAGCACTTCCTTGATCTCCGCCGGGGTCAGCCCGTTGCGCAGGGCCGCCCGGGTGTGGTCGGCGAGGTCCTCCGGATGACCGCCCGCCGCCAGGGCCGTGAGCGTGACAATGCTGCGCATGCGCCGGTCGAGAGCCGGCCGGTCCCAGATCTCGCCCCACGCATACCGGGTCACGAACTCCTGGAAGTCCCCGGAGAACTCGTCCGCCGAGGCGAGCACCCGGTCGACATGAGCGTCACCGAGCACCTCCCGGCGGATCTTGAGCCCCACGTCGTACCGGTCGTCCCGGTCCGCGGACCGGCCCCTCGCAACCACCGGGTCCGCCGGGCCGATCTCGGCCACGGGCGGTGTCATGGGTGCCATCGGCGGCGGTCCGGCAAGCACGGGCTTCACCGGGGACGCCGCGATCGCCGTCAGCTGGCCGGTCGCGTCGAAGCCGGGCTGCCATGCGGTCGAGAAGTGGTGGACCAGCAGATCCGTGACCGCCGTGGGCTGCTCCACGGGCACCAGATGGGAGGCGCCGGGTACGACCGCGAGCCGTGCGTCCGGTATCCCGGCGACCAGGGTCCTCGCCTCGGCGGGCCCGGTGACCTGGTCGTCGGAGCCGACCAGGACCAGGGTGGGGACGCCGACACGGCCCAGTTCCGCCCGTACGTCGAAGGCGGCGAGCGCCTCACAGGCCGCGATGTAGCAGCCGGGGTCGGTGGTGCGCACCATCTGCACCGCCCACTCGGTGATCGCCGGCTGGGCCGCCGCGAACCCTCCGGTGAACCAGCGCTCCGGCGAGGTGCGAGCGATCGGGTCGAGGCCGTTGGAGCGCACGATCACACCGCGCTGACGGAACTCGTCGGCCGTGCCGAAGCGCGGGGAGGCGGCGATCAGGGCGAGTGAGGCGAGACGCTCGGGGTGGCGCAGCGCCAGTTCGGCCCCCACGGCGCCGCCGAGCGCGCAGCCCGCGTAGCCGAAGCGCTGCACACCGAGCGCGTCGAGGGTGGCGAGAAGCCGCGCGGTGAGGTCTCCCACGGATCCGACCGGGTAGGCGGGCGCGCCCCCGTGTCCGGGAAGGTCGAACCGGAAGACACGCCACTGCTTCACGAGCTCGGGGACCTGGCGGTCCCACATGTGCCATGTTGTACCGAGTGAAGGTCCCAAGATCAGGACCGGGGCGTCTTCTGGCCCGTCAAAGCGGTATTGCAGGGGTGCAGCAGTCGTCTCACTCACTCGACTCACACTCTCACATCTCACAAATTCTCACGTGCCTGGGTCGGAGCACTGTGCAGACCCTCCCATGTGGCGGCAGCCGCACGCAGATCCTCTGCGTCCGGCTTGACATAACACTTCTTCGTGGTCTTCACGTTGGCGTGCCCGGCCCAACGATCCTTACTGGCCAGGTAGGCCAGGCAGGACGCGCGAGCGACGTACGGACGGGCCCGGCTCAGCCCTGACGTCGGGTCACGCCTCCCCGAACGCCCCGAGGCCCGTCAGGGCGCCGACCGGATCCAGGTCCGGGGTGCCTCTGGGCCACCAGTCCTCGTCGTGGTCCGGTTCCGACTCGTACGCGTACCAGAGGCCGTCCTGTCCGAGCCGGAGCTGGACATGGCCCTTCGGGTGGGTGAGGCGGTTGCGCCACGGCCGGAACGCCGGGAGGTCGGCGGCCAGCAGCAGGGGGCGGGCACGGTCGAAGCGGCCGGCCGGCGGGTCCCAGGGCTCCTCCAGGACGGTGAGCGCCGGCTGCCCGCCCTGCCGCCACGCGGCCACCGCCCGTGCCAGATCCCCCGGGGTCCGACCGGCGGCGGTGGCCAGCGACGCGTACAGCGCCCGGGTTCCCGCGGTGAGGCCCGAACCGGGGCGGGCGGCGGCCAGTCGCACCGCGTCCTGCCACAACGTCAGCTCAGTCACCGGATCATGACCGGTCGTCAGCAGGGCGTGCGCTCGGGCCGCGGCGTCCGTGGCCAACTGGTCCAGGGCGAACGGGTCGGGGCCGCCCGGCACTCCGGGGCATACCGGCGGCTGTTCGGGGTGGGCGGGCGGCGGCAGCGGCGCGGGGAGCGGCGGCAGCGCCTCGCGGGCCAGGGCATCACGCGCCCGTACGCCGGAAACGGGCGCCGGTCCCCTCTCCCGCGCGGCCCGGGCGGCGCGCGCCGCGTTGCGCCGGGACAACGCGTCGAGCAACTGCCGCTCACCACGGCCGCGCAGCAGGAGCAGGACGAAGGGATCACGGTCGAGCAGGCGCGCCGTGCGGTAGCAGACTGCGGCGGCGTGCTTGCAAGGGTGCCCGGAGTCGGGGCAGCTGCACTGCGGTTCGAGGTCACCCGGGCCGGGAAGCAACCGGACCCCGCACTCGGCGAGGGACTCCGGCATCTGCTTGTCGAGCAGCGCGGCGATATGCCCGGGCCGCTCGGCGGCGGCGTCCAGGAAACGGTCCCACTCGTCGTCGGAGAACGTGCGCAGCCGTACCTGCACCCGGTACGGGCGCGGGCGGCTGCCCTGGACGTACGCGAGTACAAGACCGGGCGTGACGGTGACGGAGTCCACGTTCCCCTGGCTCTCGTACCTTCTCCCCCGCGCCAGGCGCGCCGCGTCCAGGGCCCCCTGCTCCAGCGCTTCGACCCAGGCGTTGCCCCACCAGGTCTCTGCGTACCCGCGGGACTCGTCCGGGGCCCGCTGTGGGAACTCCGAGAAGGTGCGGCGCAGTTCGCCGTCGCGGCCGGGGGCCGCCATGGAGCGTGGATAGCGGGCGGGCGGCCCTTCCGCGGGAGCAGTGCGAGCCCGCGAGGGCGCTGCTGACGGCTCGCGCTCGCCACCGCAGTCGCGTGCCACGGGCGCCTGCGAACCCCGCGACGGACCGGACGACGGCAGCTCGAAGGCGCCGGCGAGTAGTTCCCGTACCTCGCGTGCACGGGTGTCCTTCGGACGTTGCCGCGCCTTCGGGGTACCGGAACCGCCCCGTGTCCCGGCCCCGCGCGCATCGGCGTCGACGGCGTCCCCGGGCTCGCTGCGCTTTCGCTCCGCCTCGGTCCGGGCGGCCCGCAACGCCTCCCGCGCGGCGTCTCCGGGACGTTCCGTCGTCGCGGCGACGTCGCGGGCCCGCGCAGGCTCCGGATCCGGCGCGGGATCCGACTCGGGATCCGACTCGGGATCCGGAGAAGCCCCCGCCGCACTCCGGCGTTCCGCGTTCGCCCGCCGCAGCGCCGCGCGCGCCGCGTCCCCGGGGCGGTGGTGAGGGGACGAGGACTCCACCTCACGCCGCTCCCCGTCCGCCGCGTGCTCGCCCTCCTGTTCCCGTGCCGCTCTCAGCGCACGGCGCGCCGCGTCCGCGGGGCGCTCCTCGTCGCCGGTCGTCCGAGCGAGGCGCGCCTCCTCCCCCGCGTCCGGCCCGGCCTCGGCCCGCTCCTTGCCCGCCCCGCTCACGCCGACCTCCTGAGCGACACCAGGTCGGACAGCTCCCGGTCCGACAGCTCCGTCAGGGATGCCTCCCCGGAGCCCAGGATCGCGTCGGCCAGTGCGCGCTTCGACTCCAGCATCTCGGCGATGCGGTCCTCGACCGTGCCCTCGGTGATCAGGCGGTGCACCTGGACCGGCTGGGTCTGGCCGATGCGGTAGGCCCGGTCCGTCGCTTGCTCTTCCACGGCCGGATTCCACCAGCGGTCGAAGTGGATGACGTGACCAGCACGGGTGAGGTTCAGGCCCGTGCCCGCGGCCTTGAGGGACAGCACGAGGACAGGTGTGGCTCCGCTCTGGAAGCGGTCCACCATCCGCTCCCGGTCGTGCACCGGAGTGCCCCCGTGCAGCAGCTCGACGGGCACCGCGCGGGAGGCGAGATGCCGGCTGATCAAGCGCGCCATGCCGACGTACTGCGTGAAGACGAGCGCCGAGCCGTCCTCCGCGAGCAGCGTGTCCAACAGCTCGTCCAGCAGGGCGAGTTTGCCGGAGCGGGTGGTCAGGCCCGGGGCGGTCGCGGTGTCCTCCTTCAGATAGAGCACCGGGTGGTCGCAGATCTGCTTGAGCGCGCCGATCAGCTTGAGCACCAGGCCCCGCCGGGCGATACCGTCCGCCGTCTCGATCGCGGCCATCGACTCGCGCACGACCGCCGCGTACAGAGCGGCCTGCTCCCGGGTGAGCGGCACCGGATGGTCCGTCTCCGTCTTCGGCGGGAGTTCGGGGACGATACCGGGGTCCGACTTCTTGCGGCGCAGGAGGAATGGACGCACCAGCCGGGCCAGTCGCTGAGCCGCCTGGTCGTCCTCCCCGTTCTCCACCGCCCGCGCGTGCCGGGAGCGGAATGCCTTCAGGGGTCCGAGCAGCCCCGGGGTCGTCCAGTCCAGCAGGGCCCACAGTTCGGAGAGGTTGTTCTCCACCGGGGTACCGGTCAGGGCCACACGCGCGGGCGAGGGGATCGTACGCAGCGCCTTGGCCGTGGCCGAGTAGGGGTTCTTCACGTGCTGCGCCTCGTCGGCGACGACCAGGCCCCAGGCCTGTTCGGCCAGCCGCGTGGCCGCCGCCCGCATGGTGCCGTAAGTGGTGAGCACGAAGCCGCCGGCCAGGTCGTCCAGGGTTCGCTCGGAGCCGTGGAAGCGGCGGACCGGGATACCGGGGGCGAACCTGGCGATCTCCCGTTCCCAGTTGCCCAGCAGGGAGGCCGGGCAGACGACCAGGGTCGGCTCTCGGCGTGCCCGCCGCAGATGCAGCGCGATGACGGTGATCGTCTTGCCGAGCCCCATGTCGTCGGCGAGGCAGCCTCCGAGGCCGAGGGAGGTCATGAGGTCCAGCCAGGCCAGGCCGCGCAGTTGGTAGTCCCGCAGCGTGGCGGCGAGGCCCGCGGGCGGCTCCACGGGGGTGATGCCCGCCGTCAGCCGGTCCCTCAGCGCGGCCAGTGCGCCGACCGGCACCGCCTCCACCGTCTCCCCGTCGACCTCGGCGCTGCCGGTGAGCGCCGCGGACAGCGCGTCCACGGGGTCGAGCAGGCCCAGCTCCCGTTTGCGGGCCTTGCGGACGAGAGCCGGGTCGACCAGCACCCACCGGTCGCGCAGCCGGACGATCGGACGGTGGGTCTCCGCGAGCACGTCCATCTCGGCCTCGGTGAGCGGATCTCCGGCGAGGGCCAGCTGCCAGCGGAACTGGAGGAGGTCCTCGCTCTCGAAGAAGCCGGTCCCGTCGGTGGCCGAGCCGGGCGCGGGCCGCACGACCGCCGCCGCGCTCAGGTCCTGTGCCAGGTCGCGGGGCCAGTGCACGGCGACTCCGGCCGCGCTCAGCCGGGTCGCCTCGACGCCCAGCAGCTCGCTCAGTTCCTCCTCGGACAGCGCCAGCACGCCCGGGACGTCCTGCTCGGCGAGTCGTTCCAGAGGCGGCCAGACCCGGGCCGCGCGGCGGACGGCCAGGGCCGCGTCCACCCGTGCGCGCGGGCCGAACGCCTCGTCCGCCTCACCGGCCCACAGCGCCACGGCGTCCACGACAAGGGTCGGATCAGCGAGGCTGTGCACCTGCACGACCGCCGCGCCCGCGCGGCGGGCTCCCTCGCCGTCGTCGAACAAGTCGTACGCCGACAGGTCGAGGCGCAGGGAGATGCGTACGCCCGCGTCCATGCCCGCGGCGACCTCGGCAGCCCAGTCCCGCGCCTGGGGCAGATGCTGCGGCTCGCGTGCGGCGAACGGCTTCCCCACGGCGTGGGCCCCGGCCGGGGTGCGGGGCAAGGTGTCCGCGACCGCGTCCAGGAACGACCGCACCAGGGGCTCGGGTTCGGGCAGCATGAGCGCGCCCTTGCCCGGGAGCGGGACGGCATGGCCCTCGTGGGGCAGGGCGGCGGCCACCGCTCTGAGGTGGGTGATGTCGTCCGGCTCCAGGGGTCCGGCACGCCAGGCGTCGTATCCCTCCGGGGTGAGGCCGGGAAGCAGCCGCCCTCGCGCGACGAGCCGCAGGGCGTGCAGCGTGGCCGCGCCCCAGCAGGCGGTGGCGGGGTGGGCGCCGGGATCGCGCCGTGCGCGGACGAGCAGTGGCAGGGCCTCGACGACGGGCAGGGACAGGGCGGGCACGGTGACCCGGCGCACTCCGGATCCGTGCGGTCGCACGACCGTCAGTTCCTCCGTGACGCCCCCCGGCACACAGGCGCCCTCCGGGTCCCAGAAGGCCACCCGGCCCTCGCGGGGCACCGGCGCGGGCAGGAAGACGGCGGCCAGCCGGACGGGCACCGCCGCCTCGGCCGTCCGCAAGGCCGTGCCTGTCATCGTCCGGTCACCTCCCGCCATGCCACGTCGTCGGATCCGTTGGACCGATCGTCTTCGACTGTACGGGCGGGGTCTGACAGTCGGCCCCGGGCGGCTGACCGGACGGTCAGGGAACCGTACGCGAGACCGCGTACACCACGGGATGAACGGGGTTGGTCTTGTTGACGACGATGTCCAGGGTCGGCGCGGGGTTCTTCTGCTCGTGGACCATGCCGTACCAGGAGCCCTGCGTCGGGAGTTTCCAGCCGACGACATGACGGTCGCGCGTGCTGATGGCGATGTCGTCCTTCTTCAACGACGCCTGGGTGGCCTTCAGATGGGCGAGGAACCGGTTCAGACCGTCGTCGGTGGTGGTGAACTGCACGTACAGACGGCTGGTCTTCCAGTTGTTCGTCTCGTAGTACGCGACGCTCACGGCGTCCATGGGAATGATCACCTGGTACAGGCGGCGCTGCACGCGCGAGGGCCAGCCGGCCGTGAGACCGGTCGCCTCGTACTTGGCCTCCTTGTCCTTGCCGCTGTCGCGGCTCTGGGCGGCGGAGATCATCAGGTAGCCGGCGGGAACGCCGATGAGCAGCCCGATGATCAGCAGAGTCAGCGTCCGGCGGCGGATCATGTGCCACCGGCCCTCCGGGGGCCTGATGGGCTCGTCCGCCGGGGCCGACGGGCGCGGTATCGACGTGGTGGCCGTCACAGCGTCCCCTTTCCGGTACGGCGGTATTCCGCGAAACGCTCGTAGCGCTCGTGCCGCTCGACGCGGCGCCGGTTGGCACGCCGGAACCGGCGGGCCACGAGCCGGGCGAGGTCCGCGGCACCGACCATACCGGCCTCGGGGCCGAGCTGGGCGCGCGTGATACGGGCCTCGGGGCGGTAGCCGCGGCCGGTCAGATGGCGCTTGAAGGCCTCCCGCGCGGGGCCGATCAGCAGGTCGTCGGCGGCGCTGACGCCGCCGCCGATCACAAAGCAGGAGGGGTCGAGGGCCGCCGCCAGGTTGGCGATGCCGACGCCGAGCCACTGGCCGATGTCCTGGAGGAGCTCCACGCACATCGCGTCGCCCTCGCGGGCCAGCTCGGTGATCATCGGACCGGTGATGTCGGCGATGTTGCCCTTGACGTGCTCGATGATCCCGTACGCCACCGGGGAGTCGGCCACGGCGAGCTCCTTGGCCTCGCGGACCAGGGCGTTGCCGGAGCTGTACTGCTCCCAGCAGCCGCGGTTGCCGCACGGGCAGCGGTGTCCGCCGGGCACGACCTGCATATGGCCGAACTCACCGGCGACACCGTACTTGCCGCGCTTGACCTGGCCGTCCTCCAGGATGGCGCCGCCGATGCCGGTGCCGAGCGTGATCATGACGAGGTGGTCCTCGTCGCGTCCGGCGCCGAAGCGCCACTCCGCCCACGCGGCGGCGTTGGCGTCGTTGTCGACCAGGACGGGAACGGCGAGCCGTCCGGCGAGGCGGTCGCGCAGGGGCTCGTTGCGCCAGGACAGATGGGGCGCGAACAGTACGCGGCTGCGCTCCGCGTCCACCCAGCCGGCCGCACCGATGCCGACGGCGTGCACATCGTGCCGGTCGGACAGGTCCAGGACCAGCTCCACGATGGTGTCTTCGACGACCTTGGGGCTCTTGGACTTGTCCGGCGTCTCGGTGCGGACCTTCTCCAGGATGTTGCCGTCGGCGTCCACGACACCGGCCATCACCTTCGTGCCGCCGATGTCGATGCCCACCGTGGGAACACGGGGCGCCGACAGATGGGAGCGGCGCTCGCGCGTGCCCACGGTCCGCAGGACGGTGGCCCGGGCGGAGCCGCGGTGGGTGAGGTCGCGGTAGGTGCTCATCGGCCCCGATTCTGCCTCACGCCACCGCCGGGCCGCACCGTGGAGCCCGCCCGTCCCACTGGTCTCCCCGGTTCACATCCCGAGGCCTCGTACCGGTTCACGAGCCCTCCACGTCGTCCGTGACGCGCGGGTCCTGTGGTGCCTGCGATGCTGCCGGTGCGGCGGCTTCCCGCGCGCCCACCGGGGTGCGGCTTTCCAGCTCGTGGCGCAGATCGTCCAGTTCGTCGCCGCCCGCCATCTGGCGCGTCAGCTCTTCCACGGTGATCTCCTCGCGGGTGTGGCTGCCCACCATCGTGCCGCGCTTGAGCAGCACGAAACGGTCTCCCACCAGGTAGGCGTGGTGCGGATTGTGGGTGATGAACACAACACCCAGACCCGCGTCCCGGGCAGCCGCCACGTATCTGAGGACCATGCCCGACTGCTTCACGCCCAGCGCGGCGGTGGGCTCGTCGAGGATGAGTACCTTGGCCCCGAAGTACACGGCTCGTGCGATGGCCACGCACTGGCGCTCGCCGCCCGACAGGGTGCCGATGGGCTGGTCGACGTCGCGCAGGTCGATGCCGAGGCGCAGAAGCTGCTCCCGCGTCGTGCGCCGCATGAGGTCCACGTCCAGCCGCTTGAAGGGGCCGGTCCCCTTGCGCGGCTCGGAGCCGAGGAAGAAGTTGCGCCAGACAGGCATGAGCGGGACCACCGCGAGGTCCTGGTGGACGGTGGCGATGCCACGGTCGAGGGCCTCGCGCGGGGAGGACAGGCGGGTTTCCTCGCCCTCGATGCGCAGGGTTCCGGCGTCGTGCCCGTGGAGTCCCGCGACGATCTTGATGAGGGTCGACTTGCCCGCGCCGTTGTCGCCGAGAACGCAGGTGATCCGGCCCGCGTGGACCTCCAGGGACACGCCCTCGAGGGCGCGGACGTTCCCGTAGTGCTTGCCGATGTCCTCGAGGTGGACGAGCGCTTCCTGGCCGGCGCCGGCTGTCCGCGTCGCGTCGTACGTCATGCCGTGGCCTCCGCCCGCTTGCGGACCCAGGCGTTGAGCAGGGTCGCGAGGAGCAGCATCGCTCCGAGGAAGAACTTGAACCAGTCGGGGTTCCACTGCGCGAAGACGATGCCCTTGCTGGTCATGCCGAAGATGAACGCGCCCACCGCCGAGCCGATCGCCGAGCCGTAGCCGCCGGTGATCAGGCAGCCGCCGATGACGGCCGCGATGATGTAGATCAGCTCGTTGCCGACGCCCTCGCCCGACTGCACGACGTCGTACGAGAACAGCAGGTGCTGTCCGGAGACCCAGGCACCGAACGCGACGGCCATGTAGAGGCCGGTCTTGGTCCTGCCGACCGGGACGCCGACCGCGCGGGCGGCGTCCTTGTTGCCGCCGACCGCGAAGATCCAGTTACCGGCCCGGGTGCGGAGCAGGATCCAGGAGGCGACGGCGACGAGAGCGAACCACCACAGGATGGTGATCTTGAAGTTCACGCCGCCGAGGGTGAGCGTGGAGGCGAACACCGCCCTGGCCGAGGAGAAGCCGTCCATGTCGGAGATCGACTTGGTGGAGACGGTGCTGCTGATCAGCTTGGTCAAGCCGAGGTTCAGGCCGGTCAGCATCAGGAAGGTGCCGAGGGTGACGATGAAGCTCGGCAGTTTCGTACGGGTCAGCATGAACCCGTTGAACGCGCCGATCGCCAGGGTGACCAGCAGGGAGACGCCGACGCCCACCCATACGTCGGCGGTCATCTGGTAGCTGAACATGGACGAGATCAGGGCGGACGACGTCACCATGACACCGGCGGACAGGTCGAACTCGCCGCCGATCATCAGCAGCGCGACCGGTACGGCCATGATGCCGATGGTCGAGGCCGCATACAGCACGGTGCTCAGGCTCGAGGCCCGCAGGAAGCTGTCGGCGACGAGGGAGAAGAAGAGGAACACGGCGAGGGCGCCCACCACGGAGCCCAGTTCGGGCCGGGCCAGGAGCCGCTTCAGGGGCGAGGTCCTCAGGAGCCGCTCGTCCGCCGCCCGAAGCGGCGTCTGCGGGCCGGTCGTGGGCGTGGACGCCGGTGCCGTGGTCGTCATCGCGTCCCCCGCTCGGTGTAGCGCTCGAGGGAGGCGGCCTGGTCCTTGGTGACGATCTGGGGTCCGGTCAGGACCGGCCGGCCGCCGCCGAGGGTGTCGGCGTTGTACTTGTAGAGCCAGAGCTGGTCGACCGCCTCGTAGCCCTGGAGGTAGGGCTGCTGGTCGACGGCGAACCCGAGGGTTCCCTCCGTCAGCTCGCTCGCGACCTTCGCGTTGAGGTCGAAGGTGTCGATCTCCGCCTTGCTGCCGGCGTCGGACCTGGCCTTCACCG
This sequence comes from Streptomyces sp. NPDC047022, assembly GCF_040644155.1. Classification (NCBI taxonomy): domain Bacteria; kingdom Bacillati; phylum Actinomycetota; class Actinomycetes; order Kitasatosporales; family Streptomycetaceae; genus Streptomyces; species Streptomyces sp. NPDC047022. The sequence continues at coordinate 41,229 of NZ_JBEYVV010000036.1, read as the reverse complement.
CGGTGTCGGCGTAGGGGGCACCAAGGGTGACCACCGCGTCGACGGACTTGTCCGACTGGAGCCTGGCCTCGATGGCGGACTGCACGTCCGGCATGTCGGTGCCGTTGACGTAGAGGTTCTCCACGGTGCCGTGGAAGGTCTTCTTCACGCCCGCGCAGCGCTGCTCGTGGCCCACGTTGCCCTGCTCGTGCAGGACGCACAGGACCTTCTTGCGTCCCCGCTTGTCGAGCTCGTCGCCGACGGCCTCGCCCGCGATCGTCTCGTCCTGGCCGATGTGGGTGAGCGCGCCGAACGCCTTGGACTGGGCGGAGCCCGAGTTCACCGTCACCACCGGGATGCCCGCCTTCTCGGCGCGGGCTACGGCGGCCTTCATCGCGTCGGGCTTGGCCAGGGTGACGATGATGCCGTCGACCTTCTGGTCGATCGCCGCGTCCACGAGCTGGGCCTGCTGCTGGGCATTCGCATCGTGCGAGTAGAGGAAGTTGATGTTGTCCTTGACGGCGGCCTGCTTGGCGCCGCTCTGCACGATGTCCCAGAAGGTGTCGCCGTCTCCCGAGTGCGTGATCATCGCGAAGGTCCAGCGCGGTGTGTCGACCGCGGCACGGCCCTGGGCGGAGGCGGCCTCACGGGCTTCCTCGGCGCGCTTCCCGCCGTGGCTGCTGCACCCCGCGAGGGATAGGCCGAGCGCTCCCGCGAGCGCGATGGTTGCCCAGGTCCGAGTCCGTGCCACGAGGCTGTGCCCTTCTTGCGTAGTCCCTGCGTAGTCGCTTCGAACTACCAAGTATCACCGACTTGGACCATCACGGTTGACCGGCCGCCGATGGACGTCCCAGGTCAGGGGCCGGGCGGGCGGCATCGGGGCTCGGGCGCGCAGGACCGGAGCCGGCTGGACGCCGCCCGGATTTTCAGGGGCGTACGAGCAACTGGAACTCGAACGAATAACGCGAGGCCCGGTAGGTGTGGGTGCCGAACTCCACGGCGCGGCCCGTGTCGTCGAACGTGGTGCGCTGCATGGTGAGCAGCGGAGCCCCCTCGAGCTCACCGAGCCGTTCGCCCTCGGCCTCGGTGGCGGCGCGGGCGCCCACGGTCTGCCGGGCGCTGTGCAGTGTGATTCCCGCCGCACGCATCATCCGGTAGAGGCCGGTCGACTCCAGCCGGGCGGAATCGAGGTCGAGCAGGCCCGCCGGAAGGAAGTTGCACAGGTACGCCATCGGCTCGCCGTGCGCGAGGCGCAGCCGCTCGATGCGGTGCACATCCGCACCCTCGGCCACTCCGAGCGCGGCGGCGGTCTCGGCGGACGCGGCTTCGGTCGTGTTGACGAGCAGGCGGGTCGCGGGGCGCTGCCCGGCCGCCTCCAGGTCGTCGTACAGGCTGCTGAGTTCGAGCGGGCGCTTGACCTGGCTGTGCACGACCTGCGTGCCGACGCCGCGGCGGCGTACGAGCAGCCCCTTGTCGACCAGGGACTGGATGGCCTGGCGGACGGTGGGCCGGGACAGGCCGAGGCGCGCGGCCAGCTCGATCTCGTTGCCCAGGAGACTCCCGGGCGTCAGCAGCCCGTGCTCGATCGCCGCCTCCAGCTGCTGGGACAGCTGGAAGTACAGCGGTACCGGGCTGTTCCGGTCGACGCTGAGCTGAAGCGCGGCGGTCGGGTCCATTTCTGGTTTGGGCACGGCCCGAGCGTAGCCCCGGGACCTGTTGACGGGAAGTCGTGTAGTCCGATTGTCCGGACAAACTGTGGACAAGGTCATTGACATGGTGCGGGCGGCGCGGACACTTTGTTCACATGCGCATCGGACTCATCGGAGCAGGTCGCATCGGAACCTTCCATGCGACCACGCTCAGCCGCCACCGCGACGTCGGCTCGCTCATCGTCACGGACGTCGACCCGGCGCGGGCGCATGCGCTCGCGGACCGTCTGGGCGAGACCGCGGCGCCCGGCGTGGACGAGATCTTCACCTGGGGCGTGGACGCCGTGGTCATCACGGCGGCGACCGCGGCCCATGCCGAACTCATCAGCCGGGCGGCACGCTCCGGGCTCCCGGTGTTCTGCGAGAAGCCCATCGCCGCCGACCTGCCGGGGACGCTGGCCGCGCTCGCCGAGGTGGACGCCGCGGGCACGGTTCTCCAGATGGGTTTCCAGCGCCGCTTCGACGTGGGGTACTCCACCGCGCGCGAGACGGTGCGCGCCGGAAAGCTCGGACGGCTGCACACGATCCGCGCGCTGACGGCCGATCCGGCGCCGCCTCCGCCCGGGTATCTCCCGCTCTCCGGCGGCCTCTACCGCGACTGCCTCGTGCACGACTTCGACATGGTGCGCTGGGTGACCGGCCGCGAGGTCGCCGAGGTGTACGCGAGCGGCTCCGACGCCGGGGGGCCGATGTACCGCGAGGCGCATGACGTGGACACAGCGGCGGCCGTGCTCACGCTGGACGACGGCACCCTGGCCATGGCCGGCGCGACCCGCGTCAACGGAGCGGGTTACGACGTCCGCATGGAACTGGCCGGCGAGCGGGACACCATCGCGGTGGGCCTGGACGACCGTACGCCGATCACATCCACCGAGCCCGCCGGACCGCCGCCCGCGGACAAGCCGTGGACCGGCTTCCTGGAGCGCTTCGGGCCCGCGTACCAGGCCGAGCTCGCCGCGTTCGTGGAGGTGGTGCGCGGTGAACGCGCCAATCCGTGCGACGGCGGCGAGGCGCTGGGGGCCCTGCGGGTGGCGGAGGCGTGCGAGCTGTCCCGCCGTGAGCGGCGCCCGGTGCAGCTCGGTGAGATCCCCGGCATACCTGGCTGACCGGGGGCCGGGCTCCCGGTCAGCGGCCGGGGCCGTGACCGTCGCGGCGCCCCGGCCCCTGGCCCCGGTCGTCGCCGCGCCATGGGGCGCGCCCGTGGCCGTCGCCGTGCGCCGCCCCGTGCTCGTGCCCGTGCTCGTCGAGCAGCCCCGCGTCGTACGTCAGCAGCGCGATCTGCACACGGTTGTTGAGGCCCAGCCTGGCGAGGATGCGCGAGACATGCGTCTTGACCGAGGCCACGCTCATGTACAGCTCGGCGGCGATCTCGGCGTTGGAGGCGCCCCGGCCGACGGCGACGGCCACCTCCCGTTCGCGCTCGCCCAGTTCCGCGATCCGCTCCCGGGCGGCGCCGCGCCGGGTGTCGGGCCGCGCCCCGGCGGCGTGCGCCATGAGCTGGCGGGTGACGGCGGGTGACAGTACGGGGTCGCCGGCGGCGACCCGCCGCACGGCGTCCAGGATCTCGGCGGGCGGGGTGTCCTTGAGGACGAACCCGGCGGCGCCCGCGCGCAGCGCCCGCAGCACCTGGTCGTCGGCGTGGAAGGTGGTCAGGACCACGACCTGGGGCGCGTCCGGTCGGCGGCGGAGCAGTTCGGTGGCGGTGAGCCCGTCGACCGTGGGCATCCGGATGTCCATGAGGACGACGTCCGGCCGGGTGCGGTCCACCAGATGCTCGACCTCGCTGCCGTCGGCGCCCTCACCGACGATCTCGATGTCCGCGGCACCGCCCATCATGAAGGACAGTCCGGCCCGTACCAGGGGGTCGTCGTCGACGAGGAGCAGTCGGATCGCGGTCATGGCCCCTACCGTAATGATCCAGCCCCTTGATTCGCTCCCGGTGGGCGTACTCCGATCCGCTCCGGCTGGTCCGGGCCGCCCGCGTGCCTTCCTCGTACGGTCCGGCTGACCCGCGTACCGTCACCCGGCGGTCGTCACACCGTCCACGGCAACCACGCGCGCACCCGGAAGCCACCGTCGCTCCCGGTGCCGTGATCGAGGCTGCCGCCCGCCAGGGTCGCCCGTTCGGTGAGCCCGATCAGGCCCTGGCCGGACCCGGGCACATGCGGCACGTCCCTGGGCGGCGCCGGGTTGCGCACGGTCACGGTGAGCCCGTCGCCGGGCGTGCCCGCGACCGTCACGGTCACCTCGGTCCCGGGGGCGTGTTTGCGCGCGTTGGTCAGCGCCTCCTGGGCGACGCGGTAGGCGGTGCGGCCCACGGAGGCGGGCACGGTCGACGGTTCCGCGACCCGGTGTTCCAGGACGACCTTCATACCGGCCTCCCTGCATTCGGCGACCAGGGCGTCCAGCGCGGCCAGCGTCGGCTGGGGGCGCCCCGCCTCCTCGCCGTCGCCCGCCCGCAGCACGCCGATGATCTCCCGCAGGTCCTGGAGGGCGTCGTGCGCGCTCTCCCGGATCACACCGGCCGCCCGGGCGATCTCCTCCTGGGGCGCGTCCGGGCGGAATTCCAGTGCTCCCGCGTGCACGCTCAGCAGGGTGAGCCGGTGCGCCAGGACATCGTGCATCTCACGCGCGATCGACTCCCGGGCCAGCCGCTGCGCCTGCTCGGCCCGCAGCGCCGCCTCCGTCTCGGCCCGCCGTGCCCCGTCGCGCAGGCTCAGCATCAGCTGCCGCTTGGACCGTACGAACAGTCCCCAGCCGACGACTGTCGCCGTCAGCAGAACGGTGACCGCGACGACGGCGAGGTACGGCAGGTCCGGGTCGGGGCGCAGCCAGTAGTACAGCGGGATGATCGCGAGCTCGACTCCGCTTATCCATGCCGAGTACTTGAAGGGCCGGTGAACGGCCACGGTGAAGAGAGCGATCATGCCGACGCCGCCCGAGGTGCTCGACACCAGACCGACCGGAATCATCGCCAGCGCGAGCCCGAGCGGCCAGCGACGGCGGAACCAGACGGCGGCGCAGCCGAGCGCGCCGAGCCCCGTGTCGACGGGCCTGAGCCAGGACGGCGTCTGCGGGTCATGGACCATCGTCAGGGCGATGAGCACGGCCAGGGTGAAGCACCCGAAGTCGACGGCCCAGTCCCGCACCGTACGGCGGGGACGCCCCCGTCGGCCGCCGGCCTCCGGGTCGAGCTCGGCGATCACGGCGGAGGGCAGGTACCAGCGGCGCCTGGGCAGGCCGTAGAGCATCGCCGCCTGGCGTGCGGAGGCGACGGGCGGGGGCGACAGGGGCGCGGGCACGGGTCGCGCGGCAGCCACGGAAGGCGCAGCGGGCCGCCGGGCGCGAAGCGGCCGGAGCGCCCACGACGTGCGCGGTCCCGTTCGCCGGCTCTCCGTCGCGGTCTCGATACCGGACATCGTCGGGCCCGTCTGGTCATGTGCGCTCACGAGCGACAAATGTATGCGGGGGCGATCGCGGGCATCTCCCCCACGGCTCGATCCACGACCAAAGTCACGGCACCGAAGACTTTCGGCATGCCCGCGCCTGAAGGGGCGGGACTTCCGCAGGACACGGTTCGCCCCGCGGCCGGTGATTCCCGTGCGGGGTCCGCGTAAGGTCCGCGTACGACGTGTGGGGATGACGTGACGACGCCCGGCCTCGGGTTAACTCCGTGAAAATTCATGGGGCGTGAGGGGGAAGTCCGGGAGTTTGTCATTGACATGCCATCATCTACGCGCGTCATCATGAGGGCATGAGATTCCCCCCACGAGTCACTCGCATCGGCGCTGCAGGCGCCATCCTGTCCGCCCTCCTGGCGGGCGGTACCGTCACCGCCACCGCCACCCCGGCGGCCGCCGCGGCCGGCAGCATCTGCCACAGCCAGCTGCCCTCCCAGGCGGACGACACGCTCGGCCTGATCGCGTCGGACGGCCCGTTCCCGTACTCGCAGGACGACACCGTCTTCTCGAACCACGAAGGCGTCCTGCCCAGCCAGTCCCCCGGCTACTATCACGAGTTCACCGTGATCACCCCCGGCTCCCCCACGCGCGGTGCCCGGCGCATCGTCACCGGTGAGAAGTCCCAGGAGGACTACTACACCTCCGACCACTACGCCACGTTCAACCTGATCGACTTCGGCTGCTGAGTTCCCCACGGCGCGGTCCGAGGACGGTGCGCATTCGCTGGAGGTCCGGCCCTGCGTTCAGCCGGCCTCCAGCTGCCCCCGGTGATGGGGACGCACCGCTGAACAGGTGTACGTGACACCCGGTCAGTGAGGTAAGCCCGCTACTCGACGGGACCCCGGCCCGCAGCTAGGGTCTTTCGCTCGGATCAGGCCGCGAGCCCGGTCTGATCCGAACGAGAGGCGCTAGGCGAAGCCGTGCCGGTAAGGCATGGTTCCGCGGCGGCCGGGTCCATTCACGCAGAACACCTTGCCCCGTGTACCCGCACATCGCTGCCGGGTCCGGGGCAAGGCGCGTCTTGTCACGCACCGCGTCGGCGGCGGACAGGTCAGCCCGCGTCATACGCCCGTTCAGCGAGGGCATCCGCAGGTGCCACCGGCCACGATCAGGGCCGCCTCGCCGGATGCGACCCGCACGAGATGCCGGGACGCGGGGGCGGCTGTGTGCGCCGCCCCCGCGAGGGTTGTCACTGGTCACCGGCTGCCGGTCAGCGGCTCTGTGCGGCCATGCCGCCGCCCGAGCCCGGCCGGCTCTCAGGCGGTGGTCCGCCCACGGCGCCTGCGACGGGAGAGGAGCCATCCGGCGCCTCCCGCCGCCACGACGGCTCCGGCGAGCGCTGCGGGACGCAGCGGGGAGGGGGCGGCGGCGGTGTCCGCCACGGGAGCGGCGTTGACGAGGTCCACGGCCCGGGGGCGGACGGGGTGGGCCGGGATCCGGGTGAGGGACTTGACCGAGCCGTCCTGGTTCAGCAGGAGCTGCCGGCCGTTGGGGTGGCAGAAGTCGAAGGCATCGGCGAGGGACCCGGCCCGCTGGTCGAACGAGGCGTCACCGATGCGCCCGGTGTGCCAGTTGTCCTCGATGAAGGCCGTGATGGAGGCCTGCTCGGTGGGAGTGTGGTCGATGTGGTTGACCTTGGCGAAGGGGGAGATCACCAGCAGCGGCTGGCGAGGACCCGGGCCGCAGCGGTCCTGGTGACCGCCCAGAGCCGGCGAGGCCGCCTGGCAGGCGGAGGCGTCGGTGGGCTTGCCCGACGCCGGGGTGTTGTCGGTCGAGCCGTTCTGCAGCGGAGCGTACACGTGGTTGTACCAGCCGTCGGAGTCGTCATAGGCCACCACGACAGCGGTGTCCCTCCACTCCGGGGACTGCTGGATCTTGTTGATCTCCGAGACCAGGAAGTGCTGTTCGTCGATCGGGTCGGAGTAGGCGCCGTGGCCGTCCTGGTACTCCGGGGCCTTCAGGAAGCTCACCGCGGGAAGGTTGCCGTCGGTCAGCGCCGCGTCGAAGTCGGTGAGGTCGTAGTTGTGGTTGGCCCGGCCGTCGTGGCCGATCTCGGCGACCGAGGCCGGGGGCAGGTGGTGGGGATTGGCGGTGGACCTGTAGTACTGGAACGGTTCATGGTGGGGGCTGTAGTCCACCGAGGAGTTACCCGCCACGTTGGCGTGGGTGGTACCGCCGCACTTGGCGTAGTGGCCCTGCTGTCCGTCCCATGCCGTGCTGGGGCGGAAGCCGCCCTGGAACCAACCCCAGGTCACGTCCTTGGCGTTGAGCAGGTCACCGATGTTGCGGCCCTGCATCGCGGCCAGCGCGTCGGTGCTGGAGTGGTCGTTGCCCGAGCAGTCGTCGAACGCCGGGTCGGGGTCGTTGATGACGGTGCCGACGCCCGTGGCGTCCGGCGAGGCGACGGCCTTCGCATCGGGGACGCTGGTCTGCTTCGGGTCCTGGGTACCCGAAGCCGGATCCATCGAGATCACACCGTGGGTCTGGCCGGCTATCAGGTTCAGCGCGCCTGGAGTCGAGGGACCGTAGGTGGAGCTGAAGGAACGGTCGTTCAGGGTGTAGTGCTGGGCGTAGTTCCACAGCGCGGTGACCGTGTTGCCGTCGTAGTAGTCCATCACCAGACCGGGCTCGTAGTACAGGCCACCCGAGCATTTGCCCGAGTCGGTGTACTGGACGAACTGGTCCATCTTGCCGCCGTTCGCGGCCAGTTGCTCGCGACTGTAGTTGTGCCTCTGGTCGCAGGTCACCGCCTGCGAGGAGCTCAGCCGCCTGGGCGCGTACTGGTTGGGGTTGTTCGTCAGGAGCCCCGCCCGACTGAGCGTGTCGATCGACTTCGGCGTCCTCGGCGAGGCGTGGAACGGCGTGCCGTCGGTGTTCGCCGCCACCGGGTAGGTGCCGAAGTAGTGGTCGAACGACACGTTCTCGTCGAAGATCACGACCAGGTGCTTGACCGGAGTCTCGGTGCGCTCCGGCCCATGCCTGCCGTCCCGCCCCGTCGCCGCGGCCGGTACGGCGGACCCGAGCACCGTCACCGCCGCCAGTGCGGCGAGCAGCCCTCGCCGGGTTCTCGCGCCCGGATTCCGTCTCTTCACACTCTGATTCACGGCCACGTGCCGCCTCTCATTTCCATTCGGTGCATAAGCATCAGCGGGGAACACGACGCCCCGCCTTGGGTTCGCGGGCAGAAGCCCGCAAAGTCGTCACGGTCATCACGTGAACACGGGCCGGCGTTGTCACGGACCCGCGTTGCCGCAGGCCGGGGTGGGGTTTACCGCCGTCCAGGGGGCGGGCCGTCAGGCGTGTGACGGCGGTGGCCGGGTTCCTGCCGGGGGAAGGACTGACCGGTGCCGGGCGCGGTCGGCGGCGGCAGGGTCGCGACTTCCTGCTGGGCCAGGGCGAGCTGGTCGGCCGTGGCGGGCAGGGACGGCGGCTGCTCCGGCCTGGTGTGGAACTGGAACGCGGAGGTCATGTCGCCGAAGGTGCGGCGGCGCCAGTCGGTGAGGTTGGCGGCTCGGACACCCGTGAAGCACTCGAGGAACTGCAGCACCGAGGTGTGGTCGAAGGGCTCGGAGGCGGCCCAGCCGCCCACGGTCCAGGGCGAGACGATGACGCACGGTACGCGGAAGCCGCTGCCGATGGGGAGGCCGTTCACGTATTCGCCGGGGGTTCCCTCGGGAGGCGTGAGCGGCGGCACGTGGTCGAACAGGCCGTCGTTCTCGTCGTAGTTGAGAATGAAGACGGTCTTCGCCCATACCTCGGGGTTGGACGCGATGGCCTCGATCTTGCCGGCGACGAAGTCCGCTCCGGCCGCCGGGAGATGGTTGGGGTGCTCGGAGGTGGCGGCGGTCGGCAGCAGCCAGGAAACGGCGGGCAGCCGGTCATTGGCCACGTCGTCCTCGAACGTGGAGCCGGGTGTCTGCGGGGCTGTGCCGAGATCGTGGAGCGGGTTCCCGGCCGTGGCCTTCTGGAAGCTGTCGAAGTGGGACAGCATGTTGTACGGGTTGTTCGGGTTGTTGTGGTACACCTTCCAGCTCACTCCGGCGTCCTGGAGCTGTTCGGCGTAGGTCTTCCAGCGGAACGGGGTCGGGGCCACGTTGTCGATGACCGGGCCGCCGTACGCTCCCGAGGGATCGATCGAGCCGGTCATCCAGTACATGCGGTTGGACCAGGTCGGACCGAGTACGGAGCAGAAGTAGTTGTCGCAGATGGTGAAGGCGTCCGCGAGGGCGTAGTGGAACGGGATGTCCTCACGCGTGTAATAGCCCATGGTCAGCGGGCCGTTGCCGCCGTCGGCCGCGCGGTGAGCCGGGAGCCAGCGGTCCATCCGGCCGCCGTTCCACGCCTCGTGCTGCACGTCCCAGGCGTGACTGAGCGTGGGAATGGCCTGTGCGCTGGTGGTGGTCGTGTCCAGGTGGAACGGCAGCGCGTAGCCGTCCGCGCTCCGGGAATCCGGCTGGTAGAACACCGAACGCCCGTTGGGCAGGCGAGGGGCCCTCGGGTCACCGAAGCCCCGCACCCCGGCCAGGGTTCCGAAGTAGTGATCGAACGAACGGTTCTCCTGCATCAGCATGACGACATGCCGCACATCCGCGAGTCCGCCGCGGCGCGGCACGCCCGCCGCCACGGCCCTCTGCAGACCCGGCGGCAGCACCGACAGCGCGGCGGACGCGCCCGCGACACCGGCCGCCGAACCCAGCAGACGGCGTCTGGTCATTCCCCCTGATCCGGACTTGGCCATGATCCCGCTCCCCCAACCGTATCGACGTTGTCGCTGCCAGAAACTGACACTCGTGCCATGTTTTGGTCGACGGGGCGACCCTGACACCGGTCGGTGAACCGGCCAGGTGGCGTCGGTGAACATCGCGCGACCAGCAAGCGTCGCCCAACTGGTGCCGATGCTTGGATTGTTGGGAGAGGTGAGGTTCCGGCCGAAGTATCCGCCGGGTTCGCCGACGGCATCATCGAGCGCGTCGCCGGGGCGCCGAACGCACGCTGGACGAGCGGGGCTTTCACTCAGACGAACGGGCCTTCGAGCGTGAAGCGACGCAGGTTCCGGGCGAACGCCTCGGCCTCTCCCGGCGGCCAGGAGGACACGCTCGCCCCGATCTGAGCGGCCAGACGCGCCCGCAGCTCGGCCACGACGCGTTCGCCCTGCTCGGTGAGCACGAGCAGATGGGCTCGGCGGTCGGCGGGGTCCGTCTCGCGGCGGATGAGGCCGGCGTCCTCCAGCCGGGTGGCGCGGCGGGTGACGCCTGAGCGATCGACTCCGGCGTCGGGGGCCAGATCGGCCGCGCTGCGGGGGCCCGTCCGGGCCAGTGCGCTGAGTACGGGGTACGTCAGTTCGTCCACCGCCTCGCCCATGCCCTCGGTGAGCCGCTGGTGCAGCTGGGTGCGCGTGGTGCGCCTCAGCAGGATGCCGAGCGCGTCCGCGATCTCTTGTCCGACTTCACTTGTCTCCATGCGGCAAGGGTAGCGTGCGCAGCGCACGCTTCTGCTGCGTCCCTGTCGGACGGGTTCCGGCACGTCGCCGACTGCCGGGTGCGCTGTGGTTCTCGCGCAGTTCCCCGCGCCCCCATCGAGCAGGTTCCCGCACGTCGCCGACTGCCGGGTGCGCTGTGGTTCTCGCGCAGTTCCCCGCGCCCCCATCGAGCAGGTTCCCGCACGTCGCCGACTGCCGGTCCGCTGTGGCTATCGCGCAGTTCCCCGCGCCCCCATCGAGCAGGTTCCCGCACGTCACCGTCTGCCGGTCCGCTGTGGCTATCGCGCAGTTCCCCGCGCCCCCATCGAGCGTGGTCCGGCGGGGTCGCCACCTGCTTATACGTTGTCGTTTTCGTGCCCGCGCGTGCGTGTCCGGGTGGCGGTCGTGTCAGCCTGCGTGGGTTGAGAACAGGCCGCCCGTCGGGCCCTGCTTGTCGCCGCCCTGGGCTTTTCTGAGGGCGTTGGCAAGGCTTTCGATGGTGAGGGACTGGAGGATGACCCGGCCATTGCCCTCCAGCGTGGCCAGGGAAAGACCCTCACCGCCGAAGACCATGTTCATGAGCCCCTGGCGGTTGAGGCCGCCGATGCGCTGGACCCCGTACTGGATGCCCTCCTCGAAGGCGACGACGCACCCGGTGTCGACCTCTATCCGGCCGCCGAAGTCGGCGGGGTTGAGGTCGATGAAGTTGCCCGCTCCGGCGATGATCACCGTGCCGTACCCGGTGAACTTCTCCAGGATGAAGCCCTCGCCGCCGCTCATGCCGGTACGCCCGCCCTGGAAGGCGATGCCGAAGTCGACGGTCGACTCGGCGGCCACGAACGCGTCCTTCTCCGCGAACCATGCGCGCGTGCCGTCCAGTTCCAGCGCGCGCATCTCGCCGGGGAGCACACCTGCGAAGCCGACCGTGCCCTCACCGCCCTGCGAGGTGAAGTACTGGAACGCCAGGGACTCCCCCGCGAGAGCCCGCTGGCCGACCTGCATGGCGGTGCCCATGGCCTGGCGGAGGAAGCCGCCCATGCCGCTCCCGGCGGCGCCGCCCTGGGGCTGGCCCCCGTTGTTCGACGGGCCGGAGAGGTGGGTCTCCATCGTCACGTTCGTGGTCTTGAACAGGAACTTTCCCGCCTCGCAGTACACGGTCTGCCCGGGCTGCAGGTTGACGACCGCCATCTGCATGGCGTTGCCGACGATTTCTTGCTGAAGAGTCACGCCGGGAGAACGCGGCGGAGGACCGAAGAGTTCCACGGCCCCACCGGGCCCCTCAGCCGCCCAGCTCCTGATGGCGTGCCGCCAGCCGTGCGGCGCCCTCCTCGGTCAGGGAGCCGAACAGGCGCAGGCGGGAGATCCCGCCGTCCGGGAAGACGTCCACGCGCGCGTGTGTGCCGAGGGCCGGTTCCGGAAGGACGAAGCGGTGGTTCGTGTCGGGCTGGAGGCGGGTGCGCGGGACGATCTCGCGCCACTGCCCGGCCCCTTCACCCTCCCCGTCCTCTCCATCCTTGACGGACACCGTCGCCCAGCCCGCCGCGTTGCCCTTCAGGTACGCCGTGTCGATCTCGACCGCCCTGATCTGCGCCCGCGCCGCCAGCCGGTAGCCGATCCAGTCGTTGCCGCGGTCACGCCGGCGCCTGGTCTCCCAGCCGTCGTCCATCTGGCGGGAGCGGCCCGGCAGGATCGTGTTGCCGGCGGGCGAGTAGAAGAAGTCGGATGCGTCCTCCACCCGGCCCCCGTTCTCCAGGGCGACGGTGTCGAAGGTGCCCAGTGCCTCCAGCCACGCGGGGTCCGGCACGACCTCGCCGTACACGCGCAGGCGCGCGATCCCGCCGTCCGGGTGCTGGTTGACGCGCAGGTGTGTGAAGCGCTGCTCGGCGGACACCTCGAACCCGTTGGCCGCGTGGCCGCCCACCGGGGTGCGCGGAACGAGGGTCGTCCACTTCACGCCGTCCCCGAGAAGCTCCCGCGGCGACGGGAAGCCCGGAACGCACGCTCCCTCGATGGACACGGCCTGCGGATAGTTGCCGCGGAAGTGGGCCGTGTCGACGACGATGCCGCGGACGACGCCGGGCGCGCCGAGCCGTACCAGGGCCCAGTCGTGGTCCTCGGCCGTCGGCCAGGGGTGTTCCGTGGAGGCCCCGCGGCGGCGCCGGGTCTCCCAGCCGTCCATGATCTTGCCCTTGTGCCCGAAGTGCTCCGGGTCGAACTCCGCGCGGCCCGGCACCAGCAGGTTCTCGCGCTGGGCGAAGAACTCGTCATTGGCGGCGATGACACTCGCGCCGAGCCGGCGGTCGGCGAGGTCGGCGAGCCGGGTGAAGGGGAACTCGGCGGTGCGGTAGTCCGCGTACGGGTCACCGCCGCCGTAGGGGTGCGCGTCGCCGGTGAAGCGGGGGATCGCCGTCACAGTGATCAGGTCTTCCTTTCGGAGTCGGCTCGCCGCCGACCGCCTCGGGGCGGGCTCGGCAGGAGCGGCCGTCAGTGGTTTCTGCTGAGGAGGCGGCCCTTCGGTTCGGTGAAGTCACCGCCCGCGGTGATGCGTTCGCCGCGAAGCCAGGTGGACTTGACGACGCCGTACAAGGTCTTGCCCGCGTACGCCGTCACCCGGTTGCGGTGCTGGAGGGCCGCCGGGTCGACGGTGAAGGTCTCGTCGGGCGCGAACACCGCGAAGTCGGCGTCGCGGCCCGCCTCGATGGCGCCCTTGCGCGCCTGGAGTCCCACCAGCCGTGCCGTGTTCGCGGACATCCAGCGGACCACGTCCTCCAGCCCGTGCCCGCGCCTGCGCGCCTGCGTCCACACCGCGGGAAGGCTCAGCTGCAGTCCGGAGATGCCGCCCCAGGCGGTGGCGAAGTCGGCGGTCTTCAGGTCGGCCGTCGACGGGGAGTGGTCGGTGACCACGCAGTCGATGGTGCCGTCCGCGAGTGCCTGCCACAGCAGGTCCTGGTTGGCGGCCTCGCGGATGGGCGGGCAGCACTTGAACTCGCTTGCCCCGTCCGGGACTTCCTCGGCCGTCAGGGTGAGGTAGTGCGGACAGGTCTCCGCGGAGACGCGCACACCCTCGGCCCGGGCCGCCGCGATCAGCGGCAGCGCGTCGCTGGAGGACAGATGGAGTACGTGCACGCGCGCGTCGAGGAGCCTGGCCCGTGCGATCAGGTTCGCGATGGCCGTGTCCTCGGCGCCTCGGGGCCGGGAGGCGAGGAAGTCCGCGTACTTCGGGCCGCCCTGCTGCGGGGCCGCGGTCAGGTGGTCCGGGTCCTCGGCGTGCACGATGAGCAGTCCGCCGAATCCGGCGATCTCGGCCAGCGAACGGGCGAGTTGCTCCTGGTCCAGGCGCGGGAACTCGTCCACGCCCGAGGGCGAAAGGAACGCCTTGAAACCGAACACACCCGCGTCGTGCAGGGGCCTGAGGTCCTTGACGTTGTCGGGCAGGGCGCCGCCCCAGAACCCGACGTCGATGTGCGCCTTGGCGGCCGCGACCTCCCGCTTGACCCGGAGGTGGTCGACGGTCGTGGTCGGGGGCAGGGAGTTGAGCGGCATGTCGACCAGGGTGGTGATGCCCCCGGCCGCCGCGGCGCGCGTGGCGGTCCAGAAGCCCTCCCACTCGGTGCGGCCCGGGTCGTTGACGTGTACGTGGGTGTCGACCAGTCCGGGCAGCAGCGCGTCGTCGCCGAAGTCCTCCAGACGGGCTCCGGCCGGCACATCCGCGTCGTACGGCAGTACGGCCGCGATCGCGCCCCCGGCGACCGTGACCGATGCGGGGCGCGTCCCTTCGGGAGTGATGACGCGCGTCGAGCGCAGCACCAGTTCAGCTTCGGACACCCGGGCACCTCTCTGCCGCCGCAGCCACCTGATTCAACGTTCTGTTGAAGAAGTCTTCTCCCCCTCCCCCGCGCCGTCAAGGGCACACAGCCGCGATGACCCCGTCCGCCGCCCTTCTCTGGACGATTCCACAAGACGGAATTAGGATTTCGTTCAATAGCACGTGGCGTGACAGCACGTGTCAACAGCACGTATCAGCCGTGCGTGTCCGGCACTGCGTGTCCAGCCGTGCGCACCAACAGCACGTATCAACAGCACTTAGGTACATACCGGCAGGGGGCCGATCGGCCGCCGGGTAGGCTGCTGCCCCTCCGCCAGCCCCGAAAGGAACGCGCCGTGCCGACGTCCAGCGCCAGCGACTCCACCGCCAAGTCCGCCGCGGGCGGTGGCGTCCAGTCCCTCGAGCGCGCCTTCGACCTGCTGGAGCGGATGGCCGACGCGGGCGGAGAGGTCGGCCTCAGCGAACTGTCCGCGAACAGCGGGCTGCCCCTGCCCACCATCCACCGTCTGATGCGCACCCTCGTGGCCTGCGGTTACGTACGCCAGCAGCCCAACCGCCGCTATGCCCTCGGCCCCCGGCTCATCCGGCTCGGCGAGTCCGCCTCCCGGCTGCTGGGCACCTGGGCTCGCCCGTATCTCGCGCGTCTGGTGGAGGAGACCGGCGAGACGGCGAACATGGCCCTGCTGGACGGCGACGAGGTCGTCTATGTGGCGCAGGTGCCGTCCAAGCACTCGATGCGCATGTTCACCGAGGTGGGGCGGCGGGTGCTCCCTCACTCCACGGGCGTGGGCAAGGCGCTGCTCGCCGGTGTCGCGGACGACGAGGTGCGCGCCCTGCTCGCCCGTACGGGCATGCCCGCCGCGACCGAGAAGACGATCACCACCCCGGACGCGTTCCTGGCCGCGCTGGAGGACGTGCGCCGGGCCGGGTACGCGGTCGACGACAACGAGCAGGAGATAGGGGTCCGCTGCCTCGCGGTGTCCGTGCCCGGCTCCCCGACGGCCGCGGCGATCTCCATCTCCGGCCCGGCGGGCCGGGTCACGGACGCGGCCACGGAGAAGATCGTGCCGGTGCTCCAGCAGGTGGCGGCGGATCTGTCGGAGGCTCTGGCCAGCTCAGGCGCGGGAGCCTGACCGCCGCCCCGCTCCCCCGGGGATCACTCCAGCTTCCCGTCCGTCATCTCCCGCACCGCGTCCACCCCGGCGAGGTGGGCGCGGTCGTGCGTCACCAGGACCGTCGCCGTGCCGCGCTCGCGCGTGAGACACAGCAGCAGGTCCAGTACGGCGGCGCCGCGCTCATGGTCGAGGGCGCTGGTCGGCTCGTCCACCAGCAGCACGGACGGCTCGTTCATCAGTGCGCGGGCGATGTTGACCCGCTGCCGCTGGCCTCCGGAAAGCTGGTGCGGACGCCGGTGGGCCTGTCCGGACAGCCCGACCGCGGCCAGCAGTTCCCGGGCCCGGTCACCGTCCGCGCCGTGGCGCCGCCGCCCCTCCATGTCCGCCATGACCTGGAGCTGCTCCAGCGCGGTCAGCGACGGCAGCAGGTTGGGCTGCTGGAAGACGATGCCGATCTCGCGCCGCCGCAGCGCCGCCCGCTCGGCACGGCCGAGCGCCCTGGTCTCCGTACCGGCCACCAGCACCCGTCCCCGGTCCGGGGTGACCAGGGTCGCCGCGACGGCCAGCAGGCTGGACTTGCCGGAGCCGGACGGGCCGACGACGGCGGTCGTGGTACCGGCGGGCACGGTCAGGCCCACCGCGTCGAGCGCCGTGAGCCGTCCGTCTCCGTCGGGGTAGGTGAGGGTGACATCGTCGAGTACGAGGGTCATCGGGCGCTCCCGAGGGCGGTCAGCGGGTCGACGGCGGTGATCCGCCGGACGGACAGGGCCGCACCGAGTGCGCCGAGGACGGTCATCACCGCGGACGGCCCGAGAACGGTCGGCGCGTCCAGGACGAACGGAACGTCACCGCCGCTCCCGGCCAGTGCCCCGATCGCGGCGGCCAGCGCGGCGCCGGTCAGCGTCCCGGTGACGAGCAGGAGCACGGCCTGGCCGAGCGCGTCGCGCAGCAGATACGCAGTGGAGGCGCCCAGTGCCTTCAGGACGGCGATGTCGGCCGACCGCTGGATGGTCCACACGGTGAAGAACGCCCCGGTGACCAGCGCGGAGATCACGAACAGGAAGCCGCGCATCAGCCGCAGCGAGCCGTTCTCGGCGGTGTAGGAGCCGATGGCGGACAGCGCGTCCTGCCGGGCCAGGGTGCGGGTGCCTGCCGCCCGGTCGCCGGCCCCGAGATCGGCACCGCGCGTGCGCAGCGCGACGACGGTGGCCCGGTCTCCTTCAATAACCGACCAGACGACGGGGGTGTGGCTGTAGGAGGCGTGGCCCGCGACCGCGGCGACCAGTTGCCCGGCACCGCCGATCCGCACACGGTCCCCGGCGCGTACGTCCAGTTGCGCTGCGGCCTTCTCGCTGAGGACCACCCGGCCGGGGCCGACACCCGGCGGCGCGATGCCCGCGTCCGGGGGCACGGAGAAGACGGAGACCGCCGCGGTGCGGTCCCCGGCACTCGCGTCCAGTGTGCGGATGCCCACCGGCTGCGCCGAGACGACACCGGGCCGCGTCGCCCAGGTGCGCCACGCGGACGGCGGGAGAAGGGATCCGCTGAAGGACACCGGCCGTCCGGCGGGCGGCGCGGCGAAGGCGAGGTGGTCGGCGGGCAGCCCGAGCACGGCCGAGGTGTTCTCCCGGGCGAGCCCGGCGGTCAGCCCGGACAACAGGCCCACGAGCAGGGTGATCAGTACGACCACGGCTCCCATCAGGGCGAACCGCCCCTTGGCGAACCTCAGGTCTCTCCATGCGACGAACATGCCCCCACCCTGCGGCGCCGGGGAGGGGCGCGGCATCGCCCCGCGGCACGCTTCGCCCGCGCCGAAGGAGGGCGGTCGTTTTCAACCTTTCGGTTGACCGGCGCAGGACCGGGGCCGCTTACGCTGGACGGGCCATGGACCTGCGCCCGTACTCCTCCGTCGTCACCATCCTCCGGCTCTGCCTCTACGCGCTCTTCGCGGCACTGCTCGCCCTCGCCGCGACGCGGGCGCAGGGTCCCGCCACCGTGGCGGCGGCGCTCGGCACGGGGGCGGTCTTCGCCTGGGGTGCGTTCAGCCCGGCGGTGCGCCGTTCCCGGCGCACGGCCACGGTGTGGCTGGCGGCGCTGAGCGCCGCTTGGCTGGTGCTTCTCGCGCTCTCCCCCGACGGGCTGTGGGCAGCGTTCCCGCTCTACTTCCTGCAACTGCATCTGCTGCCGGCCCGCTGGGGTCTGCCCGCGGTCGCCCTCACCGCCGCCGCGGCGATCGCGAGCTTCCTGGTGCACGGCGCGCACCTCACTCCCGGAGTTTTCATCGGCCCGTCGCTGGGCGCGGCCGTCGCGGTGGCCACCGTGTTCGGCTACGAGGCCCTGTACCGGGAGAGCGAACGGCGCCAGGAGCTGATCGAGGAGCTGATCGCCACCCGCGCCGAACTCGCGGACGCCGAGCGGGCGGCGGGGGTGCTCGCCGAGCGCGAGCGGCTGGCGTACGAGATCCACGACACCCTCGCGCAGGGTCTGTCAAGCATTCAGCTGCTCCTGCGGGCCGCCCAGCGGCTGCTGCCGGAAGGGTCCGAGGCCGCCCCGCACATCGAGCAGGCCCGGTCGGCCGCACAGGACAATCTGGCCGAGGCCCGCCGCTTTGTACGCGCCCTCGCGCCACCGGGTCTGGAGGGCGGCTCGCTGACGGGTGCGCTACGGCGGCTGTGCGCGCCGGCGACCGCGGCCGTCGGTGCCCCGAAGGTGGCGTTCTCGGTGAGCGGCACCCCGGTGGAGCTGTCCACTGCCTACGAGGTGGCGTTGCTGCGTATCGCGCAGTCCGCGCTCGCCAACACCCTGCGGCACGCGGGGGCCACGCGTGTGGAGATCACGCTGAGCTTCATGGAGACGGCGGTGGCCCTGGACGTGGTGGACGACGGGTCCGGTTTCGCGCCCGAGGCGGTGCGCCGTGACACGGAGGGCGGCTTCGGGCTGCCTGCGATGCGGGCCCGCGCGCGGTCGCTGGGCGGTTCACTCACGGTGGAGTCGGCGCCCGGTGAGGGCACGGCGGTGGCGGTGACGCTCCCGCTCCCTGCGACGGGCACCCCGACGGGCACGAGTGGGGCCGGAGCCGCCGTGGAGAGCGCGGCATGACGATCAGGCTGCTCCTCGCGGACGATCACCCCGTCGTCCGCGCCGGACTGCGCGCCGTGCTGTGCGCGGAGGCGGACTTCACGATCGTGGCGGAGGCCGCGACGGCCGAGGCGGCGGTGGAGCTCGCGGCGGCGGGAGGCGTGGACGTCGTCCTGATGGACCTCCAGTTCGGCGGAGGGATGCACGGGGCGCAGGCCACGGCCGCCATCACCGCGCATACGCAGGCACCGCGCGTCCTCGTGCTGACCACCTACGACACGGACGCCGACATCCTCGCGGCGGTGGAGGCGGGCGCGGCGGGCTACCTCCTCAAGGACGCCCCGCCCGACGAACTGGCGTCCGCGGTCCGCACGGCCGCCGCCGGCCGCTCGGCCCTCGCCCCGGCGGTCGCCGACCGGCTGATGCAGCGCATGCGCACGCCCGCGGCGGCGCTCAGCCGCCGTGAACTGGAGGTCCTGGAACTGGTCCGGGACGGGCTGTCCAATCTCCAGATCAGCAAACGGCTCTTTCTGAGCCAGGCGACGGTGAAGTCCCATCTGGTCCATATCTACGCCAAGCTGGGCGTCGACTCGCGTACGGCGGCGGTGGCGGTGGCATCGGAACGGGGCGTGATCAGACGCCAGGGGTAGGCACGGCTCCCGGGGGACGCGTACGGCGTGCCCTCAGACGCGCGGCGGCTCGCCGAACAGATCCACCGCGCTGCGTACGTTCGCGAGACCCCTGTTCAGTGCGCTGACCGAGCCGATCGCCCCGGCGATCAACAACAGGGAGCTGCGCAGGCGCGGGATCTCGGGGGCGCCGCCGACGGCCATCGCGGCGAGGGCGGCGAGTTCGTCCTCGGCTATGCCGCGGTCCGCGAACTCGCCGGGGTGCGCGGCGAGTTCACGTCGCAGCCGCGAGACGGCGGTCCGCAGCCCCGCCACCCTCGGGTCCTCTTCGCTGCCGGTCACTGGCCTCTGCCCCAAGCTCCGCAACACAGCTCTCCCCCCTCGCACCCGTTCGTGCGCACGGCTTCGACACGCGGCCCGGCCCGTCGTGGCGTTGAGTCGGGTACCGAGGACGGTCAGTAAACGCCACCCGGCGCGCCGGGCGCCACCATACGGACCGAAATTCAGCCCAAGGAGACCATGAGGTCGGCGTCCTGTCCGGTATGCAGGACGTATGACGCGCAACGAAGACCGTAAGACCCCCGTCGCCGGGCTGCTCCTTGCGGCAGGCGGCGGACGGCGGCTCGGCGGACGGCCCAAGGCGCTGCTCGAACACCGGGGACGGCCCCTCGTGGAGCAGGCCGTGGACGTTCTGCGGACGGCCGGATGCAGTCGGGTCCATGTGGTGCTGGGGGCGGCGGCAGGGGCCGTACGGGAGCGGGCGGACCTGACCGGCTGTGTTCTGGTGGACAACCCGGACTGGGAGCAGGGCATGGGTTCCTCGCTGCGCGCCGGGCTCGGCTCGCTCGCCGGGACGGGCGCCTCGGCGGCCCTGGTCCTGCTGGTGGACCAGCCGGGCATCGGACCGGAGGCGGTGGCCCGGGTGCTCGCCGCCCAGGAGGACGAGATGTCGCTGGTCTGCGCCGCATACGAGGGAGTACGCGGCCATCCGGTCCTGCTCGGCGCCGGTCACTGGGCCGGCGCCGCGGCGGCGGCGACGGGAGACCGCGGGGCGCGGGCCTACCTCAAGGCCCATGAGGACACGATCACGCTGGTGGAGTGCGGGGACGTGGCAAGGCCCCACGACATCGACACGGAGGACGACCTGGTCCACCTTGAGTGAACGGGGTGGCACTGAGCGCCACCTTGCCTCGAAGCTGAGAATCTCGACATCAACAGATCATTGAACTTCCACCATGAGGAAACTAGTATCCACTGCTCAGAAGCGCGGGACCCCTCACCGGGGCGCCGCAGGGCGTATCGGGGCCCCTGGCACCCCGTGCCTCCACATCGCAGGATCGTGGTGTCGCGGCCTCACGGGGTCCGCGTCCTCATGTCAGCTCGCCGAAATGTCAGCTCGCCGAAGGAAGTGACAGCTCATGTCCGCACCCGCGCCGTCGCCGGCCGTCGTCGCCGCCGAGCCCCTGCCGCGGCAGGACGAGGTCCTCACCGATGCGGCCCTCGCCTTCGTGGCCGAGCTGCACCGCAGGTTCACCCCGCGGCGTGACGAGCTGCTCGCGCGCAGGGCGGAGCGCCGCGCCGAGATCGCCCGCACCTCGACGATCGATTTCCTTCCCGAGACCGCCGCGATCCGGGCGGACGACTCCTGGAAGGTGGCGCCCGCCCCGGCGGCCCTGGACGACCGCCGTGTCGAGATCACCGGCCCCACGGACCGCAAGATGACCATCAACGCCCTCAACTCGGGCGCCCGGGTCTGGCTCGCGGACTTCGAGGACGCCTCCGCGCCGACCTGGGAGAACGTGGTCCTCGGCCAGCTCAACCTGATCGACGCCTACACCAGGAACATCGACTTCACGGACCCGGGCACGGGCAAGTCGTACGCCCTGCGCCCCGCCGAGGAGCTGGCGACCGTCGTCATGCGTCCGCGCGGCTGGCATCTGAACGAGCGGCACCTCCTGGTGGACGGGCAGCAGGTGCCGGGCGCTTTCGCGGACTTCGGTCTGTACTTCTTCCACAACGCCCAGCGCCTGCTGGACCTCGGCAAGGGACCGTACTTCTACCTCCCGAAAACGGAGTCGCACCTGGAGGCCCGCCTCTGGAACGACGTCTTCGTCTTCGCCCAGGACCACCTCGGCGTCCCGCAGGGCACCATCCGCGCCACCGTCCTGATCGAGACGATCACGGCGGCCTATGAGATGGAGGAGATCCTCTACGAACTCCGCGACCATGCCTCCGGGTTGAACGCGGGCCGCTGGGACTACCTCTTCTCCATCGTCAAGAACTTCCGTGACGGCGGGCCGAGGTTCGTCCTGCCCGACCGCAACGCGGTCACGATGACCGCCCCGTTCATGCGCGCCTACACCGAACTCCTCGTCCGCACCTGCCACAAGCGCGGTGCGCACGCGATCGGCGGCATGGCGGCGTTCATCCCGTCGCGGCGCGACGAGGAGATCAACCGGGTCGCGTTCGAGAAGGTCAAGGCGGACAAGGACCGCGAGGCGAACGACGGTTTCGACGGCTCCTGGGTCGCCCACCCCGACCTGGTGCCGATCGCCATGCGGTCCTTCGACCGGGTCCTCGGCGACCGGCCGAACCAGAAGGACCGGCTGCGCGAGGACGTGGACGTCAAGGCGGCCGATCTGATCGCCGTCGACTCCCTCCGCGCCAAGCCGACATATGCGGGCCTGGTCAACGCCGTCCAGGTCGGCATCCGTTACATCGAGGCATGGCTGCGCGGCCTCGGCGCGGTCGCCATCTTCAACCTCATGGAGGACGCGGCCACCGCCGAGATCTCCCGCTCGCAGATCTGGCAGTGGATCAACGCGGGCGTCGAGTTCGAGAACGGCGAGAAGGCGACCCCGGAGCTGGCCCGCAGGGTCGCAGCCGGGGAACTCACGAGCATCAGGGCCGAGCTCGGCGAGGACGCCTTCGCGGCGGGCCACTGGCAGCAGGCCCACGACCTGCTGCTGAAGGTCGCCCTCGACGAGGACTACGCGGACTTCCTGACGCTGCCCGCGTACGAGCAGCTCGCCGGCTGACTCAGTCCTGAGCGCGCTCCGAGTGGCCCAGCGACTTCCCGGGGGCCACTCGGTCGCGTACCAGCCGCTTGACCGCCGTGGGTTCCGGGAAGCCCTGCTCACGGCGGTCCCAGACCGTCTCCCCGTCCACCCGCACGATGAAGACACCGCCCGTGCCCGGCTTGAGCGAGAGTTCCGCCAGCTCGGTCTCGAACGTCGTGAGCAGTTCCTGTGCCAGCCAGGCGGCGCGGGGCAGCCAGCGGCACTGTGTGCAGTACTCGATCTGGACGCGGTGAACGCGCCGCATGCCCGGCACCCCGGTCGTCTCAGCCATCCCCGTCCTCCCTGTCATCCCAGGTGCACCGACCAGTCCTGTTGCGCGGCCGGTTTGCCGTGCAGGTCCGGGACCCGCTTGAGCCAGTCCGGACGCCCGCGCCGGGTGCGCGCCGCGCGCCGGGCCTCCTCGGCGGCGACCTCCTCACGAGTGGGGAAGTCGGTGGGCAGCCAGGCCTCGGACGCCTTGACCCTGGCCGCGAGGTAGTCCACGTAGGCATGGCGTACCTCTTCCGGCGAGGCGAAGCCCGGCTCCCCCGCCAGCCAGGCGTCCGGTACCTCCTCGGCGACGGCCCGCAGCAGGTCCCGGGTCACCTTGGGCGCGAGTTCGGCCTCGGCGGCCCGCGTGTCGGGGGCGAAGTGGCCGAGGGCGTGATGGCGGAAGTCGTACGCCTTCTCGGGCGCCGAGGCGTCCCAGCGGTGGTGGAAGACGAGGGCGGCGCCATGGTCGATGAGCCACAGCTTGGGGGGCGCGGTGCCGAAGGTGGGCCAGACCATGAGGTTGGAGCTGTGCACGGTGCGGTCGACGTTCACGGTGAGCGCGTCGAGCCAGATGATCCTTCCGGCCTCCACCGGATCGACCGTGCAGGCGGCGGCGACTTCGGGGGTGAAGTCGCGTGCGCCCGGCAGGAAGTCCATGCCGAGGTTGAGCCCCGGGCTCGCGTCCAGCAGATCGCGCACCTCCTGGTGCGGTTCGTGCGCGGCGAGGGCCGGATCGAACTGTGCGAGAACCAGCTCGGGCACCCGCAACCCCAGCCCGCGCGCCAGCTCCCCGACGATCACCTCGGCCACCAGCGCCTTCACGCCCTGCGCCGAGCCGGTGAACTTGATGACGTACGTCCCCAGATCATCGGCCTCGACGATGCCGGGCACGGAACCGCCGGACCTCAGGGGCGCGATGTAGCGGGTGGCAGCGACCTCTCTCAGCACGCTCGTCTCCTCCGGCCTGCGGCATGCAGTGAGCATAGTAAGCAAGCGTGACGGTCAGGGTTGAGTGCCCGAGCCGAGCACGGCGCGACAGGTCATGCGGCGCTCTGGTGGGACGCTTCCTGCCTCCGGGAGGCGCCAGGACACATACCGCAGCGAATACCGGGCGGAATCTGTCCGGTATTCGATGAATAATCGCGCGCATGACCCGACCGACCTCCCGGGTACTTGCTCTCCTGGAGATCCTTCAGACCGGCGGTACCCGCACCGTTGCCGACCTGGCGGACCGGCTCGGTGTGGACGAGCGCACCGTCCGGCGCTACGTCGACCACCTGATCGACCTGGACATCCCGGTCCGCTCGGTGCGTGGCCGGTACGGCGGCTACCACCTTGCCCCCGGCTACCGGATGCCGCCGCTGATGCTCACCGACGAGGAAGCTCTGGCCGTACTGCTCGGCATGGTGACGGGCCGACGGGCCGGGCTGGCGGCAGCCCCGGAAGCGGCAACGGAGAGTGCCACAGCCAAGATTCGCAGGGTGCTGCCCGAACGGCTCGGCCGCCGGCTGGACGCACTCCTGGCGACCCTCGACTTCACCGCTCCGTCCCGTCCGGCGGTCACGCCGGAGACGGAGACCCTGCTGCTGCTCGCCGAGGCCGCCCGCCACCGCCGACCGGTCGCCCTCAACTACACAGCCTGGAAGGGGCGGCACAGCCGACGCACCGTCCACCCGTACGGGATCGTCGCCCACTCCGGGCGCTGGTACGTGACGGGAGCGGATTCCGCGAGCGGCGAGGTACGCACCTTCCGGTTGGACCGGATCGAGAATGCGACGGCCCTTGCGGGGGCTTTCGACGTGCCTTCGGGGTTCGATCCGGCCGCCCGGGTGCTCTCCGGGATCGCGGAGGCTCCCCATCTCCACGAGGTCTCACTGCGGGTCCACGGCACAGCCGATGACATCCGCTCTCGCCTCCCGGCCGGGATCGCCACCGTGACCGGGATTCCGGCCGGGCCTGCGCCACATGGAAGCTCCGGGACGGGTGACGAATCCGGTTGGGTGCGGGTCAAGCTGCGGGCCGAACGGCTGGACTGGCTCCCTGCCCTGCTGGCGGGGCTGGACCGTCCCTTCGCCGTCGAACATCCCGATGCCCTGCGTGACCAGGTGCGCGACCTGGCCCGTCGGCTCTCCGCATACGCCGACGCCGAACCACCGACGTCAGCACCACCGTCGTCGGCACAGCCGTCGTAGTCCTGACCGTCCGAGGGACAGCCGCGCTGAAGGTCCGTTCGGCCCAAGATTTTTCGAATACCGGGCGGTTCCTGTCCGGTATCGACCGTACTGTCCGCCTCAGAGAACATCACCTCTCACTGGAGATTTCCATGTACTTTGCTTCGATTCGCATCATCACCGGGGACGTCGCCCGAATCGTCGAGTTCTATGAGACCGCCACCCGAGTGACAGCGAAATGGTCCACCGACGATTTCGCCGAGATCATCACACCGAGCGCGACCCTCGCGCTGGCCGGCACCCGTACGGTCCAGACGCTCGGTGAGCAGGCGCCCCCACCGGCAACCAACCAGAGCGTGATCATCGAATTCCGCGTCGCCGACGTCGACGCCGAATACCACAGGCTCAAGGAATTCGACATAGACGTGGTGAACAAGCCGACGACCATGCCGTGGGGAAACCGTTCGCTGCTGTTCCGGGACCCGGACGGCAACTTGGTCAACTTCTTCACCCCGGTCACACCGGAAGCAATCACGCGGTACGGGCATTGAAGTGCTCTCCCTCGTCAACGAGGGCGATTCCTGCCTGCCTTGCGGTGGCGGGCTTCACGCCATGCCGACGCCCAGCCGATGTCACTTCCTCCCGAAGAGGGAGTCCACGCGGCAGAACCTGTCACCCGTTGCCAGCGAGTGGCGGGCGGGGTGTGGCGTAACCGGTCCGCGGCCGGGCCGGTTGCGCGACGGACGGTGAGGCGTTCAGTGAACACGGCTTCCCACTCGCGGAGTTGAAGGTCATGTCGCTGGTAGATCTCATCCGTGCCCCCGAACCGGCGCAACGGCTTTCTCACAACCGGAACGTCAGACACCCAGCGGCCTTCACCGTGCCCCGCGGGAGGCAGGGCAGCTTCGCCTTCCGCGGGGCCGAAGATCGCGTCGCGTACGCTCGTGCTCATGGTTGAGCATCGGATGATGGACGTGAACGGCATTCGGCTCCACATCGCCGAGCAGGGCAGCGGACCCCTCGTGGTGCTCCTGCACGGATTCCCCGAGTCGTGGCACTCCTGGCACCACCAGTTCGGCCCGCTGGCCGAGGCGGGCTTCCGTGTGGTCGCCCCCGACCAGCGCGGTTACGGGAGCAGTGACCATCCCGAGGACGTGGAGGCGTACACCATCCTCCACCTGGTCGGGGATGTCGTCGGACTGATCCGGGCTCTCGGTGAGGAGAGGGCGTATGTCGTCGGCCACGACTGGGGCGCACCTGTCGCCTGGCACACCGCGCTGCTGCGCCCGGACCTGGTGCGCGGGGTGGCCGGTCTGAGCGTGCCGCCGCCGTTCCGGGGGAAGGAGCCTCCGCTCGTCGCGATGGAGAAGAGGTTCGGCGGCCGTTTCTACTGGAACTACTTCAACAGGCCCGGTGTCGCCGACGCCGAGTTCGGCAGGGACGTACGCACCGCCCTGCGGAAGCTCTTCTACTCGGCGTCCGCCGCCGCTTCCCGCTCCGGCGAGGTCAAGCAGCCGCTGGTGAACCCCGACAAGGGCTGGCTCGATTCCATGGCGGACCCCGAGGTACTGCCGGAGTGGTTCACCGAGGACGACCTCGACGCGCTCACGGAGAGCTTCTCCCGGGGCTTCACGGGGGCCCTCAACTGGTACCGCAACCTCGACCGCAACTGGGAGCTCACCGCCCCCTGGCAGGACGCCATGGTCACCACGCCCGCCCTGTACATGTACGGCGACCGTGACCTCGTGCCCGCCTTCCCCGGCACACCCGAACTCATCCAGAACCTCCCCCGCCTGATGCCCAGCTTGGTGCGCGAGCCCATCGAGCTGGAGGGCTGCGGACACTGGACCCAGCAGGAACGCCCGGACGAAGTGACCACGGCGCTCATCGAGTTCTTCAGGGCCTGCCCCTGAGGCCGCGCGGGCTCGGCGGCCGGCTCCGCACGCACCTGCCTGGCCGAGTCGTATGAGACCCCGTGGCCGACCGGGCGAGCCCCGGCGCTCAGCGGCAGGCGAGCGGGTTGGGCAGCGGCAGATAGCGTGCGTCCGCGCCATCGGCGCCCGTCCAGCGCAGCAGGAGGTTCGTCTTGCCGGGGAGGGTGGGTGACGCGAGCAGGGCCGGGATCTCGGGAACGGGGTGGCGGGCCAGTTCCGCGCGGGCCGCGGGCCAGGGGTTCCAGCCGGGGTGGTGCTCCGCGAGCAGTGCGGCCACTTCCGTGAGGTTGTTGACGACCAGACAGTAGACGAGCCGCTCCCACCCGGCCTCGCGGGACACGTCCGTCAGGAGCTTCACCCCTTCCGCGTCCCGGAAGAGCGCCTGTACGGGCAGACCTGTCGCGTCCACCGCGACGAGCGTGTTCTGAAGGTGCGCCTCCAGGACGACGCCGTGCCGTTCGAACGCCTCCAGGACCGGCGGGACGACCTGGCGCAGATACGCCGTCCACCAGGCCGAGGGGTCCGTGGGCGGGCCGAGCGGGCTGCCTTCGAAGTCCTCCACGAGGGCGGCGGCGAGGAGCGGGGTGGCGCCGGGCAGGACATGCGGGCGCAGACCGTCACGGACCAGGACGGCCAGTTCCTCGAAGGCGAAACCGGCCGTACGGTAGCCCTGGTCGCTCAGCCAGGCCGCCGGGCTCTGCGACGCCCCGAACGCGTTCGCCGCCGCCCCGTCCTTGCGGCGCAGGTCGAGCAGGTCGTGGCGCCACAGCCGACGGATGTCGTTGGTGATCCGCACTTCCAGGCTGAACTTCAGGAACAGGTCGTCCTGTGGGGCGTAGACCGTCCGGATCGCCGCCGTGGGAAGCACGGCTCGCGCGCTCTCGCCGAGCCGGAGCAGGCGCCCGTCGTCGAACGCCTCCCGGATCTCGGGGCGGCCCGCGACCAGGCCGAGCTGCCAGGGGTGCGCGGGCAGCAGCCGATAGCCGCGCGGGGCGGTGCCGAGGGCGTCGAGCGCCGTCAGGTCACCCTCCTCGGCGACCGCGTCCTCGCGTACGCCCAGAAGGGTGAGAGCGAAACGGGCGTGCGCCTCCGGCGCGTACGGCAGCCAGCTCGCCACCGGGCCGCCGCCGCGCGCCTTGGGGGCGGGATGGCAGGGGTGGCCGGTGATCAGGGACTGCTCGGAGCGCAGATAGGGGTCGTCCGGGGCCGCCGCACCGGTCCGGGCGGTGAGGATCGCGGCCACCGCGTCCCGGCTGTCGAGCATCTCGACGGGCAGCTCCGGATTGGACACCCCGGTCGCCTGGCGCAGCTCGTCGGCGGTGAGTTTGACCAGCTCGGCGTGGGTGAGCGGGTGCCAGAGCCCGTCAATGCGCAGTTCGGGGTCGCGGGGCCGGCGTCCACCTCGTACGCGCAGCAGCCCCCCGCCCGCGCGCAGGCGGTGGACACCCGGCTCGCCGGTGGGCTCCGCCGCCTCCCGCAGCAGGCAGTTGAGCAGTGGCGCCGCCGCGTAGGCGTCGGCGCGCTCGGGGACCTCGTCCCTGGGGTGCATGGGGTACACGCGATCCATTCGTTCCGTACGGTGCACTGACGATCAGTATGAGTGGTGATCTTCCAGGACGATCCACTCCGTGAGGAGCCCGACCGTGTACCCATCCTGCTCCGCCGAGACACGGCTCGCCCGTGAACTCGATGCCGTACGGCCGAGCCTCGCCGCCTCGTACGCCTCCGCGCTCCCCGGCGCTCGCGCCGCCGTGCTGACCAGGCTGTGGCGTGCGCTGGCCCATGAGCCCCTGCTGTGGATCGCCCAGCGGGAGCCGACGGCCGACGGACTCACGCTCCGGCTGTCGGACGGGCGACGGCTGCACGGCCCGCCCGCCGACCCGTACGCCACCGCCGCGTACGTCACCGAGGTGCGGCTGGAGAAACGGGTGTACGACCGTCCGGCGGAGCTGATGACGGCGCTCGGAGTGCCCCACGGCGCGGGGTTCGCCGCCGAACTCGACCACAGCACGGCCTCGTTGGCGCTGTCCCGGGCCGGTCAGCAGGAACTGGGCGCGTCCGAACCGGTGTCGAGCCGGGAGTGGGAGCAGCGGGTGGTAGACGGGCACCCGTATCACCCCAACTGCCGTTCCCGGCCTGGTTTCTCCGTCGCCGAGCAACTGGCGTACGGCCCCGAGCACCGGCCCGTGGTCAGGCTGGGCCTGCTGCCCGTGGACGACTGCCTCGTACGGGGTGATTGGCCGAAATGGCTGTGGGACGGGGAGTGCCCGCTGATCCCGGTGCACCCCTGGCAGACGGCGCATGTGCTCGGCGCGACGGCGCAGGACGGCCCGGACGCGCGCCCGCTCATGTCGCTGCGGACCCTCGCCCTGCCGTATGACGGGGCGCTCGACGGCCCGTACGACGGCCCGCATGTGAAGACGACGCTCAGCGCACGGCTGACGTCCTCCGTGCGTGACATCTCCATCGCGTCGGTCGAGACCGCGCTCACGGTCTCCGGTTTCGTGGAATCGGTCGCGGCGCGCACCGACGGCCTCCTGCACGTCACCCGCACCCTGGGGGCCATCAGCGCCCACTCTCCCGACCTCGCGGCGGTCCTGCGGGAGCCACCGGAGTCGTACGCGGACACGGCGGCCGGAGAGCGCGTCGTACCCGTGGCCGCCCTTCCCCTCACCGGTCTGCCCTCCTCGCCCGCCTGGCTGGCCGGCTTCACTCGGCTGGCCCTCGCCGTCGGCCTGCGGCTGCTGGACATGGGCGTGGCGCTGGAGGCGCACGGCCAGAACCTGCTGGTCATGCTCGCGCCCGACGGCTCTCCACGACGGCTGGTCTACCGCGACCTCGCCGACATCCGGGTGAGCCCGGCACGGCTCAACCGGCACGGTGTCACGGCTCCGGACGGCCTGGCCGCACGGATGGTCACGGATGACGAGACGGCGCTGCGCCGCAAGCTGTTCGGCTCGCTCGTGGCCGGTGCGCTGGCCTCGACGGCGGGTTCCGCACCCGTCCTGCGCGAGGCGTTGCGGACCGCCGTACGGGAGCTGCCGCACACCTCCGATGTGACGGCCCTTCGTGAAGCGCCGCTTCCCACCAAGGCGTTGACGCTGATGCGGCTGTCCCCGGAACGGCCCGGGGACCAGTGGACCCTGCTGCCGAACCCGCTGTCCTGATGCGACGACCACTCCGGTCAGCGGGCTCGGCCGTCCTCGCCCCCTGCGATGTCACCCCGTGCAGGGGTGGGTGGGGCGGTCAAGCGGGAAACCGGTGGTGATGGTGCCGTCGATCATGGCCGTCTGACCGGGTATGGGTCCGCTGGGTCGGCCCCACCAGTCGTGTTCCGCCATGATGTCGTAGGAGGTCGTCTCGGCGGCGTAGCGGCCTGCGGAGTCCAGGCAGTTGTGGCCGCGGCTGCCCAGTGTTCCGCCGCCCAGATCGATGGTGCTGCTGGTCGTCGCGGCGTGGTTCTGGTCGAACGCGGTGTTGTCGCCTTGGCTGTGGCTCAGGTCGCTGTTCTGGACCACGCCGGTGAGCCGGGTGAGCCGGGTGAGGTTGTTCACCCGCAGATTGTGCGCGCGGTTGCCGCGGATCACGCTGTCGTCGACCGTGAAGGCGAGGTCACTGGCCGGCGCATTGCCGTTGACGACGTTGCTGTGGACGGTAAGGCCGTTGTTCGCACAGCCGGTCAGCCGGCTGTGGGCGATGAGGAGGGAAGTGGTGGTTCCGGACCCGCCGTTGCTCTCCAGGAGGCAGTCACCGTTGTTGAACGGCAGGGTCCCTATGTCACCGGCTCCGGTGGTGTGGGAGACGGTCACATGGTCGAGGGTGAGACGCATGGCCGAGTTCACCCCCCAGTTGAGCTCCTGCACCATGTCGCCGGGGTCGTCGTAGAAAGTACTGTCGGCGACGGTCACGCTCGCGTGGGGATTTCCGTCGAGGGTGACGAACTCGATGCCGTTCGCGCTGCGCCCGCTGGGGCTGGTCCCGCCGACACCGTGTTCGAAGGTGTTGCGATGGATGTCCGCCATGAGGGTGGAGGCACCGCCGGGGTAGGCGAAGATCCCTTCTGAATCCGATTCCGAAGCCCCGTTGGATCTCTCGGTGTTGCCGGTGAGGTCGGCTGCGAGTCGAGCGGTGTCGGTGGTCGCCATGCCGATGGCCAGCAGGGAGTCCTCGTCCCCGCCGTTGCGCATCCGGGTGACGAGATTGTTCGTGACGGTCGCGTGTGTGTGAGCGGTGCCGGATATGCGTAGATCGATGCCGTCTCCGCACGCTCCGTCGTGCACGACGTTGTCGCTGATCGACACCGAGCCACGCGCATGCTCTTCGTCGACCATGACGCCAGCCCACCCGTTGGTGTGTCCTTCGGGCTTGGACTTTCCCACGCCCGCCGTGGTGGTGGGGTAGGTGAACGGTTTGATGAAGAAGCCGGCGGTGCAGGAGGTGTTCGTACCGGAGATGTCGTTGCCGTGGACCTGGACGCCGGTCACGTCGGACCCGTAGACGCCGCCGCGGTGGGCGCCGGTGATGACTAGATTGGAGACCTCCGCGCCGTCGGCGAGCTCGACCGCGTCGCCCGAATGACCGGATCCGCTGGAGTTGGTGATCCTGGGCGCGGCGGCCAGGGCCTGGGCGGTGACCTTGGGGCCGTAGCCGATGAGCTTCTGGCCGGGCTTGAGCGCGATACCGCCGTCCAGCGGCGGACTGCTCGCGGGAGAGGGCAGGACGATGATGGTGTCGCCTGGGCGCGAGGCCCGTTCGACGTCGGCCAGGGTATGGAACGGCGCCCGGTAGGAACCGGAGCCCCCGGCCTCCGCCGTAGCGCTGACGTACCAGGTGGTGCGGGCCGCCGCATCAGCTGGTGCGCCCGAAAGGGACACGGCCATCGCGCTTGCCGCGGCCGTGGTCCATATCGTCCGCCGGAGTGTGTGGACGTTCATCGGTGGAAGACCTCCTCAAAGGGTCATGGGAGCAGAAGCGAAGTGCGCCGTCTCGCGGCGATGACAGCTCGTCCGTCGCCTCATCCGCCGTCCTCGCGGGGTCCGGCCAGTTGCTTCCGGCGTTGCTCGCGCAGGGCGAACCGCTGCACCTTTCCGCTCGGGGTCTTGGGAAGTCCGGTGACCGGATGGATGGTGCGGGGGTAGGCGTGGGCGGCGTAGTGCTTCTTGACGTGTTGCTGCAGCTCGTGCAGCAGTTCCGGTGTGACGGCGGTCTCTTCGCGGAAGACGACGTACGCCTCTACGACTTCGCCGCGCAGTTGGTCCGGTGCACCGATGACTGCGGCTTCCACCACCTCGGGATGGGAGGTCAGAGCGGACTCGACCTCGAAGGGGCCGATGCGGTAACCCGCCATCAAGATCACGTCGTCGTCCCTCGTGGAGAAGTAGACGTAACCCTGCTCGTCACACCTGCCGAGGTCGCCGGTGAGGTACCACCTGCCGTCGGCGCTGAAGCGGGACGCGGTGCGTTCGGGGGCGTCGGTGTATCCGGTGAACCACATGAGCGGACTTGCGGCCGTGTCGATGGCCACCGGCCCCAGGGTTCCGGGCGCCGCCTCGTCGACGCCGGAGGCGGCCAGTACGGCGGCCCGGAACCCGGGCATGGCCTCTCCCATGGACCCGGCACGCAGAGGGCGGCGCACACCGGGATGCCACCCGTTGACGATGACCATTCCCAGTTCCGTCTGACCGTAGTGATCACGGACGGGGACGCCGAGCCGTCGCTCCGCCCAGGCGATGATCCCGGGGTCCAGCGGCTCGCCGGCGCTCGAACATGCCCGCAAGGACAGACCCCGCGGTGCGCGTTCCTCCTTGGCACGCAAGGCGCGGTACACGGTGGGCGCCGCCGCCAGGTTCGTCACCCCGTAGTCCGCCAGGACCTTCCACGTCATTTCGGGATCGAAGCCCGCCCGCAGGAGGAGGTTGCGCCGCCCGGTCAGGAGCGGGCCCAGGATGCCGTAGTAAAGACCGTAGGCCCAGCCGGGGTCCGCGGCGTTCCAGAACACGTCTTCGGGCTGCACGTCCAGCCCGTATTCCATGTACATGCCGATCGCGGCAAGCGCCCTCACCGGGACCGGAACCGCCTTGGGCGCGCCCGTCGTCCCCGATGTGAACAGAAGGACCAGCGGATCCCCCGCCTCACGCACGGCCCCCGGAAAGCCGGCCGGCTGCGCGTCCAGGAGCGCGTCGAGCCCGTGGGGCTCCGCCTCCGCGCCAGGTGACGCATCGGCGGTCACGACATGCCACATCGGCGCGCCCATGCCTTCTACGATCGACTCCAGCTTGGCGCGCTGCCCGGTGTCGCACACCACGACCTTCGCGGCGCCGGCCGACAGCCGGGCGGCGATCGCCGACGGACCGAACGCCGTGAACAGCGGAAGGTGAACCGCGCCCAGGCGCCAGATACCCAGCAGGGTCACGACCAGGTCGGCGCCTTTGCCCATCAGGGTCGCGACTCGATCCCCCGGGCCCACCCCCAAGGCGGCCAACGCGGCGGCAGCCTGTTCCGAGCGGGTCCTCAGCCAGCCGTACGTCAGGTCGCGGCCGGCCAGATCGGCCCCGACGACGGTGAATGCCACCGCATCCGGCGGATGGCTATCGCACAAAAGTTCGGCCGGGCGGGTATCCGGCCCCCTGACCTCACCCAGGAAATGATCCAGACGTCGCTCCGCACTGTCCATCGTCACCTCGGCCCTCCTGCCGTCCGGAAATCGCCGTCGAAACGGATGAGCCGAGGATCACGCCTCCCCCGCGAACCGCGATACCCTCCGATGAGGGAGGCACCGCGCGCCCACCCAGCGCGGTCGGGACGGGGAGGCGTCGTGGTCGCGCACCGCAGCACCGGCACTCGCAGCGACACCCTCACCCACCAGGCACTCTCGGTCATCCGCAACGCGACAGGCGTGCCCCTTGCCTTCGGCGGTGTCGTGGCTGGTGACCGGCAGGTCCGGCTGGCGGCCTTCAGCGGCCACACGATGGGCGCACTGCGAGGAGTAGCGCTCGATTTCGGCCGCGGGCTGGGCGGCAAAGTGGCCGCACTGCGACGCCCGATCGCCCTCCACGACTACCTCAACGCCAGCCGGATCAGCCACGACTACGACAGCGTGATCGCGGCCGAAGGACTCCGCGCCATGGTCGCCGTACCCGTGGTCGTGCACCACACCTCCCGCGCGGTGCTCTACGCGGCGATCCGCGAGTCACTTCCGCTCGGCGACCGGACCATCCAAGCCGTCACGGACGCCGCCCGGGTCCTCGAACAGGAACTTGCCGTCGAGGAGGAGCTCGCCCGTCGCTGCGCCTGGCTGAACGACCGTGCGCAGGAACCGGATACGCAGCGTGGCGATACACAGGCCGAGTGGGAGACCGTCCGCGCCGCGTACGCGGAGTTGCGGGTTCTGGCGCAGAACGTGGCGGACAGTGACCTGCGAGCACAGATCAGTTCGGTATGCGAGCGGCTCGCCGCCGTCTCCCCGGGCAGTCAGGACACCCGGACACCGGCCCCCTCCCCCCTCTCGCCCCGCGAACTGGACGTGCTCGCCTGCGTCGGCCTGGGGCAAAGGAACGCCGACATCGCCGCCGATCTCGGCATCGGGCTGGAAACCGTCAAGAGCCACCTCCGCAGCGCGATGCGCAAACTCCGGTGCGACTCCCGGCTGCAAGCCGTCGTCACGGCACGCCGGTACGGGCTGCTCCCGTAGAGCGTGCCGTCCGCACTCCGAACGCGTCCGTGTGTGGCGCGATGCCGTCCCGGTGGTCATCACCGTACAACGTGGTCCACCGGTCGACGCCGACTCCGGCACCCCGGCCTCCGGCCCCCATGTCTCCTCGACCGGACTTCAGGAGTTTGACCACTCGTTTTGGAACCCGCCCCTCCGGTCAATAGGATCCGCCGATGATCACAAGACAACGGCTGGCGGTAGGAGTCTGCGCCCTGCTCGCCGCCCTGGCGGCCGGGATCGCCGTCCCGGCCGGCGCCGTCGCCGACGAGACGACCGCCCAGGACGCCCCCAAGGTCGATCTCGTCCTCGACGTCAGCGGTTCGATGCTGGCAAAGGACATCGACGGCGGCTCACGCATGGACGCGGCCAAGCAAGCCTTCAACGAGGTCGTGGACTCTACACCGCAGGAGGTACAGCTCGGCATCCGGACGCTCGGGGCCAACTACCCGGGCAACGACCGCAAGACGGGCTGCAAGGACACCGCACAGCTCTACCCGGTGGGACCGCTGAACCGCGCCCAGGCCAAGACGGCCGTGGGCACGCTCCAGCCCACCGGCTGGACCCCGATCGGTCCGGCCCTGCTGAAGGCGGCGGACGACCTCAACGGCGGCCACGGCTCGCGCCGTATCGTCCTCATCACCGACGGCGAGGACACCTGCGCCCCGCTGGACCCCTGCGAGGTCGCCCGGGAGATAGCCGCCAAGGGCGTCGGACTCACCATCGACACACTGGGCCTGGTCCCGGACAGCAAGCTCAACAAGCAGCTCAGCTGCATCGCCGAAGCCACCGGCGGCACGTACACCTCGGTGCAGCACAAGGAGCAGCTCTCCGACAAGGTCAACCAGTTGGTAGACCGTACGGCGCACAAGGTGGTGACCCCGGTCGCCGTGGACGGCACCGCGCAGTGCGCCACGGCTCCCGCCCTCAAGTCCGGCCTCTTCACGGACCGCGAGGAGTTCGCGCAACACCGTTTCTATCGCGTGGATGTGAAGCCCGGTCAGGAACTGCGTGCCTCGGTGAGCGTCTCCGACGACCGCCAGGTGAGCCCCGACTACGGAGTGACGCTGCGGGCGCTCACCACACACGGACGTGAGATCGTGCGCGGCGAGGCGACCGGCTCCGGCCGTACGGACGTGATGTCGACGGGCCTGCGCTACCCGAAGGCGAAGAGCGACGACGAGGACGCACCCGCCGAGACGGTGTGCCTCCAGGTCGCCGACTCCTTCTCCCCGGCAGCCGGTGTGAAGACCACGCCGGGCATGCCGCTGGAACTGACGGTCGACGTCGTGGACGGCCCCGACCAGGCGGCCGACGTGGCCTCCTTCGGCCTCGGGCGTGGTTGGTGGCTGCTCGGGGCGCTGGTCCTCACCGGATTCCTCGCGGGTCTGGTGTGGGGCTGGGTGTCGCGCTGGCGGATCGCGATCTGGAGGAGCAACTGATCATGCGTATCGCACCCTTCGCGCGCATCGCGCGGCTCGGACGGATCCTGACCGCGGCGGCCCTGCTGAGCGGCGCCGTCCTCACCCCGGCAGTCGCCGCCCACCCGGCCGCCGCCGACGCCTCCCCCTCCGCGAGCCCCTCGGGCGACTCGTCCGGTGACAGCGCCGCAGCGCCGACCTCGGCGGGTACGTCGTTCCGTACGGCGACGGAGATCAAGCAGGGCCGGCAGGCCACGGCGAGCGCCTCCACGGGCGACTACCTGTACTGGTCGTTCCCGGCGGACGCCGAGCAGCGGCCCACCGTGAAGGCCACGGTGAAGCTGCCGTCGACGTCCCGGAGCGGCTCGCAGACCTGGCAGCTGGATGTGTACGACGGACTGCGGCGCCGCCAGGCGTGTCAGTACGGCGCGCAGACGCGCACCGTCGCCCAGGACGCGGCGTCCGTCGACCTGTCCTGCACGCTGCGCACGGTTCGCGCCTGGGCGGAACCGTGGGACGACGCCCCGCTGCCGGGCACGTACTACATCAGGCTGACCGCCGTGGGTCTTGGCCCGGCCGATCTGGGGCTCCCGGCCAACGCCCAGGTCCAGGTGGACTCCAAGGACATGGGCGGTTCGGCGGCGGTGGACGGTTCGCTGTCCCAGCCCGTGGTGCCGGGCATCGCCACCACCTCGCAGGAGTCGTCCGGTTCGGACTCGGACGGGGCCACGCTGTCCTCGCTGAAGCCCGACGACGGCTGGACCTCCGGCTGGTGGTCGGACCGCTGGGTGTGGACCGCGATCGGCGGCGTCCTCGCGGCCCTCGCCGGGATCGGCGGCTATGCGCTGACACGCGGCTCGGGACGGCCCTACCGGGTTCCGCCGGGCGCCTGACGCCCACCGCAGACCCGCATGAGAGGCCCGTCGCACCCACCGGCGGGCCTTTCCGCGACTGCCCTCAGTGCGCGGGCAGCGGCTCAACGGGCCGCCGCTTCCCTGACAGTGCCTCGGCGAGCGCGCCCTCCCCCGCCACCACGACCCTCCCGTCCAGCACAGCCTGACCAAGCGTCAAAGCGCCGTGGCTGAGCTCCTCGCAGGTGTCCACATCAAGGGTCAGCCTGACGTCGGGCTCCCGCGGCGCCGCCCCGTCTCCGTACACCCGACCGTCCTGGGCCCCCACCCACAGATGGAACACACCTTCCTCCAGCCGGACTTCGACCAGCTGCTCCCCCTCGCGTCCCTCGTCCCCCTCGATCAGGCGCAGCAGCGGCAGCGCGAACC
Source organism: Streptomyces sp. NPDC047022 (assembly GCF_040644155.1). Taxonomy (NCBI): domain Bacteria; kingdom Bacillati; phylum Actinomycetota; class Actinomycetes; order Kitasatosporales; family Streptomycetaceae; genus Streptomyces; species Streptomyces sp. NPDC047022. The sequence goes on along the minus strand of NZ_JBEYVV010000036.1, from coordinate 4,128 downwards.
AATGCGCGCGCACCGCGTCCGTAGGCCTGCGCTCGGCCAGCGCGGACGCGCCCCAGACTCCGAGCGCCTGCAGCACCGGCAGCAAGTCCCGGCCGCGCTCGGTGAGTTCGTACACATAGGCCGCCGCGGGCGGAGGCAGCCGGCGGCGCGTGGCGATCCCGTCGCGCTCCATGTCCTTCAGCCGGGAAGCCAGGACGTCCGTGCTCACGCCCGGCAGGTCCGCGTGCAGGTCGGTGTAGCGGCGCGGTCCCGCCAGCAGTTCACGGACGATCAGGAGGGTCCAGCGGTCGCCGACGACGTCAAGAGCGCGGGCCGTGGAGCAGTACTGGTCGTAGCTTCGGCGAGGTGACATGGGACGCAGTCTAGACAAGGTGTTGGACTTTCCAAGCCGCCACTTGGTAAAACCAAGTATCACCAGTTGGCGGAGGGGAAGCGACTCATGGAGTTCCGGCAGTCGAGCAAGCTCAGCGAGGTCTGCTACGAGATCCGCGGCCCGGTGATCGAGCACGCCGACGCGCTGGAGAAGGCGGGCCACAGCGTGCTGCGCCTGAACACCGGCAACCCCGCGCTCTTCGGCTTCGAGGCGCCCGAGGAGATCCTCCAGGACATGATCCGGATGCTCCCGCAGGCGCACGGCTACACGGACTCACGCGGCATCCTCTCCGCGCGCCGCGCCGTGGCCCAGCGCTACCAGGAGCGGGGTCTCGAGGTCGGCGTGGACGACGTCTTCCTGGGCAACGGCGTCTCGGAACTGGTCTCGATGGCCGTACAGGCGCTGGTCGAGGACGGAGACGAGATCCTCATCCCCGCCCCGGACTACCCCCTGTGGACGGCCGTGACGACGTTCGCCGGCGGCAAGGCCGTGCACTACCTCTGCGACGAACAGGCCGACTGGTACCCGGACCTGGACGACATGGCATCGAAGATCACGGACCGTACGAAGGCCGTGCTCATCATCAACCCCAACAACCCCACGGGCGCGGTCTACCCGAAGGAGGTCCTGGCGGGAATCCTCGACCTCGCCCGCAGGCACGGCCTGATGGTCTTCGCGGACGAGATCTACGACCAGATCCTGTACGACGACGCGGTACACCACTCGGTCGCCTCACTCGCCCCTGACCTGGTCGTCCTCACCTTCTGCGGACTGTCGAAGACCCACCGGGTGGCGGGCTTCCGCTCCGGCTGGCTGGTGGTGACGGGCCCGAAGCAGCACGCGCGCGACTATCTGGAGGGCCTCACGATGCTGGCCTCCATGCGGCTGTGCGCCAACGCCCCGGCGCAGTACGCGATCCAGGCAGCGCTCGGAGGCCGCCAGTCCATCGGCGAGCTGACCGCACCGGGCGGGCGCCTGCGCGAACAGCGCGACCGGGCCTGGGAGAAGCTCAACGAGATCCCCGGCATCACGTGCGTGAAGCCCAAGGGCGCGCTGTACGCGTTCCCGCGCATCGATCCGAACGTGCACCCGATCCACGACGACGAGAAATTCGTCCTTGACCTGCTGCTGCGCGAGAAGATCCAGGTCGTCCAGGGAACGGGCTTCAACTGGCCGACTCCCGACCACTTCCGCATCCTGACCCTCCCCTACGCGGACGACCTGGAGGCGGCGATCGGCCGCATCGGCCGCTTCCTCAGCGGGTACCGCCAGTAGCGGCAGACTCCCCGCCCGGCCTCCTGCCCAGGGACAGGGAGTCGAGGGCACCAGGGCGACCACCGGTTCCCGCCCGGCGCGGGGCCCAGCCGTCTGGCCCAGTCCGTCCTGCGGGCCGCCCGGAGCCGTGCCACGGTGCTGAAGAGCGAAACCGGAGAGAGCGGAACCGGAGAGAAGGGCACGGAAGGGGCACGGCGTGGGCGACCTCATTCTCGTCCGGCACGGTGAGACCGAATGGACGCTGTCCGGCCGGCACACCAGCTGGACCGACGTTCCGCTGACCGAGAAGGGCCGTGAGCAGGCGCGGCGGCTCGCCCCGCTGATCGCGCGGCACCACATCGCGGCGGCGTTCGTCAGCCCGGCCCAGCGGGCCCACGAGACCGCGCGGCTGGCCGGGATCGGCGGGGCCCGTGTCGACGCGGACCTGGCGGAGTGGGACTACGGCGGCTACGAGGGAGTCACCACCGTCGAGATCCACCGGACCCAGCCGGACTGGTTCCTGTTCACGGACGGCGTCGCGCCCGGCCCGCCCGAGCACCCCGGTGAGAGCCTGGAAGAGGTCGGGGCACGCGCGGAGCGGATGCTCGCCGTGATCGACGCGGCGCTCGGCGACGCGGAGGGCAGCGTGGTCGTCGTCTCGCACGGCCATTTCCTGCGCGTCCTGACCGCCCGGCGCCTCGGGCTGCCCGCCTCGGCCGGGGCCATGTTCCAGCTCTCCACCGGGACGATCAGCCGCCTCGGCACGGAACACCGACGCCATGTCGTGTCCGGGTGGAACGTCAGACCGGACTCGTACTGTTCGCATGGGTCTCTGTCGGAGGGGGAGGCGGGGCTCGACGACCGCTGATCCGTGCATCGAGCATCAGAACCGGCCGCTCCGACCCGGGCTGAGGCCGCGAAAGACCCTGGCCGCGACGACTACGACGATGCGGAACCAAGATCCTTCGCCATGACCAACTCCCTGCGCACGCCGTCGGGCAGCAGGTCGCCCGGCTCTCCGGTGTCCACGAAGCCATGACGCTCGTAGAGGGCGAGGGCCGCGCGATTGTCCGGCATCACCGACAGCCGCAAGATCCTGGCCCCCCGCTCAACGGCCCACGCCGCGATCTCGCCGATCAAGCGGTCGCCCACTCCGTGACCTCGGACAGCTGGACTGACCCACATTGAGATCAACCCCGCGGCGTCCGGACTCTCGTCCGGGACACCACTGACCATGCCGACCGCCCTGGCACCTTCACCGCCCACCGCGACGACATTGCGAGAACCGGGGATGGCGAGACGCCCCCTCCAGCGATCCTCCCGGTCGCCCTCCCCCTGCCACTCCGCCAGCGTCGAGCCGAAGGCGTAAGGCGCCTCGGCGAGCGCGGCCAGTCGCAGCTCGCGCCACACCCGCCAGTCATCAGGTCCCAGGGAACGCAGTTCGATCACGCGAGGACGATGCCCTGGATGTGCCCTCTGCGCAACGGAGATTCCGCGGACGCGGTCGTCACCGGCGGCGCTGTCGGACCCCGGTCGTAGTCTTCGGGTGACCGCGGACGCACAGTCGCGGAGGGCAACGGGGAGGAGCAGCCATGACACGACAACCGAGTGCGGCGCAACGGCGTGTCGTCGAAGCCGCCGATCCCGGCACCGGGCGGCTGCGGGGCACGGAGGCGCAGCTCGCGGGACTGGTGAAGAAGGGCCTCGCCTTCCGGCATCCGCGCCCGCCGCACGCGTACTTCCTGACTCCGGCGGGTCACCGCATACGGGAGGCACCCGCGAGGGACGCGGCCCCGGAACCCGCGGCCTCGGACTCCGGCGTGTTCGCCGCCCGCGTCGGCGGCGAGGACGCCGGGGACACCACCCCCGCCCGGCTGCGCGAGGTGCGCAGCGCCTGGGAGGGCCTGGTGGAGTTGCGCCGGATGACCAATCCGGGCGGCGCCACGGACCGGCCGTGCGGCTGGGAGCGCAAGCATCTGGTGCGTGCCGCCGCACTCGCCCTGGAGGCCGCGGGGCACCGGCCCGCGGCGGGAGACGGCGACGGATACCGGGTACGCGCGACCGCGCAGCCGGAGGCCGTGGCGGTCCACGAGAACGATCCGACGGCACTGCGCGCGTGCGCGGCCACCCTGGAGAGAACGGGCTGGCAGGTGAGCGAACACACGGACACTAGGACCCGCACGAGGTACGTACTGGCGTCGCCCCGCCGTATGTGAAGGCTATCGCCGCTCGCCCGTCGACGGTGAGCTCCCGCATGGAGCGGGGGACCCGAGCGAGGCACGCATCGGCGTCGAGCCGCCTCGTACGAGCCCTTAGGCACGGACGAGTTGTCGTGACGTGGCGCCCCGCACTCGACCCGGAACATTACCCTCCCATGACCCATACATGCCAATCCTTGAACCGCTCCACCCTAGACGAGTCTGTCCAAATACGGTCAGTGATCGAAGGCGGTCAGTGAGCGGCTGACCGCCTGGCCGGTCTGGAAGTTGTGCCAGATTGCG
>NZ_JBEYVV010000035.1:0-71007 GCF_040644155.1 Streptomyces sp. NPDC047022 | reverse complement strand
GCTCTCCGCCCTCACCCGCCAGTGCCTGGACCGCCGCATCGGCGACCTCGCCGTGCTCAACACCGAACTCGCCGCCTGGCAGCAGCACACCAACAACAACCAGCGCCAAGTCGACTGGCACTTCACCACCGACGACGCACGCGTGAAACTGCGCCACCTCTACCCAACCACACAGCAAAATTAAGCCGCGGCACTAGCTGGCCATGATCAATCTCAGCGGCACTTCCTGTACCGCAACTACTCACACCCGCACCAGGGCTGACACCGCACGGGCTGCGCCACACCCACAAGACGCTCATGAGGGAAGTGGGCACTCCGCCAAAGCTCATGGACGAACGCATGGGCCACGAGGACGGCTCGGTGCAGTCCCGCTACGACCACATCACGCCCGGGATGCGGCGGGTCCTGATGGCCGCGCTGACCGAGATGTGGGAGGAGGCTTTGGACGCTCGCCGGGCGATGAATCCCGGCTCGCCGGTGGTCGCTCTGGACGTGCTGCTGAAGGCTCGCCGGTAGGGCTCCGTCGCACTGTCCTGGAGACGAATCCCAAGATCTTCTCCAGGATTTCTCCAGAGAGCCCCCAAGGAACGCGTCAAGGCCGGTCTCCTGTGAAGGAGAACCGGCCCTGACCTGGTGTTTCGGCTGTCGGGGTGGCGGGATTTGAACCCACGACCTCTTCGTCCCGAACGAAGCGCGCTGCCAAGCTGCGCTACACCCCGATGTCGCTGCTTGTCGCGGCGACGACGTTTACTTTAGCCCACTGGTGGCTAGAGACGAAATCCGGTTTTCGAGCGGCGGCGGGTGGGGTCCGGGCGGATGTGGTCGAGGGCGACCAGGAGGACGGCCACGGTGAAGAAGGCCAGGCCGACGAGGAGGGCGTTGGCGAGGACGCTTCTGTAGCCGAGGCGCTCCACGTTCAGGAACGGGTAGAGGTAGCGGCCCTCCCTGTCCGGCGGGATCAGTTCGCCGCGCACCAGGGTGAGGGCCAGGTACGCGATCGGGTACAGCAGCCATGCCTTCGCGTGCCGCAGGGACAGTGGGCCCGGGCGGGTCAGCAGGAGCCAGTCCAGCAGCGCGGCCACGGGTACCAGTGTGTGCATCACCTGGTTGGCGAGCGCGGGCCATCCCGTGGGGGCGTCGGGGTGACCCGTCATCGACAGGGTGCCGGGTTCGTTCACCAGGAGCACGTGATAGACGAGGGCTGCGATCAGTGTGTAGAAGAGCGTGCCGCCGGTGACGAGTGCCGGCAGCGGGCGGCGGGCCGAGCCGGCTCGCAGGGCCGACAGCGTGAATACCAGCGCGGCGAGCACATTCGCCTGGATCGTGAAGAAGGTCAGCACCCGGACCGGGCTGCCGAGGAGCAGATCGACGGACACCGACGCCCCGGCCGCCGCCGCTACCAGCAGACGGTAGGTGGCGGCCACAGGGCGGTACGCGGGAGCCATCACGGCGGCGGGAGGGACGACGCCCGGCCGTAGCCTGGACCTGCCCGGAACTGCCGGGAGGTCCGGGATCTCCTTGGGTATCGGCGAGGTCATGCCCTCACGCTAAGCGGGTGGGGCAAAGCGGGCGATACGGGTGGTCCGGGTGGGTTAACGGCGCGGATGGGCGTCGACAGTGGTGCCGGCGGCCCGCTACTCCCTGCTCACGAGTGTCAGCAGCGTCGCCTCCGGAGGGCATGCGAAGCGAACTGGTGTGTAGCGATTCGTTCCGCAGCCCGCCGACACATGCAGATAGGACGTTCGCCCCTCCGATGTGTGGTGCGACAGGCCCTTCACCCGGTCCGCGTCCAGATCGCAGTTGGTGACCAGCGCACCGTAGAAGGGAACGCAGAGCTGGCCGCCGTGCGTGTGGCCCGCGAGGATCAGTGGGTAGCCGTCCGCCGTGAAGGCGTCCAGGCTGCGCAGGTACGGCGCGTGGACGACGCCCATCGAGAAGTCCGCCGAGGGTGACGGGCCGCCCGCCACGCGCACGTACCGGTCACGCTTGATGTGCGGGTCGTCCAGGCCCGTCAGTTCGACTTCCAGCCCGTCGATCTTCAGTGATCCCCGCGTGTTCGTCAGGTTCCGCCAGCCCGCCATGTCGAAGCCGTCGCGCAGGTCCTCCCAGGGGTTGTGGATGGCGCCGACCACGGGCGGGTTGCCGTTCAGGCCGTGGCTGCCCCGGACCTTTTCCACCAGATAGAGCGCGGGGTTGCGCAGTCGCGGGCCGTAGTAGTCGTTCGAACCGAAGACGTATGCCCCCGGGAACTCCATCAGTGGGCCCAGCGCGTCCAGTACCTCCGGCACGCCCTCCGGGTCCGAGAGGTTGTCGCCGGTGTTGATCACGAAGTCCGGCCGCAGGCCCGCCAGCGAGCGCAGCCAGCGCTGCTTCTTCCGCTGCCCGCGCACCATATGGATGTCTGACACCTGGAGCACGCGCAGCGGACGGGCGCCGGGGGGCAGCACCGGGACCGTCACCCGGCGCAGCCGGAAGGAACGGACCTCGAACCCGGCCGAATACAGCAGTCCGGCGGCGGCCACCGCCGTGAATCCCAGGGGTACTCCGTATCGCGCGCGCATACGACCATCGTGTCAGAACAAGGGGGCACCCCGGCCCACCTGTGGACAACGATGGACCGGCGGGCAACGAAGCTGTGGACAGCGGGGCCTCACCGTCGCAGTGCCATTCGGGGACATCCGGTGGGCGACGTCCGCGGACGCCCGGGGACACTCGTGGAGCCCGTGGAAATCAGTGGGCGGCCGCCTTGCCGCACCTGTCACAATCAGTGCCATGACCACGCTCAAGTCGAAGCTGCAGGAAGACCTCAACGCCGCGATCAAGGAGCGCGACGAGCTCCGCTCCTCGACGCTCCGGCTGACGCTCGCCGCGATCACCAAGGAGGAGGTCGCGGGCAAGGAGAAGCGCGAGCTCTCCGACGAAGAGGTCACCAAGGTGATCACCCGCGAGGCGAAGAAGAGGCGCGAGGCCTCCGACGCGTTCGCCCAGGGCGGGCGTCCCGAGCAGGCCGAGCGGGAGACGGCGGAGGGCGAGGTGCTCGCCGCGTACCTGCCCAAGCAGCTGTCCGATGACGAGCTGCGGCAGATCGTCTCCCAGGCCGTCGAGGAGGCGAAGGCCGCCGGAGCCGAAGGCCCGCGCGCCATGGGGCAGGTCATGAAGATCGTCAACCCGAAGGTGGCCGGCCTGGCGGAGGGCGGCCGGGTCGCCGCCGTGGTCAAGCAGCTCCTCGCGGGCGGCTGACCAGCCCGCTTCCCGGGCTGTTCATGTTCGTACGGCGCCGGTGCGTCACCGCCGTACGCGATGCCCATGCGTACGGCGTTCGCATGCGACGGCTGTGTGTACGACGTCGATCTCATACGACGACGGGGGCGTCTCTCATCGGAGAGACGCCCCCGTCGTGCTGAGACGGAGGGACGGGTCAGCCCCGCTGGCCTCCGTTTCCGTTCCTGCCCCCGTTCGTGGTGCCCTGTGTCCACCCCGAGGGGAGGGGGAAGCCGGGCGTCGGGAGCGGGCCGCCGGGTGTCCCGCCGGTGGGCAGGCCGCCCGTCGGCAGGCCGCCGGTGGTCACGCCTCCGTTGCCGTGACCGTGGCCGCGGCCGTGGCCCTTCCCGTCGTCCCAGCCCCCGTCGTCGCCGGGCTGCTGGTCGGGGATGTCGACGAGGATGAAGTCCTCGACCGGCTTGCCCTGCAGGGCTCCACTCATCATGTCGCGCCAGATCGGGCCGGGCACCTGGCCACCGTAGACCTTGGCATAGGTGGTGCCGCCGATGGTGACGTCGACCATCTGCCGCTTGTGCGCCGGGTCGCCGACCCAGACCGCGCCCGCCATGTTGGGCGTGTAGCCGACGAACCAGGCCGCGTAGCGGAAGTCCGTCGTACCCGTCTTGCCCGCGCTGGGGCGGTCGCCGAGGCCGGCCTCCTGGCCCGTACCGTCCTCGACGACGCCCTTCAGGAGGGTGCTGATCGTGTCGGCGGTGGTCTGCGACATCGCGCGAGAGCACGTCGACTGCGGGACGGCCAGGGACTTCTTCTGGTTTCCGATGGTCTGCGTGATGGACTCGATGGCGACCGGCGTGCAGTACATGCCCCGGTCGGCGAAGGTGGCGTACGCGCTCGCCATCGTCAGCGGCGACATCTCCTGGGTGCCGAGCGCGATCGACGGGGCCTCGGTCATCTTGGCGCCGTCCGCGCGGTTCACCCCCATCTTCTTGGCCATGTCGATGACCGGGCAGATGCCGATGTCGTCGATCAGCTGCACGTAGTAGGTGTTGACCGACTTGGCGGTCGCTTCCTTCATGCCGTACGGACCGTGCTCCGACTCGTTCTCGTTCTCGAGCGTGGAGCCGTCCGTGTTTTCCCAGTTCTTCCCGTCGCAGGCGGCGATCGGGCTCGGGTACGGCATCTTGTACGGCGACGGGTACTCCTGGGTCGCCGACATCCCGCCTTCGATGGCCGCCGCGGCGACGATCGGCTTGAAGGTCGAACCGGGCTGGTAGCCCGCTCCGCCGCCCATGGACCTGTCCACCGAGAGGTTGATCTGCGTCTCGTTGGTGCCGAACCCGTACGGGCGGGACTGGCCCATCGCGAGGATCTTGCCGGTGCCCGGCTCCACGATGGTCGCGGCGGTGGCCACCTCGTCGCTCTGGTTGACGTGATCCTTGATGGACGCCTGAGCCGATTCCTGCGCCTGCGGGTCGAGCGTCGTACGGATCGTCAGGCCGCCCTGGTTCCAGATCTTCGCCCGGTCCGTGCGGGTCTTGCCGAAGACCGGGTCGTTCAGGAACACCTCGCGGACGTAGTCGCAGAAGAAGCCCGCGCCCTTCACCGCCGTGATGCAGCCGTTCTTCGGCTGGCTGACATGCAGTCCGAGGCCGGTCTTCTTGGCCTTGTCCGCCTCGGCCTGCGAGATGTCGTGCATATCGGCCATGCGCTGCAGCACCACGTTGCGCCGCTTCTTGGCCTCCGCCTCGTCGTGCACCGGGTCATAGCGCGTCGGTGACTGGACGAGGCCCGCCAGCAGCGCGGACTCCTGGAGGTTGAGGTCCTTCGCGTGCTTGGAGAAGTAGCGTTCGGAGGCGGCCTCGACGCCGTATGCCTGCTGGCCGAAGAATGTGATGTTCAGATAGTTCTCGAGGATCTTCTTCTTGCCGAGCTTCTCCTCGAGCTGGATCGCGTACTTCAGTTCGCGAACCTTGCGGCCGAGGGTCTGCTGGGTGGCCTGGGCGACCTTGGTGGGGTCGTCGCCGGCCTCCTCCACGAAGTAGTTCTTGACCAGCTGCTGCGTGAGCGTGGAGGCGCCCTGGGCCACCCCGCCGTTCTGCGCGTTCTGGTTCAGCGCGCGCAGGACGCCCTTCAGGTCGATCGCCCCGTGCTCGTAGTAGCGGGAGTCCTCGATCGCGACGATCGCCTTCTGCATGTACGGCGAGATGTCTTTGAGGTCCACCACCGTGCGGTCGCGCGAGTAGACCGAGGCGATCTGGCCGCCCTGGTTGTCCAGGATGGTGGTGCGCTGGCTCAGCTGCGGGCTCTTCAGGTTGGCCGGGATGTCGTCGAATCCCTGCACCGAACCCTTGGCCGCGAGTCCCAGTGCGCCCGCGGCGGGCAGCGCGATGCCGGCCATCACCGCCCCGGCGAGCACACTCACTCCGAGGAACTTGGCGGCCTGCTGCACGGGGGACAGCCCCCCGCCCGAGCGCTTCTTTGGCATGAGGGCAGCCTACGTTCTCATTTCCCGGACACGCGTAAAGGCGTTGGCCTAAGCTGATCCCACTGTCACAGCTGAAGGGCCACGTATCAAGTACGTCCGGCGACCCCGAATCGTTCCGGAGCTCCCCCGAGTTCGTGTTGGATGCGTGTCCGAATCCGCCTTGTGTGTCACCAGGCGTCCGTTGTGGCGCATGTGAACTACCCGCGTTTGTCCCGAAAAGTCGCGCATGTCGTCAGCTCACTCCCCCGGGTGATCTGCCGCTTACCCATAGTCCGTTCGGACCATTCAAGATTGGGCCCGAAGGGGGTGTTGCGCTGTGCCCACCTTCCGTAACGTCCTCAACTGGCGGCGGTGAATATGCCGCTGCCGCCGTGGGGGAGCCTCGATTCGGGAGAGGACGGCGCCGGTATGGGCTGGGTAACCGACTGGAGTGCGCAGGCGGCCTGCCGCACTACCGATCCGGATGAACTGTTCGTTCAAGGAGCAGCGCAGAACAGGGCCAAGGCGGTGTGCACCGGATGCCCGGTACGCACGGAATGTCTGGCCGACGCGCTGGACAACCGCGTCGAGTTCGGCGTGTGGGGAGGAATGACGGAGCGGGAGCGCCGCGCACTGCTGCGTAGGCGGCCGACTGTCACCTCGTGGCGTCGCCTGCTGGAGACTGCGCGCACGGAGTACGAGCGTGGAGCGGGGCTGCTGCCCCTCGATGAGGAAGAGGCGTACGAGGACTACGCAGCCGTCAGCTGAGAACGGCGGGGCGTGCCACGGCAGGGATGGGTGGTGCGATGCCGTGGCGAGGGTTGGGGTGCCCGCAGTCGGGTCTGTCGGCACCCCGCGTGACCTCTCGACGTGCTCCGCGAGGCGGTGTGGACGCACGGGGACGCTTGCTGACGAAGACCCGTGTGACGCGGGAGGGCGTGCCGCAGTCACAACAGGCCCTCAGCCGGTCATGCTCGCGCCTCCTGCTCCTCAAGGTGCTCCGGGGGTTCGGCATGCTCGGACTCGGCGGCCGCGAGCCGGACACCGATGTCCCGCAACCCCGTGAGGTCGTGGACGTCCGCGGGAAGCGCGGCCACTTCCGTCACGGCCACCTCGGGGTGGCGCGCGGTGAAACGGTCGCGCGTGCGCTGCTCGCGGGAGAGCAGCTGCATACGTTCCGCATGCAGTCTCAGCAGACCGGCGGTGAGTTGCTCGATGGTCCGGTCCTGGTCCGGGGTGGCGGGGGAGCCTGCGTCGGGGCCAGGTGCCTCGGATGAGGAAGATTCTGAACTGCCGTACGCGTCGGGAGAGTTACGAAGTCCAGCTTTCCCGGCCCGCTGATCCACAATGCGGGGCTCTTCAAGATTTTCCGCCGCGGCCAGCGCCCGCTCGGCCGACAGCCGGGCGGCGCCGCTGCCGTGCACCCGGTTGAGCACCAGGCCCGCCAGGGGCATGTCCTCCGCGGCCAGCCGCTCCACGAAATAGGCCGCCTCACGCAGCGCGTCCCGCTCCGGTGCCGCGACCACCAGGAACGCCGTCCCGGGCGCCTGCAGCAGCTTGTACGTGGCGTCCGCGCGGGTGCGGAACCCGCCGAACATGGTGTCCATGGCGGCCACGAACGTCTGGACGTCCTTCAGGAGCTGCCCCCCGAGGAGCTTCCCGAGAGCGCCCGTCATCATCGACATCCCGACGTTCAGGAACCGCATCCCCGCGCGTCCACCGACCTTCGCCGGGGCCATCAGAACCCGGATCAGCTTGCCGTCCAGGAAGGAACCGAGACGCTTCGGGGCGTCCAGGAAGTCGAGTGCCGAGCGTGAGGGCGGCGTGTCGACGACGATGAGGTCCCATTCGTCCCGTGCCCGAAGCTGCCCCAGCTTCTCCATCGCCATGTACTCCTGCGTGCCCGCGAAGCCCGCCGAGAGCGACTGGTAGAAGGGGTTCCCCAGGATGGCAGCCGCCCGTTCGGGGTCCGCGTGCCCTTCGACGATCTCGTCGAAGGTGCGCTTCATGTCGAGCATCATGGCGTGCAGCTCGCCGCCCGCGGCCTCCTGGATGCCCTTCACCCGCCGAGGGGTGTTGTCGAGCGCGTCGATGCCCATGGACTGGGCGAGCCGGCGGGCCGGGTCGATGGTGAGCACGACCACCTTGCGGCCGCGCTCGGCCGCGCGCAGCCCGAGGGCCGCAGCCGTGGTCGTCTTGCCCACGCCGCCCGACCCGCAGCACACGATGATGCGGGTCGCCGGATCGTCCAGGAGCGGGTCGATCTCCAGGACGGGCACATGCTTCAAGGCGCGCATGGAGCCCGTGTCGTGGAGGGGTACCGCATTCGGTGCGGAGGCCGTGTCGTCGTGCGTGGGGGCCGGGTCCGAGCTCATGAGATCCCTTGCTGACGCAGTTCCGTGGCCAGTTCGTACAGGCCCGCCAGGTCCATTCCCTCGGCGAAAAGCGGAAGTTCATGCAGCGGAAGGTCCAGGTCCGTGAGCGCGGCGCGCTGTTCGCGCTCCAGGGCGAACCGTTCCGCGTACTCGTCCGCCTGCTGCAGCAGCGGGTCCACCAGCCGCTCCGCGAGCCCGCCGCGGCGCGCGCCGCCGAGACCGGCGCCCGACAGCGCTCTGGCGACGGCCGCCCGCGGCACCGCGTCCACGAGGTCCAGGTCCGACTGGTCCAGGACCGCGGGCCGCACCATGTTCACGATGATCCGGCCCACCGGCAGCTTCGCGGCGCGCAGTTCGGCGATTCCGTCCGCCGTCTCCTGGACCGGCATCTCCTCCAGAAGAGTGACCAGATGCACAGCCGTTTCCGGAGACTTCAGCACCCGCATCACGGCCTGGGCCTGATTGTGTATCGGGCCGATCTTGGCGAGGCCCGCCACCTCGTCGTTCACGTTCAAAAAGCGCGTGATGCGCCCGGTGGGCGGCGCGTCCATCACCACGTAGTCGTACGCGAACCGGCCGTTCCTGTCCTTCCTGCGGACGGCCTCGCACGCCTTCCCGGTCAGGAGCACGTCCCTGAGGCCGGGCGCGATGGTGGTGGCGAAGTCGATGGCGCCGAGCTTCTTCAAGGCCCGGCCCGCGCCGCCCAGTTTGTAGAACATCTGGAGGTAGTCCAGCAGGGCGAGCTCGGGATCGATCGCGAGCGCGTGGACCTCGCCGCCTCCCGGGGCGACGGCGATCTTCCGTTCCTCGTACGGCAGCGCCTCCGTCTCGAAGAGCTGCGCGATGCCCTGCCTGCCCTCGACCTCGACGAGGAGGGTGCGTTTTCCCTCGGTCGCGAGGGCGAGCGCGAGTGATGCGGCGACCGTGGTCTTTCCGGTCCCGCCCTTGCCGCTGACGACCTGGAGCCTGCTCACACCCACGAGCCTAACCAGTCCGCGCGCGCCCTACGCGGGAGGCTGTGGACAACCGGCCCCGCGGGCGGCCTCACGGCACCGCCCGCCGGGCCGCGGCCGGCCGCATGACCTGGCCGCCCCAGCGGATACAGTCGCCCCATGACCAAGTGGGAATACGCGACTGTGCCGCTGCTCGTCCACGCAACGAAGCAGATTCTGGACACCTGGGGCGAGGACGGCTGGGAGCTTGTCCAGGTCGTCCCCGGGCCGAACAACCCCGAGCAGCTGGTGGCCTACCTGAAGCGGGAGAAGCAGGCATGAGCGCCGTCGAGTCCCGGCTCGCCGAACTGGGCCTGACGCTGCCGGAGGTCGTGCCGCCGCTCGCCGCCTACCAGCCGGCCGTGCAGTCCGGGGTGTATGTGTACACCGCAGGCCAGCTGCCGATGGTGGGGGGCAAGCTTCCGGTCACCGGGAAGGTGGGCGCGGAGGTCACCGCGGAGGAGGCCAAGGACCTGGCCCGCACCTGCGCGCTGAACGCCCTCGCCGCGGTCAAGTCCGTGGTGGGTGACCTGGACCGCATCGCGCGCGTGGTGAAGGTCGTCGGCTTCGTGGCGTCGGCGTCGGACTTCACGGGTCAGCCGGGAGTCATCAACGGCGCCAGCGAGCTGCTGTCCGAGGTCCTCGGCGAAAAGGGCGTGCACGCGCGCAGCGCGGTCGGTGTGGCGGTGCTTCCGCTGGACGCCCCGGTCGAGGTGGAGATCCAGGTGGAGCTGACGGAGGCGTAGCCGCGGCCTGAGGGGTCAGCGGATCCCCGTACGGACCGGCCGTGCGGGGGAGCGGCCCGCGGCGGAGACGATCATTGCCTCTCGAACATCCGCCCGCTACGGGATAGCCTCCGCCCATGGCGAATGGGCAGTGGTTTCCACCGGAGTGGCCAGAGCGGATCCGCGCGCTCGCGGAGGGCACGCTGACCCCGGTCGTCCCGAAGCGGGCGGCCACCGTCATGCTCCTCAGGGACACCGACGGCACCCCCGACGTCCATATGCTGCGCAGACGCGCCTCCATGGCCTTCGCCGGAGGCGCGTACGCCTACCCGGGCGGCGGCGTCGACCCGCGCGACGACGACCTCAGGATCGGCTGGGCGGGCCCCACGCGCGCGTGGTGGGCGAACCGCCTGGGCGTCGACGAGACGTCCGCCCAGGCGATCGTCTGCGCCGCCGTACGGGAGACGTACGAGGAGGCCGGTGTCCTGCTGGCCGGCCCGACCCCTCAGACTGTGGTCAAGGACACCACCGGCGCGGACTGGGAGGCGGACCGCGCTTCCCTGGTCGCCCGCGATCTGTCCTTCGCCGAGTTCCTCGACCGGCGCGGGCTGGTGCTGCGCTCCGACCTGCTGGGCGCGTGGACCCGCTGGATCACCCCGGAGTTCGAGCCCCGCCGCTACGACACATGGTTCTTCGTGGCCGCGCTCCCCGACGGGCAGCGCACCCGGAACGCCTCCACGGAGGCCGACCGCACGGTGTGGATCAGCCCGGCGCGGGCGGCGGCCTCGTACGACAAGGGCGAGCTGCTGATGATGCCGCCCACTGTCGCGACCCTGCGCCAGCTGATCCCCTACGCCACCGCCGCCGAGGCGCTGAGGGCCGCACCCGGTCGGGACCTCACCCCGGTGCTCGCCGGGGCCCGCCTGGAGAACGGGGAGGTGGTGCTGTCCTGGCCGGGCCACGATGAGTTCACCAAACACATCCCGGCGGGCGGAACGCCCGCATGACCCACGCGACGACCTACGCGACGGAAGGTGCTTCCGCATGACCGACGCCGCAGCCCTACCCGGCCAGCCGCGCGGCGGGGTCCTCTCGGGGCCCGCCACCGAGCGCGCCGTGAACGTCCTCGCCCCCAACGCGTCGGCGATGACCCTCGACGGCACCAACACCTGGATCGTCTCCGAGCCGGACTCGGAGCTAGCGGTGGTGATCGACCCCGGCCCGCTCGACGACGGGCACCTGCGCAATGTGATCGACACGGCGGAGAAGTCCGGCAAGCGGGTCGCGCTCACACTGCTCACCCACGGCCACCCGGACCACGCCGAGGGCGCCGTACGGTTCGCCGAGCTGACCGGCACCAAGGTGCGTGCCCTGGACCCCGCCCTCCGGCTCGGCGACGAGGGCCTGGGGCACGGGGACGTGATCACGGTCGGCGGCCTGGAGCTGCGCGTCGTGCCGACGCCGGGCCACACCGCCGATTCCCTGAGCTTCCATCTCCCGGCCGACCGTGCCGTACTGACCGGAGACACCGTCCTCGGACGCGGTACGACGATCGTGATGCACCCCGACGGCCGCCTGGGGGACTATCTGGACTCCCTGCGCCGCCTCAGGTCGCTCACGGTCGACGACGGCGTCCACACCGTGCTGCCCGGCCACGGGCCCGTTCTGGAGGACGCCCAGGGCGCCGTGGAGTACTACCTCGCCCACCGCGCCCACCGACTCGCCCAGGTGGAGACGGCGGTCGAGGACGGTCACCGTACGGCGAGCGAGGTCGTGGCGCATGTGTACGCCGATGTGGACCGATCCCTGTGGCCCGCGGCCGAGCTGTCGGTACGGGCGCAACTGGAGTACCTGAGGGAACACGGGCTGATCTGAGGCCCCGGCGGGTCCGAGGAGTACGCGCGCGTACTCCTCGGTGAGTCGTGAGTCGTGAGTCGTGAACGGAGACGGCAACGGGAACGGGAACGGCAACGGGTCCCGCCTCGGTCGAGGACGGGACCCGTTTGTGTACCTCAGGCCGGTACCGGCTCGGATGTCAGCGCGACCGCTTGGCCAGACGCTCCACGTCCAGCAGGATCACGGCGCGTGCCTCCAGACGGAGCCAGCCACGGCCGGCGAAGTCCGCCAGCGCCTTGTTGACCGTCTCACGCGACGCGCCGACCAGCTGGGCCAGCTCCTCCTGTGTCAGGTCGTGCACGACATGGATGCCTTCCTCGGACTGCACGCCGAACCGCCGCGAGAGGTCCAGCAGCGCCCGGGCCACACGGCCGGGCACGTCCGAGAAGACCAGGTCGGACATCTGGTCGTTGGTCTTGCGCAGCCGCCGGGCGACGGCGCGCAGCAGCGCCGCGGCCACCTCGGGGCGCGCGTTCAGCCACGGCTGGAGGTCGCCGTGGCCCAGGCCCAGCAGCTTGACCTCGGTCAGCGCGGTGGCCGTCGCCGTGCGCGGACCCGGGTCGAACAGCGACAGCTCGCCGATCAGCTCGCCGGGGCCGAGGACCGCGAGCATGTTCTCGCGGCCGTCGGGGGACGTGCGGTGAAGCTTTACCTTGCCCTCCATGACCACGTAGAGGCGGTCACCGGGATCGCCCTCGTGGAACAGCGAGTCGCCGCGGGCGAGGGTCACCTCACTCATGGAGGCGCGGAGCTCCGCGGCCTGCTCGTCATCGAGCGCCGCGAAGAGCGGGGCGCGCCGCAGAACGTCGTCCACGAGTTTCTCCTTGTCGACCTGCTCAGGGGATCTTGCTCCCCCGTCATATCAGGGGACCGTGTTCCCCATTTTGCCGGACGGTCCAAACAGTGTGATCTGTCACAAGGATGCCGCACTGGTGTGCCGGGGTACGCGGCAGGGGTCCAATCGGGGGCCGATCTCCTGGCTCCGGGGCGGATGTCGGCGCCGGGCTTTAGGCTGGCCGGGTGTCCAAAACGCCGGTGAGAGCGCAGGCCAAGGGGGCTGGGCGGATGGTTGTACGTCGCGATTCCGCTGTGGGCGAACAAGGCCCCGGCGGCGGAAAGAAAACGGCAAAGGCGGCAAAGGCGGCGCCCGAAGAGGCGACGGCGAAGCCGCCTGCCGAGACACCGGCTGCCGCGAGGAAGCCCGCCGCGAGGAAGGCGACCGCCTCGAAGACGACCGCCACGAAGACGACCGCTGAGAAGGCCTCCGCGAAGAGGGCTCCCGCCAAGCGGGCACCTGCTGAGAAGGCCACGGTCCACAAGGCCCCGCGGGTGAAGAAGACCGCCCCCGCGAAGACGGTCTCCGAGAAGGCCACGGTCGCCCTCAAGGGCGCCGCCCCCGCGAAGACCATCGCCGCGAAGCCATCCGGCGGCGAGTCGCGTACGGCCCTCGTACGCCGGGCCCGGCGTATCGACCGAGAGCTCGCCGAGGTGTACCCGTACGCCCACCCGGAGCTGGACTTCGAGAACCCCTTCCAGCTGATCGTCGCCACGGTCCTGTCGGCGCAGACGACCGACCTGCGGGTCAACCAGACCACCCCGGCGCTCTTCGCCAAGTACCCGGCCCCCGAGGACCTAGCCGCGGCCAACCCGGAAGAGGTCGAGGAGATCCTGCGTCCGACCGGTTTCTTCCGGGCCAAGACCAAGTCGGTGATCGGGCTGTCCAAGGCGCTGGTCGAGCGGTTCGACGGTGAGGTGCCCGGCACCGTGGAGGACCTGGTCACACTGCCCGGTGTCGGCCGCAAGACCGCCTTTGTGGTGCTGGGCAACGCCTTCGGCCGCCCCGGCATCACGGTCGACACGCACTTCCAGCGGCTGGTGCGCCGCTGGCGGTGGACCGACGAGACCGACCCCGACAAGATCGAGGCGGCCGTCGGCGCCCTCTTCCCGAAGAGTGACTGGACGATGCTCTCGCATCATGTGATCTTCCACGGCCGCCGGATCTGCCACGCTCGTAAGCCGGCCTGCGGTGCCTGCCCGATCGCTCCGCTGTGCCCGGCGTACGGCGAGGGCGAGACCGATCCCGAGAAGGCGAAGAAGCTCCTGAAGTACGAGAAGGGGGGCTTCCCGGGGCAGCGGCTCAAGCCCCCGCAGGCGTATCTGGACGCGGGCGGCATCCCGGCGCCGCCCCTGGGGGCCGGATGAGGCGTCGGCGCGAGGCCGCGCACCATCTGGGCGGGGCACGCCTTGCCGCTGTCCACGGCGCGGCACAACCGCACGACGGACGTGCGGAACGATCGGGGACCCCGTGGGCGTTGGGGTCGACAGAACGGGGGTGTCGATGACACACGCGAGCGATACGGACCGCATGAGCGGCACGGGCGGCGGGCGGCTGGGGCTGAGCACGGAGGGCCTCCCGGGCTGGCTGGACCCGGTCGTGCGGGCCGTGGAGACCGTCGAGCCGCTCCAGCTCAGCCGCTTTCTGCCGCCAGAGGACGGCGGGGGCAGGCAGTCAGCCGTTCTGATCCTGTTCGGCGAGGGCGAGCGCGGGCCCGAACTGCTGCTGATGGAGCGCGCCGGCTCGCTGCGTTCGCATGCCGGCCAGCCCTCGTTCCCCGGCGGCGCCCTGGACCCGGAGGACGGCGATCCCCGGACCGAGGGCCCGCTGCGGGCCGCTCTGCGCGAGGCGGAGGAGGAGACCGGACTCGACCCGGGCGGCGTCCAGCTCTTCGGCGTGCTCCCGAGGCTCTACATCCCGGTCAGCGGCTTCGTCGTGACCCCCGTCCTGGGCTGGTGGCGTGAGAAAAGCCCGGTGGGCGTCGTCGATCCGAACGAGACGGCGCGGGTCTTCACGGTCCCCGTGGCGGATCTCACGGACCCGGCGAACCGGGCCATCACCGTCCACCCGAGCGGGCACCGAGGTCCGGCATTCCTGGTCGAATCGGCCCTTGTGTGGGGTTTCACGGCCGGGGTCATCGACCGCCTGGTGCACTACGCGGGCTGGGAGCGCCCCTGGGACCGGGACAAGCAGGTCCCGCTCGACTGGCGCGCATGACAGGGTTGCCCCCGTGCTGTGTTTTCCCGGGGGAAGCCATACCCCATTGCCGCTGCGCGACGGGCCGGACCCCCGGCCGGACGAGGACGACCGGAACGTGAATAGGCGAGGCTCTGAGCAGTGAACGTGCTGGACATCCTGTTGCTGGTCGCCGCCGTCTGGTTCGCGATCGTCGGCTACCGCCAGGGCTTCGTCGTGGGCATCCTGTCGGTGATCGGCTTCCTGGGCGGGGGCCTCGTCGCGGTCTATCTGCTGCCCTTCCTCTGGGACAGGGCGACGGGCGACCACAAGGTGAGCACGACCGTCGCGGTCGTCGCCGTCGTCGTGGTGATCGTCAGCGCCTCCGTGGGGCAGGCACTGACCACCCACCTCGGGAACAAGCTGCGCCGCCACATCACGTGGTCTCCGGCCCGCGCCCTGGACGCGACCGGCGGCGCCCTCGTCAACGTGGTGGCGATGCTGCTGGTCGCCTGGCTGATCGGCTCGGCGCTCGCCGGCACGACGCTGCCCACGCTCGGCAAGGAGGTCCGGGGCTCCAAGGTCCTCCTGGGCGTCTCCCGTGCCCTGCCCGCGCAGGCGGACACCTGGTTCGCCGACTTCTCCACCGTCCTCGCGCAGAACGGCTTCCCGCAGGTCTTCAGCCCCTTCGCGAACGAGCCCATCACCGAGGTCCGGCCCCCCGACCCGGCCCTGGCGGGGAGCCAGGTCGCCACCCGTGCGCAGCGGTCCATCGTCAAGGTGGTGGGCACCGCGCAGAGCTGCGGCAAGGTCCTCGAAGGCACTGGTTTCGTCTTCGGTGACCGCCGTGTGATGACCAACGCGCATGTGGTCGGCGGTGTCGACGAGCCCACCGTTCAGATAGGCGGGGAGGGCAGGAAGTACGACGCCAAGGTCGTCCTTTACGACTGGCGGCGCGACATCGCCGTACTGGACGTACCGGACCTCGACGCGCCGACGCTCAGGTTCACGTCCACGGACGCGGCCAGCGGCTCCAGCGCGATCGTCGCGGGCTTCCCGCAGAACGGCTCCTACAACGTGCAGCCCGCGCGCGTCCGTGGCCAGATCACGGCCAACGGCCCGGACATCTACCACCGGGGCACGGTTCGCCGCGATGTGTACTCGCTGTACGCGAACGTACGCCAGGGGAACTCCGGCGGCCCGCTCCTCACGCCCCAGGGCAGGGTCTACGGGGTGGTCTTCGCCAAGTCCCTGGACGACGCCGACACGGGGTACGCCCTGACCGCGGACGAGGTCCGGGAGGACATCGACAAGGGGCGTACGGCGAACCAGCAGGTGGACAGCGACAAGTGCGCTCTGTGAGCCCGGTGACGGTCCTGTAGGGCGGGGGCACCCGCGCTCCGGGACCGTGAAGTGGGCAGCGGGTCAGCCGCGCTGGTGACGCAGACGTACCGAGACCCAGCGGGCCCGGCGGCGCAGGATATGCGGAATCCCCATCTGAGGGTCCGTCCCCGCCAGATGCGGGGCGCCCCTGCGGTGGGAGCTCGGCACGCCGGCCGAGCGGCGGTTGCGTGCTGCGTCACTGTAGTCGTGCGTCCAGCCCATACCCCGACGTCTGCCCCCGCCCGAAGGTCGATAACCGCCCCCGTACCGCCCAATTGGCTTATGCGGCAGGCATGTGGCTGTTCGAGGAACAAGCGTTCCCGTCCGGATGCCGAGCGCGTCCGTGAGGTCACTGTACGGAGTCGACCCTTGCGGCTGACGGCTGACGGCTGACGGCTGACGGCTGACGGCTGACGGCTGACGGCTGACGGCTGGCGTCTGACGATGGCCTTTGGCGACCGCTCGCGGCGGCCGAGAGCGGATTGCGCTCAGCGGCCGACTCTCGGCGCTCAGCGGTCGGGTTCGGGGTCCTTGAGCCAGTTGATGAGCTCGGAGGAGAACGCCATGGGGTCCTCCTCGTGCGGGAAGTGCCCGAGCCCGTCGAACAGCCGCCAGCGGTACGGCGCCTCGACGTACTCGCCCGATCCGGCCGCGCTCCGCGTCCGCATCACGGGATCCAGAGAGCCGTGCAGATGCAGCGTGGGCACGCGGACGGGCCGCTTCATACGGCGGTTGAACTGGATGCCGTCGGGCCGGGCCAGAGAGCGCACCATCCAGCGGTACGGCTCGATCGAGCAGTGCGCCGTGGACGGGATGCACATGGCGCGACGGTACGTCTCCACGGCCTCGTCATCCGGCAGCCGCGGCCCGGACCAGTCCCGGATGAGCCGTCCGACCAGGGCGGCGTCGTCGGCGGTGAGCTTCCGCTCGGGCAGCCACGGCCGCTGGAAGCCCCAGATGTAGGAGCCCGCGGCGGTCTGCCGCACATCGCCGAGCATCGCCGAACGCCAGCGCCTGGGGTGCGGCATCGAGGTGACCACGAGCCGGCGGACCAGCTTGGGGCGCATCGCCGCCGCCGTCCAGGCGAGATACCCGCCCAGGTCGTGACCGACGAGCGCGGCGTCGGGTTCGCCGAGGGACCGTACGACTCCGGTGATGTCGAGCGCCAGATTGGCCGGGTCGTAACCGCGAGGGGTGCGGTCGCTGCCGCCGACCCCGCGCAGATCCATCGCCACGGCCCTGAAGCCCGCGTCGGCGAGGGCCACCAGCTGGTGCCGCCACGTCCACCAGAACTGCGGGAAGCCGTGCAGCAGCAGCACCAGGGGCCCGTCACCCAGTTCCGCGATGTGGAAGCGCGCGCCGTTGGCCGCGACGTCCCGGTGCGTCCAGGGTCCGTCGATCCGTACGACCGAGGCGGGTTGAGCCGAGGGAGTGGCGGGGTCTGTCATGAGGTCGAGCGTGCCACAGCCTCGACCGCCGTGTCGGCCGGGGCGGCGGGGCGCGGGTGCGGTTTGGCGTGCTGGAGCACGCCCGCGGTCTCCTTCATCGAGGCCGCGACCTTCTGTGGACCCTTGCTCTTCTTGGCCTTCTTGGCGAAGGCCACACCGGTCAGCGCGAGCAGACCGGCGGCCAGCACATTGGCCGCGAAGGACAGCACGAAGCAGATGGCCATGTTCCATCCGGTCCACGTCCGGATTCCGTACGCGAGCGCGAAGTTCAGCATGGGCAGGGAGAACAGCAGGACGGCACCCGCGGCCGTGAACGCACCGCCGCTCGTCGCCCCGCGCTTGACGTCCTGCTTGAGCTGGGCCTTCGCCAGCGCGATCTCGTCGTGCACCAGCGCGGACAAGTCGGTCGTCGCCGAGGCGAACAGCTGGCCGATGCTGCGTTCGGCGCCGACCGGGCTGCCGTCGGGTGCGCTCATCGCGGTCTCCCTGCTTTCTGCGTACATGTCTCTGCGTAAGTGCCTGTGCCTGCGTGCTCCGCGGACGTTGCGGAGTTTTGCGGATGTGTCAGATCATGCCGGACGGTCGTTCTCCTCGCTTGCCCCGCCCGGCACTTCGGCAACCGCACCGGACCCGGCCCCGCCCCGGACCCCGCCTCTCGCGGCCTTCGGTGCGGCGAGCCGGCGGTGCTCGGCAGCCCTGCGTTCCAGCATCTCAGCCATGCCCAGGCGGTACGCCGGGCTGTCCTGCACGTAGACGTCCGGGACACCGTCCAGATCCTCGTCGCGCTCCTCGTCCGCGCACAGGGCACGGTATCTGGCGTTGCGTACCTTCAGCAGCGCGGTGGCGCACGCTGCCGCGATCAGAGACCCGGCGAGCACGGCGGCCTTGACCTCGTCGGTGAGTACGGCGTCGCCCTTGAAGGCGAGTTCGCCGATGAGCAGGGAAACGGTGAAGCCGATTCCGGCCAGCGTCGCGACGGCGAACACGTCCGCCCAGGCGAGGCCCTCGCTCAGCGAGGCCCGGGTGAAGCGGACCGTCAGCCACGTGCCCCCGAAGATGCCGGTCGCCTTGCCGATGACCAGGCCGAGCACGACGCCGAGCGTCTCCGGCTTGGTGAACACGTCCCCGAGCGCTCCGCCCGAGATCGCGACGCCCGCGCTGAACAGGGCGAACAGCGGTACCGCCAGCCCTGCCGACAGTGGCCGCACGACATGCTGGATGTGCTCGCCGGGGGAGTGCTCCTCGCCTCCGCGGCGGTGGCAGCGCAGCATCAGGCCCATGGCCACGCCCGCGATGGTGGCGTGGACCCCGCTGTTGTACATCAGCCCCCAGATGACCAGCGCGAGCGGAACGTACACGTACCAGCCGCGAACGCCCTTGCGCAGCAGCACCCAGAACACGGCGAGACCGGCGAAGGCGCCGCCGAGGGCCGCGAAGTTCAGATCGGCGGTGAAGAAGACGGCGATGATCAGGATCGCGAACAGATCGTCGACGACGGCCAGCGTAAGCAGGAAGGCGCGCAGGGCGGAGGGCAGGGAGGCGCCGATGACCGCGAGGACCGCGAGGGCGAAGGCGATGTCGGTGGCCGTGGGAACCGCCCAGCCGGCGAAGGAGCCCTTGCCTGCGGCGTTGGTGAGGGCGTAGACGGTGGCGGGTACTGCCATGCCGCAGAGCGCGGCGATGACGGGGAGTACGGCGTTGCGGGGGTCCCGCAGCTCGCCCGCAACCAGTTCGCGCTTGAGTTCGATTCCGGCGACGAAGAAGAAGACCGCAAGGAGGCCGTCGGCGGCCCAGTGCTGGACGGAGAGGTCGAGGCCGAGGGCGGCCGGTCCGAGGTGGTACTGGCCGGCGGTGCGGTAGCTGTCGGACAGCGCGGGGATGTTCGCCCACAGCAGCGCCGCGACCGCGGCGAGCAGGAGCAGCACACCGCCGACGGTCTCGGTGCGCAGCGCGTTCGCGACGATGGTCCGCTCGGGCAGGGAGAGGCGTCCGAGGAACGTGCGGGTGCGAGTGCGAGTGCGGGTGCGGGGGCGGTGCGCGGCCACGGCGGAGACCTCCGGGTCGGGTACGACAGGCTGACGGCCGTCACGAGATCTCGTGGGACCCCGCGAACGGCTTGCCGACCAGACTTCCCGGCACACCTTGAGCTGACCATTTTACCTGATCATTGCGATCGAGGGTTTTCTGTCGCTGGGCATGAAGTCGCTGGTCATGAAAGCGGGGTGCCCGGCCTGGAGCCGGGCACCCCGTGCTAGGAGGGCTGGAGGACTGCTCAGTCCTCGCTTGCCGCTGCGGGCAGCTTCGCCTGGATTAGGTCCATCACCGTGGAGTCCGTCAGCGTGGTGACGTCCCCGAGCTGGCGGTTCTCGGCGACATCGCGCAGCAGGCGCCGCATGATCTTTCCGGAGCGCGTCTTCGGCAACTCCGCCACGGGAAGGATCCGCTTGGGCTTGGCGATCGGGCCGAGGGTCGCGCCGACGTGGTCGCGCAGTTCGCCGACCAGGCTATCGTCCTCCGACGCCGTGCCCCGAAGGATCACGAAGGCCACGATGGCCTGCCCCGTGGTCTCGTCCGCTGCGCCCACGACCGCCGCCTCGGCGACCGCCGGGTGCGACACCAGCGCCGACTCGACCTCCGTGGTGGAGATGTTGTGCCCGGACACGAGCATCACGTCGTCGACGCGCCCGAGCAGCCAGATGTCGCCGTCCTCGTCCTTCTTCGCACCGTCACCGGCGAAGTACTTGCCCTCGAACCGCGACCAGTAGGTGTCCAGGAACCGCTGGTCGTCACCCCAGATGGTGCGCAGCATCGACGGCCACGGCTCGGTGAGCACGAGGTAGCCGCCGCCACCGTTGGGCACCTCGTGGCCCTCGTCGTCGACGACGGTCGCGCAGATGCCCGGCAGCGGACGCTGGGCCGAGCCCGGCTTGGTCTCCGTGGCGCCCGGAAGCGGCGAGATCATCATCGCGCCGGTCTCGGTCTGCCACCAGGTGTCCACGACCGGTGTGCGCTCGGCGCCGATGTGCTTGCGGTACCAGATCCACGCCTCGGGGTTGATCGGCTCGCCGACCGACCCGAGAACGCGCAGGCTGCTCAGGTCGAACTTGGCGGGGATGTCGTCGCCCCACTTCATGAACGTGCGGATGGCCGTCGGCGCGGTGTAGAGGATCGTGACCCCGTACTTCTGCACGATCTCCCAGAAGCGGCCCTGGTGCGGGGTGTCGGGCGTGCCCTCGTACATGACCTGGGTCGCGCCGTTGGCCAGCGGTCCGTAGACGATGTAGGAGTGGCCGGTGACCCAGCCGACGTCCGCCGTGCACCAGTAGACGTCGGTTGCGGGCTTGAGGTCGAAGACGGCGTGGTGGGTGTACGACGCCTGCGTGAGGTAGCCGCCGGAGGTGTGCAGGATGCCCTTCGGCTTCCCGGTCGTCCCGGACGTGTACAGGATGAACAGCGGGTGCTCCGCGTCGAAGGCCTCCGGCGCGTGCTCGGCCGACTGGCGCTCCACGATCTCGTGCCACCACACGTCACGGCCCTGCTTCCAGGCGACGTCCTGGCCCGTACGGCGTACGACGAGCACGTGCGCGACGTTGTCCACCCGCTCGATCGCGTCGTCGACGGCCGGCTTGAGCGCCGACGGCTTGCCGCGCCGGTAGCCGCCGTCGGCGGTGATGACGACCTTGGCGTCGGCGTCCTGGATACGGGTGGCGAGGGCGTCGGCCGAGAAGCCGCCGAAGACGACCGAGTGCGCGGCGCCGATGCGGGCGCAGGCCAGCATCGCGACGGCGGTCTCGGGGATCATCGGCATGTAGACGGCGACCCGGTCGCCCTTCTGGACCCCCAGCTCGAGCAGGGCGTTGGCGGCCTTGGAGACCTCGTCCTTGAGCTCTGCGTAGGTGATGGCGCGGCTGTCGCCGCCCTCGCCCTCGAAGTGGATGGCGACCCGGTCGCCGTGGCCCGCCTCGACATGCCGGTCGACGCAGTTGTAGGCGACGTTGAGCTTGCCGTCCTTGAACCACTTGGCGAAAGGCGGGTTCGACCAGTCGAGGGTCTCGGTGGGCTCCACGGCCCAGGTCAGCCGCCGGGCCTGCTCCGCCCAGAAGCCGAGCCTGTCAGCCTTGGCCTGTTCGTACGCCTCCGCCGTGACGTTGGCGCCCGCGGCCAGGTCGGCCGGCGGCGCGAACCTGCGCTCTTCCTTGAGCAGGTTGGCCAGGCTTTCGTTGCTCACGACATCTCCCTTTCCCGGGGTGTCCGTTGTGTCCCGTGCCACAGCTCATCAGACCGGGGGGCTTGATGACAAGGGTCGACCGTATATTGGTTTAGACCTTTTGTGGCTGTTTCCGGCCGGACGGCGCCGGCCGGGGTCTCCTGAGGTCACCACGGGCGGCGCGCGGCCCGCCCCTTCGGGCCGGGCGCCATCACGATGTCATGCCGGGCTGGGCAGATCCCCGGTCACCCCCACCTGCCCGAAGACGGGATCCCCCTCGGACGTGTCGAGCAGATACGCCTGTGCCTCCCCTACGTGGAAGTACATCCCGTGCAGTTCGAGCGCGCCTTCCGCGAGCGCCCGGGCCACCGACTCGTGCGCCCGCAGATGCTCCAGCTGCTGGACCACATTCGTCAGGCACAACTGCTCGACCGCATCGGCCGGTTCGCGCATGGCGATACGGGGCCGGGCCCGCCCGTCGTCGGCCATCCGCTCAAGACCGGGCATCCCGTGTCTCAGCCACCGCTCCAGCGGGGTCCGTGCGGGGCCGGTACCGGAACCGAGCAGGGCCTGCATCGCACCGCACCCGGAATGCCCGCACACCGTGATGGACCGCACCTTCAGCACGTCCACCGCGTACTGGATGGCCGCCGCCACCGAGTCGTCCCCGCTCTCGGCGCCGGGCAGCGGTACGAGGTTGCCGACATTGCGGACGACGAACAGGTCGCCGGGACCACTGGAGGTGATCATCGATGTGACGAGCCGGGAGTCGGCACAGGTCAGGAAGAGCTGCGACGGTCGCTGCCCCTCCCGCGCCAGGCGCGCCAGTTCGCCGCGTACCAGTGGGGCGGTGTTCCGCTGGAACGCGCTGATGCCCCGTGCGAGTCGCCCACGGTGTTCCGGCCTGTCGGTGGGGCCCTCCGGGTGTGCGCCGGGTGGTCCTGCGGGCGGGCGCTCGCACTGGTGGTTGCGCCACGGTGTCCAGGGCCGGCACCGGCACAAGGGCGCCTCCGTGGGCATATCGTCCCCCACCAGTGTCGCTGCGGACTCCGGCGAGGGCATCGTGATCCTCGTACCGGACCTGCCGGTGAGGGCCACGCTGCCGCTTCGTGCGAGATGGGTGCGCTGCCAGTCCTGGAGGGCCTCGTACGCGGCGTGGTCCATGAACGACCCGTCGAGTTCGACCACGGCCTCCGCTCCCGAGGGCACCAGGTGCAGGGTCCGGCTGAGCCGTGGCACCGCCAGGAAGGTCAACTGGCCTCTTACGCGTACATGATGGACTCCCTTGTTCTCCTCGTGCGTGATGCGGGTGCGGGCGAGACGGTGCATGGCGACGGCGACAGCCGCGGCGACGCCGAGTGCGACCCCGTGGAGGACGCCCAGGAAGACGACGCCGAGTGTGGTGACCGCGTACACCGCCACCTCTCGGTGGCGGGTGACCGTGCGGATGTGGTGCAGGGACACCATCTGGATGCCGACGGCCATCACCAGGGCGGCGAGCGAGGCGAGGGGGATCAGGTCGAGCACCGGGACCATCAGCAGCGCGGCCACTACTACCCAAACGCCGTGCAACATCGTGGAGTTCCGGCTGACCGCGCCGGATTGCACATTCGCCGAACTGCGGACGGCGACGCCGGCGAGCGGCAGCCCGCCGAGCGCTCCCGAGACGATGTTCGCGGCGCCCTGCCCGAGCAGCTCACGATCCAGGTCGGAACGGCCGAGGTGCGGATGGCGCCCGGCCGCCAGCTTGTCCACGGCGATGGCCCCGAGCAGCGACTGCACGCTGCACACCAGCGTGGTGGTGAGGACGGCGGCGGCGATGCCGAGCGCGGGACCCTGGGGCAGTCCGGCCAGCGCGTGACCGCGCCAGGACGGCAGGTTCACCTTGGGCAGCGAGAGCCCGGCAAGCGCGGCCGACCCGGTGGCTCCGGCGACGGCGACCAGCGCGGCGGGGACCCGGCGCATGGCGTGGCCGAGCCTTCCGGGAATCCGTGGCCAGACGAGCAGCAGGCACAGGGTCAGCATGCTCACCGACACGGCGGCCGGTCTCAGATGCGCCAACTGGGCAGGCAGCGCGCGGAGATTGTCGAGCACCTCGCTCTGCGGGGTGCCGCCGAGCACGATGTGCAGCTGGGCGACGGCGATGGTGACACCGATTCCGGCGAGCATGCCGTGCACGATCGCGGGGCTGACCGCCAGCGCCGAGCGCGCCACGCGCAGGCAGCCGAGGCCCAGTTGGGCGAGACCCGCGAGGACGGTGATGGCACAGGTCGTACGCCATCCGTAGCGGTGGATGAGGTCGGCGGTCACGACGGTGAGCCCCGCGGCCGGCCCACTGACCTGGAGCGGGCTGCCGCCGAACCGGCCCGCCACGATGCCGCCGACCGCCGCGGCGACGAGTCCGGACTGGAGCGGGGCGCCCGTGGCCAGCGCGATGGCCAGGGACAGGGGCAGGGCGATCAGGAAGACCGCGATGGAAGCCGACAGGTCGGCACCCGCGACGCGGAAGCGGCGGGGCGGAGCCGGCGGGGGGCTGTGGGGCTGGTGGACGCGCTCGGGCCGAGTCGAATCGGCGGCGCGGGTGGGGACGCAGGCGGGCATGGTTCCCGTCTCCTCCGGTGCGGCGGTCGCGAATTTGGTGGTCCCCGGCCCGAGCCAGGGGCGGGCGCGGCCGTGGGGCACGGCGTGCGGCGCCGAAATGTCAACAGTCAGTAAATGGATCGTAATGCCGGGTAAAGGAACTGTATCTGGCGCGTGAGCAAATAGGGCAATAAATCACTCAGTGAGGTGAATGAGTGTGTTCATGGGCTTGTCATACAAATTCTGTCGGTGTCCCGTGCCACCTTGGCCGGACCGCGGCGGGGCCGCGGGCTTTGCCACGCGGTCCCGCAGAGCACCTGTTCAGCCTGGCCCCGACCGAAGGAAGAAGGTGGGCCGAGATGGCCGCCACCTACAGCGGCGCAGGCCGCGTGGCACTGGCCGCGGCCTGCGCCACCGCACTGGCCGGTTGCTGGATCGGTGCGACCCGCTCCGAGCCCGGCATGAGGAAGCCGTCAGGCGCTCCCGCTCCGGGGAGGGCGGTCAGTCTGATCGGCGACGGTTCCACCTCCTACACCGGCGCCCAGCCCCATCTGCCCAGACCCGACCGGCTGAAGCCCGGTCGACGGCCCCCTCAGTTCGTGGTCTTCTCCTGGGACGGTGCCGACGAGGACGGTCACAGACTCTTCTCCCACTTCCGTAAGGTCGCCAAGGCCAACAACGCGACGATGACCTATTTCCTCAGCGGCCTGTACCTGCTGCCCGAGACCAAGCGCGAGCTGTACAGGCCGCCGCGGCACTCGCCGGGCAGTTCGGACATCGGCTTCAACGACGAGTCGGGCATCAGGAGCACGGCCGAGCAACTGCGCCTCGCGTGGCTGGAGGGCAACGAGATCGGGACCCACTTCAACGGCCACTTCTGCACCGGCGAGAGCGGCGCCGACGGGGACGGCGCCGGCGAAGGCGGTGTCGGCCAATGGTCGGCCGCCGAGTGGAAGGGGGAGATCGCCCAGGCGAAGTCCTTCGTGAAGTCCTGGAAGACCAACTCCGGCCTCAAAGAGGAACCCTCACTGCCCTTCGACTACGACAAGGAGCTCATCGGCGGGCGCACGCCCTGCCTCCAGGGGCGGCAGACCTTTCTCCGGGCGGCCCAGGATCTGGGCTTCCGCTATGACAGCTCAGGTGTCGACGAGCAGATCTGGCCGAGCAAGACGGACGGCCTGTGGGACCTGTCGATGCAGCTCGTGCCCTTTCCCGGACACGACGAGGAGCAGGTGTCCATGGACTACGCCTTCATGACCGGCCAGTCCGGCACCCAGACCCAGGGTGACCCCGACAAGTTCGCGGAGTGGGGCGACCAGCTGCGCGACGGACTGCTCCAGGGCTTCCAGCGGGCGTACGACGGAAACCGGGCACCGCTGGTGATCGGCAACCACTTCGAGTCCTGGAACGGCGGCACTTATATGCGTGCCGTCCAGGAGGTGATCGAGCGGGTCTGCACCCTGCCCGAGGTGCGCTGCGTCTCCTTCCACCAGCTCGCCGACTGGCTGGACACACAGAACCCCGACGTCCTGGACAGGCTGCGCACCCTCAAGGTCGGCCAGGCCCCGGCTCAGGGCTGGAGATCCTTCCTCGGCGGCCCGGTCCCGGTCCCGAAGCGCCCTCCGGGAGCGCCGCCGGTCAGACGATAGGGATTTCTTGCGGATCGGCGCGGAGGAAGTCACACGGCGGCGGCCATGCCCTCGCCAAGGACGAATCCCGGGTCGACCTGCGCCGCCAGATCGGCTCCTGTGCGCGCATTGCCCCAACTGGTGGCGTTCTTCACGTGGAAGTGCACCATCTGTCGTGTGTAGCGCTCCCAGTCGCGCAGTTCGTACGTGGCGTCGGCGGCGGACTGAAGGGCGCGCAGGGAGTGACGGTTGGCGTTCTCCAGGACTTCGAACCGCGGCGGACGGCCCTTCTCCATGGAGCGGACCCAATCCGAGTGCCCGACCGTCACGAGCAGATCGTCGCCGACCTCGGTGCGGAGGTAGTCGAGGTCGTCCTGCCCCTGCACCTTGTTGCCGACCACCTTCAGCATGACCCCGAAGTCGCGGGCGTACTCCTTGTACTGCCGGTACACGGAGACCCCCTTCCGGGTCGGCTCGGCGACGAGGAACGTGATGTCGAAGCGGGTGAACATGCCGGAGGCGAACGAGTCCGAACCCGCGGTCATGTCGACCACCACGTACTCGTCGCGGCCGTCGACCAGATGATTCAGGCACAGCTCCACCGCTCCCGTCTTGGAGTGGTAGCAGGCGACCCCCAGGTCCGCGTCCGTGAAGGGGCCGGTGACCATCAAACGGACGGTGCCGCCGTCGAGTTCCACGGTGCGCGCGCAGGCGTCGTAGACCGGGTTGTGCTCCCGTACCCGCAGCAGCCGTGAGCCCTCACCCGGCGGAGTGGTCTTGATCATCGTCTCGGCGGAGGCGATCCGCGGGTTGCTGCCGCGCAGATAGTCCTTGATCAGCGGCAGCCGCTCGCCCATGGCCGGCAGCGCCTCGGCCTCGGCTTCCTCGAGCCCCAACGCGGCTCCGAGGTGCTGGTTGATATCGGCGTCGATGGCGACGACGGGCGCACCGGTGGCGGCGAGGTGGCGGATGAACAAGGAGGACAGGGTCGTCTTGCCGCTGCCGCCCTTCCCGACGAAAGCAATTTTCATGTTCACCAAGAGTAGTCTTATCGTCGCTGCGAGTGGCAGAGCTGCGTGAAGAAGACCACTCCTTCGAAGGAGGAGGCGCGCGGGTGCGTAGTGTCGTACTCATGAGTACGACAGGTGCGACCGCCGATCCGCTCGCCGTCCTGGGCACGCTGCCCGGCGTGGCCGAGTCAGTGGAGTCCGTGCGCAAGGCCGTGGACCGGGTCTACGGGCACCGGATCATGCGCCGCCGCAGCAACGAGATCACCTCCGAGGCGGCGCTGCGTGCCTCACGCGGTTCGGCGGCCCTGTCCGGCGCCGACTGGGCCCTGGAGGAGGTGCGCCGGCGTACGGACTTCAGCGGTGACGACGAGGCCCGCGCGGTCGGGGCGGCTCTGCGGCTGAGTGCCGAGGCGGGGCAGCTGCTCTCCATCTGGCGGCAGTCGCCGCTGAGGGTTCTGGCCCGGCTCCATCTGGTGGCCGCCGCGGACTCCAGCCCCTCGGTGGGGCGCCCGCGGCAGGAGGGTGAGCCGGTCGACGAGCCGCTCGTCGAACTGCCGCTCCCGAATGCCGCCGACGTATCCGGCCGCCTGGAAGGGCTCTCCCAGCTGATCGTCGCGGGGGGTTCGGCTCCCGCCTTGGTGACCGCGGCCGTCGTGCACGGCGAACTGCTCGCCCTGCGTCCCTTCGGCTCGCACAACGGCCTCGTCGCGCGTGCGGCCGAGCGCATCGTTCTCGTGGCCAGCGGTCTCGATCCGAAGGCGGTCTGCCCCGCGGAGGTCGGGCACGCCGAACTGGGCCGTGCGGCCTATCTGGCCGCACTCGAGGGTTACGTGTCGGGCACCCCGGAGGGCATGGCGGCGTGGATCGCCCACTGCGGGAAAGCCGTCGAACTGGGGGCCCGGGAGTCGACCGCGGTCTGCGAGGCGCTGCAGCGCGGGGCGGCGTAGTCCGCGGAGGAAGGCCCTCGGGGCGAGGGCCTGCGCATGGTTGCGGCGGTACGAGTAGTCGTACCGCCGCTGGCATGCTCGCCGGGTTACCAAGCGTCCTCGAGATGTTGCCCATCAGGCCGGGAACTCTTGCCCGTCACCTGGTGCGGCTGGCCCGTAATCGACGGGTCGACGTCGCGTGGGTGCCCGATGTTCATGCACGGTCCGTGGGGCCAATTGCGTGTATTAAAGGTGATCCTTCCGGATGATTCCTTTGGTCTCGCGGGCCTTGATTCCGTTCTACTCCAGGCCCGGGCTGAGCGGAACCCCCGGATGCGGTTCTTTACTTTTATGTTCAAAGGCGCGTGAATCGGACGCGAGTGCGCCTTCCCCGCCCGGTCTCCCTCGCCCTAGGCGGGAGTCACACGGCCGACACGCGACGCCTGCTCGCGTACCAGACGAGCCCCGCCGTCGCGGCGGCGGCACCTATGGCGGCCATCGCGAGAAGAGCAGGCCGGGGCGGCACCGGGAGCCGCTGCTTCAGTCGGACCGGACGGTGGAAGTCCAGAATCGGCCAGCCGCGCGAAAGCGCCTCGCGGCGCAGTGTGCGGTCCGGATTCACGGCGTGCGGATGGCCGACGGCCTCCAGCATGGGCAGATCGGTCGCCGAGTCGCTGTAGGCGTAGCAGCGCGCGAGGTCGTACCCCTCCGAGTCGGCGAGCTCCCTGATCGCCTCGGCCTTCGTCGGCCCGTACGCGTAGTACTCCACTTCGCCCGTGAAGCAGCCGTCGTCGCCCACGACCATCCGCGTGGCGACCACGCGGTCCGCGCCGAGGAGTTCACCGATCGGCTCGACCACCTCGGCGCCCGACGTGGACACGATCACCACGTCGCGCCCGGCGGTGTGATGCTCCTCGATGAGCGACGCGGCCTCGTCGTAGATGATCGGGTCGATCAGGTCGTGAAGCGTCTCGGCGACGAGCTCCTTGACCTGCTCGACGTTCCAGCCGCGGCACATCGCGGACAGCTGTTTGCGCATCCGCTCCATCTGGTCGTGATCCGCGCCGCCCGCCAGGAACACGAACTGGACATACGCGGTACGCAACGCGGTCCTGCGGTTGATCAGTCCTCCTTGGTAGAAGGACTTGCTGAAGGTGAGCGTGCTCGACTTCGCAATGACCGTCTTGTCCAGGTCAAAGAAGGCCGCTGTGCGAGGCAAGGAGTGGTTTTCCACGAGGCTGAGCATAGGCGCCCACCATTCGGCGTAAGGTGTGGCGCGTGGGTTTGCCTGAGAGGGCTCTCGGGTACACCATGGAAGTCACGGATCGTTCGCGACCGTGCTAACCCGGTCCGACTCCTCCCCCCCCGAGTCGGCCGTGGGGACGACCCCCGCTCTCCCCCCCGGCGGGGGTCGTCGCATGTCCGGGTGGGTTTTTCCTCAACTTTCAGGCGTTCTCGAGGCGCGCAGCCGCGTCGAGAACGCCTCTTCGTCATGCCCACGATCGCCACGCTGTGTAGTTGAAGCGCTGCTCTGTGGAAGCCTTCCGGGGCTCGCTCGTTTGGGCGATGGCGATATTCACAAGCGCCGCGATGTCCACAGTTATCGACCAAGATCCACATGATTTCCCGGTTCGCTGCACCGTGATTCCAGCGCGGCCCGCCGACGGCGAGTTCGCGTCACGTTCCGTTTGTCGGACGCGTATGGCCGGTTCGTATCGGCCGTTCATATGGAGACCGGTTGCCGGTTCTTCACACGAGCGGGAACAGCGGGGCCGCAACGGGCCCGGCGGGCCGCGTGGAAGAAGCAGCGAAGGGGGCTGGAGATCGTGGCGGGAGCCATCACATACGACGGGCCGGCCGTCGCCGAGGGGCGGCGGACCGGACCGCTGATCGTCACAGAGGACGCCGAACTCCTCGACGACCTGCTGCGCCTGTGTGCGGCGGCGGGCGCCAGGCCGGAGGTCCATCCCGGGGTGCCCGGGCACCGGGGCGGCTGGGAGGCGGCGCCGCTCGTCCTCGTCGGCGACGACGCGGCGCGGCGCGTGCGGTCGGCCGCGCGCAGACGCGGAGTGGTGCTGGTCGGGCGAGATCAGGACGACCCCGGCGTCTGGCGGCGTGCGGTGGAGATCGGCGCCGACCATGTCCTGCTGCTGCCGGACGGCGAACAGTGGCTCATCGACCGCATCGCCGACGTCGCCGAAGGGGTCGGACGGCCCGCGCTCACCGTGGGCGTGATCGGCGGCCGGGGCGGGGCCGGCGCGTCCACGCTCGCCTGTGCCCTGGCCGTCACCTCCGCGCGGGAGGGCAGGCGCACCCTCCTCGTGGACGCG
Organism: Streptomyces sp. NPDC047022; assembly: GCF_040644155.1. Classification (NCBI taxonomy): domain Bacteria; kingdom Bacillati; phylum Actinomycetota; class Actinomycetes; order Kitasatosporales; family Streptomycetaceae; genus Streptomyces; species Streptomyces sp. NPDC047022. Next base: position 40,811 of record NZ_JBEYVV010000035.1, on the reverse strand, counting down.
GATCCGCTGGGCGGCGGACTCGACGTACTGCTCGGCGGGGAGACCACGAAAGGGCTGCGCTGGCCGGCGTTCGCCGCCTCCCGGGGCCGGGTCGGCGGCGGCGCGCTGGAGGAGTCCCTGCCCGAGCTGCACGCGCTGCGGGTGCTCAGCTGGGACCGCGGAGACACCGTGGCCATCCCGCCCCAGGCGGTCCGTGCGGTCCTCGCCGCGGGCCGGCGGCGCGGTGGCGCGGTCGTCGTCGACCTACCGCGCCGCGTGGACGAGGGCGTGGTCGAGGTCCTGGCGCAGGTGGACGTCGGTGTCCTGGTGGTGCCCGCCGAACTGCGCGCCGTAGCCGCCGCGCGGAGAGTCGCGTCGGCCGTCGGCATGGTCCTCGGAGATCTCCGGGTCGCGGTACGGGGGCCGTTCGTCCATGGACTCGACGACCGGGAGGTGGCGCACCTGATGGGCCTGCCGCTGGTCGGCGAGGTGCCCTCGGAGACGGCGCCGCCTGACGGTTCCGTTCCGCCCGGAGGAGCGGCGCGGGGGCCGCTCGCCCGGTTCTGCTCGGCCTTCTGGGGGCGGGCGTTCGACGAGGCGGGTGACTGACGGATGAGCAGCGACTGGAGCGCGGCGACGAGGACGGACGCCGGGCCTGCAACGCGGCCGGGTGCGGGCGGGGAAACGAGGCGCACGGCAGGTTCCGGCGGGCGGACGCGATTGCTGGACGGAGTGCGCGAATGGCTGGCCGAGAGCGGGGCCGAACCGACACCCGCGCGCGTGGCACAGGCGCTTCGGGAACAGGGAAGGGTGCTCGGCGACGCGGAAGTGCTCGGTGCGGCACGGCAGTTGCGTTCGGAGCTGGTAGGCAGCGGCCCCCTGGAGCCGCTGCTCGCCGACCCGTCCGTCACGGACGTCCTGGTGTCGGCGCACGACCGGGTGTGGGTGGACCGGGGCGGTGGCCTGGAACTGACGGCGGTGTCCTTCCCGGACGCGGCAGCCGTGCGGCGCCTCGCGCAGCGGCTGGCGGCCGTGGCCGGACGGCGGCTCGACGACGCCAGGCCATGGGTCGATGCCCGGCTGCCGGACGGCACCCGCTTGCACGCGGTGCTGCCTCCGGTCGCGGTCGGATGCACCTGCCTGTCCCTGCGAGTGGTACGTCCGCGGGCGTTCACCCTGGACGAGCTGGTGGCCGCGGGAACCGTGCCGCCGGGCGGGGACCGTGTGCTGCGCGCCGTGATCGCCTCCCGGCTCTCCTTTGTGATCAGCGGCGGGACCGGTACGGGCAAGACCACGCTCCTGAGCGCTCTGCTGGGCGTGGTGGGCCCGGCGGAGCGGATCGTGCTGGCGGAGGACTCGGCGGAGCTGCGGCCCGACCATCCGCACGTCGTGCGCCTCGAGGGGCGGCCCGCGAACCAGGAGGGCGTGGGCCTCGTAGAACTTCAGGACCTGGTGCGGCAGGCGCTGCGGATGAGACCCGACCGGCTTGTGGTCGGCGAGGTACGCGGTCCTGAGGTGGTGTCCCTGCTGGCGGCGCTGAACACGGGCCACGAAGGCGGCTGCGGAACCCTCCACGCGAACGCGGCGGCCCAGGTGCCCGCCCGGCTGGAGGCCCTCGGTACGGCGGCGGGCCTGGACCGGGCCGCGCTGCACAGCCAGTTGGCCGCCGCGCTGTCGGTCGTCCTGCATCTGGTGCGCGACCGGACGGGACGGCGGCGGATCGCGGAGGTGCATGTGCTGGAGCGGGACGCCTCGGGGCTCGTGATGACCGTGCCCGCCCTGCGCTGGGGCCCGGAGGCGTTCGCACGGGAGCGGGGCTGGGAGCGGCTGAGGGAGCTGCTTCGGGCGGGCGACGACACGCGAGACGGGGGTGAGGTGCCGTGATGGGGATCGGCCGGATGCCGTTCGGCGTGGGACTGGCCTGCGCCGGTGCCGCGGCCTGGATGATGAGCGGCTCGAACGCGGGGGTGCGCCGTGCCCGGCTGCTGTTCGCGGGCGGTGGCAAGGCGGCGCGCATGGGGCCGTCGGCCTGGGGGCGAGTCCTCGCACGGATGCGCCGGTTGTCTGCCGAGTGGTGGCCCGTCTGGTCGCCGGTCGCAGTGGGCGTGCTGATCGCGCTGCTCGCAGCGTCCTTGCTGCCTCTGCCGGTCGGGATCGCGGGCGTTCCCGTGCTGCGCCGCGTACGGCTGGCCCGGGAAGAGCGGCGGTCACGGGACACGCGTGGCGCCGCGGTGATCGCACTCTGCGGAGCGCTCGCCGGAGAGGTGCGCGCGGGACGCCAACCGGGCGAGGCGTTGCTGCGGGCGGCACGCGACTCGGCGGGACTCGGCCAGGCACAGGCGGCGGTGCTGGCGGCGGCGCGGTTCGGCGGGGACGTGCCCGGCGCGCTCGTGGACGCGGCGCGACAGCCGGGCGCCGAGGGGCTGTCGGGGCTCGCCGCGTGCTGGCGGGTGGCCGTGGACCGAGGTGCCGGTCTTGCGGCCGGTCTCGAACGGCTGGAGGCGGCCCTGCGTGCCGAGCGTGACCAGCGGGCCGACTTGCGCGCTCAGTTGGCCGGCTCCCGGTCCACCGCTGTCCTGCTCGCGGGGCTGCCGGTTCTCGGGCTTGTGCTGGGCACCGCTCTTGGCGCCCATCCGCTGCGGGTACTGCTGCACACCGGTCCGGGACTCGCCTGCCTCGCGATCGGGGGCGTGCTGGAGGGGGCCGGTCTGTGGTGGGCCCTGCGAATCGTGCGGGGAGCGGAGGCGGCATGAGTGCGGAAGTTGTCCACAGGCTGGGGATGTTGTGTGGAGTGCCGGCCCTGTGGTGGTCGGGATGGATGCTCGCCGTCGCGCGGCGTGAGCGGAGAGTACGGCGCCGGCTGGAGACGGTACTGGTGCGTGGTGGTGCACCAGGCGCGGAGAGCGGCCGTGCGCCCCGGGAGCGGGGTCTTCGGATGCCCCGGCAGCCGGGGGTCCTGCCGTACGGAGAGCCGCGGGCCCGGGCGTCCCGGGCGTGGAGGGCCGGGGCGCGGGGCGTGGGATGGCAGGGCGCCGGGGTCCGGGACGCCCTGCGTGCGTGGCTTCCGGCCGGAGGAGCCCTGTGCGCCGGTTGGGTGCTGATCGGCGGGTGGGGCGGGGCGGCGGCCGGACTGATCATCGGGGTCGGTGTCGCACGATGGCGGGACCGGCAGGTACGCGGTCGGCTCATCGAGGAGTACGACCCTGACGTGGCGGCCCGGCAGCTACCGCTGGCCGCGGATCTGCTGGCGGCCTGCATCGCGGCGGGCGCGAGCCCGGTGTCGGCCGCCCAGGCGGTGGGTGAGGCCCTTCAGGGGCCGGTCGGGGAGCGTCTGGCACGGGGCGCCGCCGAGATACGGCTCGGGGCGGAAGCGGCCGATGCCTGGCAGCGGCTCGCCGCGCTCCCCGGTGCCGCGGCGTTGGCGCGGCTCCTTGAACGGGCGGGCGACTCCGGTGTTCCCGCGGCCGCACGGGTCGGACGCCTCGCGGCAGAGGCCCGTGACGAGTGGAGCCGGGCGGCCACGGCGCGGGCGCGCCGTGCGGGAGTGATGGTCACCGTGCCGGTGGGGCTGTGCTTCCTTCCGGCGTTCATCGCGATCGGTGTGCTTCCCGTGGTGATCGGGCTCGCGGGCGGGCTGCTGGGAGGAGGTGGTGAATGACAGCGCATGGACGGGCGACGCGAACGCGGTGAACAGAGCGCACGGAGTGCACGGAGCGCAGAGGCGGCGCGCAAGAGGGCGCGCAAAGGCGCACGGTGCGGACGGCGTGAACAGGCCGAACCGCACAGACGGATCGAAAACCTCACGGGGGCAGACATGAACAAGGCGGCAGCAGTACGAGCAAGGGTCTGGGGACGTGCGTTGGCGCGCCGTGTACGGGCGGCGTTGCGCGGAGACAGGGGCATGGTCACGTCCGAGTACGCGGTGGGGATCATCGCCGCGGTGGCCTTCGCGGCGGTCCTCTACAAGGTGCTGACGAGCGGTGAAGTCACTACGGAGCTGCAGAACATCGTGAAGCGGGCGCTCGATGTCCGCATGTGACGGTGCGGCGGGACGAGGGGAGGAAAAGCCGTTCACCGACGAGGGCTTCGGCCGGGGCCTAGGCCGGGAACCCCGTCGGGGCCTAGGCCGGGAACCCCGTCGGGGCCTCGACCGGGAACCCCGTCGGGACGCCGGCTGGGACCGAGGATTCGTGACGGCGGAGACCGCGGTCGCCCTTCCCGCACTGGTGCTCTTCGCCATGGCACTCGTCTGGGCCCTGCTGGCCGTGTCCGCGCAGATCCAGTGCGTGGACGCGGCCAGGGCGGGAGCCCGGGCGGCGGCCCGGCAGGAGCCCGCGAACGTGGTCCGGGACGTGGCTCGGCAGGCGGCGCCGCACGGGGCGAGGGTGGTGGTGAGCCGGCAGGGCGATCTGGTGCGTGTGCTGGTCGTCGCCCATCCGCCGGGTCCGGACGCGCTGCCTCTGGAACTGCGCCACGAGGCGGCGGCGTTGGCGGAGGACACGGTGGGGGCGAACCGATGACGCGAAGTCAGGCACCGGCCGACGACCGGGGTTCGGCGACGATCTGGGTCGTCTGTGCCATCGGTGCCCTCTGCATCGTGTTCGGGGCTCTGCTGGCCCAGGGCGAGGCCGTGCTGGCACGCCACCGGGCCGCCGCCGCGGCGGACCTGGCGGCGCTCGCGGCCGCCGACCACTGGGCGGAGCCACAGGAGGAGGCGTGCCACGAGGCGGAACGCGTCGCCGCGGCGCAGGGCAGCCGGCTGGTGCGGTGCGCCGTCGTGGGCGAGGTGTCCGATGTCACGGCGGCGTCCGGTTCGGGACTGTTCGCCGCGGAGGTCAGGGCGAGAGCGGGCCCGGCCGAGCCGACGGCGCCGGAGAGCCTCGCGATGCCCTCACCCGGGTCCCGGGCTCGTACTCCGCGCCCCACCCGGGGCCTCCGCACCCTTGGCCGGCCCTTCCCCGGCCACTGCCCCGTCCGGCCCATCAGCCCCATCAGCCCTGTCAGCACTGTCAGTCTTGTCGGTCCCGTCCATCCCTCTTTGGTCCCGTGCCGTGCGCTCCGGCGCGCTGGGCGCCCCTCGCAGCAGCACCGTGAGCAGCCGCACGGCCCCCCTCTTGTGCAGCGGATCGTTGCCGTTGCCGCACTTGGGGGACTGGATGCAGGACGGGCAGCCCGTCTCGCACTCGCAGGACGCGATGGCCTCACGGGTGGCGGCGAGCCAGGCACGAGCGGTGTGGAAGGCCCGCTCCGCGAAGCCCGCGCCACCCGGATGGCCGTCGTACACGAAGACCGTGGGAAGCAGGGTGTCCGGGTGGAGCGGTACGGAGACGCCACCGATGTCCCAGCGGTCGCAAGTGGCGAAGAGCGGCAGCATGCCGATGGAGGCGTGCTCGGCGGCGTGCAGAGCGCCACCGAGGATCTCCGGGCCGATCCGGGCCTGATCGAGCTGGTCCTCGGTGACCGTCCACCACACCGCTCGAGTGCGCAGAGTCCGAGGAGGAAGGTCCAGCTTCGTCTCACCCATCACCTCACCGGTGATCAGACGCCGGCGCAGGAAGGAGACGACCTGGTTGGTGACCTCGACGGAGCCGTAGCACAGCCGGCCCTCACCCCAGGGGACCTCGACGTCCGTCTCCAGGACGGAGACGGACGTCGTGTCCCGGGCGACCGTCGCATAGGGCGGGTTCGCCTCCTCGACGAGGGCGACGGAGTCCTCCAGGTCGAGCGTCCGCACCAGGTACGTACGGCCCTGGTGCAGATGGACGGCGCCCTCGTGAACCGACGTGTGCGCGGCGCCCGCGTCGACCGTGCCCAGCAGCCGCCCGGTGCCGGACTCGACGACCTGGACGGGGCGCCCGCCCTCCCCTCGGATGTCCGTGAGGTCGGCGGCCCGTTCCCGGCGTGTCCAGTGCCATGCCTTCGTCCGGCGGCGCAGCAGTTTCGCGGCCTCCAGCTGCGGAAGCAGCTCCGCGCACGCGGGTCCGAACAGCTCCAGGTCCTCGTCGGTCAGCGGCAGCTCGGCAGCCGCCGCGCACAGGTGCGGGGCCAGGACGTAGGGGTTGTCCGGATCGAGGACGGTGGACTCCACCGGCCGGTCGAAGAGCGCCTCGGGGTGATGGACGAGGAACGTGTCCAGCGGGTCGTCCCGGGCCACCAGCACGGCGAGGGCACCCTGCCCGGAGCGGCCGGCGCGGCCCGCCTGCTGCCACAGGGACGCCCGTGTACCCGGATAGCCGGCGATGAGCACGGCATCCAGCCCCGACACGTCCACGCCGAGTTCGAGGGCGGTGGTGGCGGCGAGGCCGAGGAGTTCCCCGGAGTGGAGGGCCCGCTCCAGGGCACGGCGTTCCTCGGGGAGATAGCCGCCGCGGTAGGCGGCGACACGCCGGGCCAGGGAGCGGTCGACCTCGGCCAGGCGCTCCTGAGCGATGACCGAGATCAGTTCGGCGCCGCGGCGGGAGCGGACGAAGGCGACCGAGCGGACGCCCTGCACGGTCAGGTCGGTCAGCAGATCGGCGGTCTCCGCGGTGGCCGTACGCCGGACGGGTGCGCCCTTCTCACCGCGCAGTTCGGTGAGCGGGGGCTCCCAGAGGGCGAAGACCAGCTCGCCGCGCGGGGAAGCGTCGTCGGCGACCTCGACGACAGGAAGGCCGGTGAGGCGGCGTGCCGCCACCGAGGGCTCGGCGGCGGTCGCGGACGCCAGCAAGAAGACGGGTGAGGCGCCGTACCGGGCACAGAGGCGGCGCAGCCGGCGCAGGACCTGGGCGACATGGGAGCCGAAGACGCCCCGGTAGGTGTGGCACTCGTCGATGACCACGTACTTCAGGGCACGCAGGAAGGAGGACCAGCGGGGATGTGAGGGCAGTATGCCGCGGTGCAGCATATCGGGGTTGGTGAGGACGTAGTTGGCGTACTGACGCACCCATTCGCGTTCTTCCGGCGGTGTGTCGCCGTCGTACACCGCGGGGCGGATCGCCGTACCCAGGGGCTGTGAAAGTTCCTTCACGGACCGGCACTGATCCGCTGCGAGGGCCTTCGTCGGGGCGAGGTAGAGGGCGGTCGCACCGCGTCCGTTCGGGGCCTGGGCGCCGTCCAGCAGGCGCGAGAGCACCGGCACGAGGTAGGCGAGCGACTTGCCCGACGCCGTGCCCGTGGCCACGACCACCGAGTCGCCGTCCAGAGCGTGCTCGGCGGCCAGCGCCTGGTGGGCCCAGGGGTGCTCGATGCCCGCGGTTTGCACGGCGGCGATGACCTCGGCGCGGATCCGGTCGGGCCAGACGGCATGGCGGCCCTCCCGCGGGGGCAAGTGCTCCGTATGAGTGATGCGCGCAGCCCGGCTCGGTCCCGAGGCGAGCCGGTCCAGCACCGTGCCCGGCGAGAGGCGGGACACGGGGCTCGTCCGGGGTCGGTCGGATCGGTGATTCTTGGCCATTGGCACCGAGTGTGTCACCGGTGTGACGGACAATGGGCAGAAGGCGTCGTGTACGCCTGCCGGTAAGTGATTGAATGCCATCGCGGCTGGCGAACCGTCCTGGGGCTCTGCCGAGATGTCCTGAGGGGCGACCGCTCGATAGCAAGGTGCTGGAGGATCCGTGGACCTGTCCCTGTCGACCCGTACCGTCGGCGATCGTACGGTCGTCGAGGTCGGTGGCGAAATCGACGTATATACCGCGCCCAAGCTGCGTGAGCAGCTGGTCGAGCTGGTCAACGACGGGAATTTCCACCTCGTCGTCGACATGGAGGGCGTCGACTTCCTCGACTCCACCGGGCTCGGCGTGCTGGTGGGCGGCTTGAAGCGTGTTCGGGCCCATGAGGGCTCCCTGCGCCTGGTGTGCAACCAGGAGCGCATTCTCAAGATCTTCCGCATCACCGGCCTCACCAAGGTGTTCCCGATCCACACCTCGGTCGAGGAAGCGGTAGCGGCCACCGACTGACCCCGGTCCCGGGCCCCAGGGCCCGGACGGCAGAAGTAACAGGGGGGACTGGGCCTTCGCGGCCCGGCCCCCTGACCGCACGCCCGAAGTTCCGAGGGGGATGCATGGCCACCGTTGAACTCCTCTTCAGCGCGCTGCCCGAACACGTCAGGACCGCCCGACTGGTGGCGGCAGCGGTGGCGCGCCGGGCTGGAGTGGAGGAGGCCGTACTCGACGAGGTCAGGCTCGCCGTCGGCGAGGCATGCACCCGGGCCGTCGGACTGCACCAGAGCAACGGCATCTCGGCGCCGGTGCGGGTGCTGCTGACCGAGGAGGAGAAGCAGTTCTCCATCGAGGTCGGCGACGAGGCGCCGCACGCGGTGCCCGGTGAGAGAGCGCCGGGCACCACAGGCGCCGGCGAGACGGACGCGGAGGCCGAGGAGGACGAAATGGGTCTCGCGGTCATCAGCGGTCTCGTCGACGACGTCGAGGTCACCGCCGGACAGTCCGGCGGGCAGATCAGGATGAGCTGGCCGACCATGCCGCCCGCCACGCTCCCGGCCTGATCTCCTCGTAGCCCCACCCTTGGGCCTCAAGGCCTCGTAGGGCCCTGCCTCGTGCAGGGCCCTACCCTTTTGCGTCCGTGCTCCGTGCGTGCTCCGTGCTCCGTGCGTGCTCCGCGCTCCAGGCGTCCCCACCGATTACCTCCCTGCGTCCGTGCGTCCCCACCTGCGTATCTCCCTGGGGCCCCGCGTGCTTGCGCCGGATTCGTGAATTGCTTCACGATCAATTGCGCGATAATTTGATCAAGAGCCAATCCAGTCAATGGTTTTGAGGCATTACCACTTTCGGGTTCTGTGGCGTGGGTGCGATCTTTAGCTGAAGAGCATGTGAAGGCTAATTCCGTTTACCGCGCACTGTTTTGATCAGGTTCAGATCCCTAGAATCCGTCCACATCTTGAGCTCAGCCCAAGCGTCAAGGAGGACGAATGGCGGGGCTTTCTACCCCTCAACAGTTTGATCACCCCACATCCCTCGCAGCCGCAGTACTGACCGACAGCAACCGCCTGATCGTTGTGGTCATCGGCGTTGTCGCCCTGGCGGCCCTCGTGGTCGCCGGGGTTCTGGTGCGCCAGGTGCTCGCGGCGGGCGAGGGAACCGACAGCATGAAGAAGATCGCGGCGGCGGTCCAGGAAGGCGCGAACGCCTATCTGGCCCGGCAGTTGCGGACGCTCGGCGTATTCGCCGTGGTCGTGTTCTTCCTGCTCATGCTGCTGCCCGCGGACGACTGGAGTCAGCGCGCCGGACGATCGGTGTTCTTCCTGATCGGCGCCGCGTTCTCGGCGGCCACCGGATATATCGGCATGTGGCTCGCCGTACGGAGCAATGTGCGGGTTGCCGCGGCGGCACGCGAGGCCACCCCGGCGAAGGGTGAGGCGGAAAAGGACCTCACCACTGTTTCGCACAAGGCAATGAAGATCGCGTTCCGCACAGGCGGCGTCGTCGGCATGTTCACGGTGGGGCTCGGTCTGCTGGGCGCCTCCTGTGTGGTGCTGGTGTACGCGGCGAACGCGCCGAAGGTCCTGGAGGGCTTCGGCCTGGGCGCGGCGTTGATCGCCATGTTCATGCGTGTCGGAGGCGGCATCTTCACCAAGGCCGCCGACGTCGGCGCCGACCTGGTCGGCAAGGTCGAGCAGGGCATTCCGGAGGACGACCCGCGCAATGCCGCGACCATCGCCGACAACGTGGGCGACAACGTCGGCGACTGCGCGGGCATGGCGGCCGACCTCTTCGAGTCGTACGCCGTGACGCTGGTGGCCGCGCTGATCCTCGGCAAGGCCGCGTTCGGCAACTCGGGTCTGGCGTTTCCGCTGATCGTGCCGGCGATCGGGGTCGTGACCGCGATGATCGGCATCTTCGCGGTGGCGCCGCGCCGCGCCGACCGCAGCGGTATGTCCGCGATCAACCGGGGCTTCTTCATCTCCGCGGTGATCTCGCTGGCCCTGGTGGCCGCGGCCGTCTACGCCTATCTGCCGTCGACGTACGCCGACCTCAAGGGCATCTCCGACGCGGCCATCCGCGCCAAGAGCGGGGACCCGAGGATCCTCGCGCTTGTCGCGGTGGCGATCGGCATCGTGCTCGCCGCCCTGATCCAGCAGCTGACCGGCTACTTCACCGAGACGACCCGGCGCCCGGTGCGGGACATCGGCAAGACCTCGCTGACGGGCCCCGCCACCGTGGTGCTCGCCGGCATCTCCGTAGGTCTGGAATCGGCCGTCTATACCGCGCTGCTGATCGGGCTCGCCGTGTACGGGGCGTTCCTGCTCGGCGGCACATCGATCATGCTCGCGCTGTTCGCGGTGGCGCTGGCCGGTACGGGCCTGCTCACCACGGTCGGCGTGATCGTCGCCATGGACACCTTCGGTCCCGTCTCCGACAACGCGCAGGGCATCGCCGAGATGTCCGGTGACGTCGAGGGCGCGGGCGCGCAGGTGCTCACCGATCTGGACGCGGTGGGCAACACCACCAAGGCCATCACCAAGGGCATCGCCATCGCCACGGCCGTTCTCGCGGCCTCGGCGCTGTTCGGCTCGTACCGTGACGCGATCACCACCGCCGCGCAGGACGTCGGCCAGAAGGTCGGCGACGGCGGACCGATGAGCCTGGTCATGGACATCTCGCAGCCCAACAACCTGGTCGGCCTCATCGTGGGCGCGGCGGTCGTCTTCCTCTTCTCGGGGCTGGCGATCAACGCCGTGTCGCGGTCGGCGGGAGCGGTGGTCTTCGAGGTGCGGCGGCAGTTCCGTGAGAAGCCCGGGATCATGAACTACACGGAGACGCCGGAGTACGGGAAGGTCGTCGACATCTGCACCAAGGACGCCCTGAGGGAGCTGGCCACACCCGGCCTGCTCGCCGTCTTGGCGCCCATCGCCCTGGGATTCACGTTCGGGGTCGGTGCGCTCGGCGCCTACCTCGCGGGCGCGATCGGCACCGGCACGCTGATGGCGGTCTTCCTCGCCAACTCGGGCGGCGCCTGGGACAACGCCAAGAAGCTCGTGGAGGACGGCCACCACGGCGGCAAGGGCAGCGATGCGCATGCCGCGACGGTGATCGGCGACACGGTCGGTGACCCCTTCAAGGACACCGCCGGACCGGCGATCAACCCGCTGCTGAAGGTGATGAACCTGGTGTCGCTGCTCATCGCGCCCGCGGTGGTCAAGTTCTCGTACGGCAGCGACAAGAGCCTCGGCGTACGGATCCTGATCGCCGTGCTCTCGATCGCCGTGATCGTGTTCTCGGTGTACGTGTCCAAGCGGCGCGGCATCGCCGTGGACGACGAAGACAACGCCGAGCGGATGTCCAAGTCGGCCGATCCGGCGGTGGTTTCGTAGCCGGTTCCACGGCACCCGCTGATCCTCCGGTTCGGGCACGGATCACAGGGCGGGCGCGCGGCAGCTCGCAGAGCGCCGCGCGCCCGCCCTTTCCGTGCGCACATCCTTCTTCGTGAGCCTTGTCTCCCCTGGCGTAAATAGCTATTAAGGCCCCTAAAGGGTGTATTTGGCACTCGGATGTCGCCTGGCCGACGTGTATGTTCCGGGGCCGAGAGAGCCATGGAAGGGACCGATCCGGTGAACAAGAAGTTCGGAGCCACGCTGTCGGGCGGTGCGGTACTGGTACTGGCACTGTCGGGATGCACCAGCAGCAAGGGCGCCACCACCTCTGCCGAGGACAAGCTGGGCCCCTGGGTCAAGCAGGTCTGTGACGCCGTGCAGCCGCAGGCCACGAAGATCGCGGCTGCCACCGCGGCGATCCAGAAGGAGACCTCGGACAGCAGCCCGCCGGAGCAGGTCCAGAAGACCGACACACAGGCATTCCAGGACATCTCGGATGCATATAAATCGGTCGGCGCGGCCGTCGAGAAGGCGGGAGCGCCCCAGGTCGAGGGTGGCGCGACGCAGCAGAAGAACGTGGTCGCGGGGTTCAACGGCCTGTCCGCGTCCTACATCGACCTGAAGAAGAAGATGGGGGAGCTCAGCACCAAGGACCAGGCGAAGTTCGCCCAGGACCTCAAGGGCTTCGCGACCCAGCTCTCCGATCTGAGCACGCGTGCGAGCGACGTGCTGAAGCAACTCGAGGCGGGTGACGTCGGCAAGGCGATGCAGCAGCAGCAGAGCTGCAAGGCCGCGCCCCCCACGGCTTCCTCCGCGGCTCCGTCCGCGTCCGCCTCCACGGCCGGCTGATCGGCGCGTCGAACGCCTGCCCGCGCCACAATGGGGGCGTGAGTAACTCCAGTGCGGCCTCGCTGCCCTCCACCGACCGTACCGACGTCACCGCGCGGTTGCGGGACGCCCTGCTCGCGGCGTCCTTCACCGCGGACGGGCTCCTCGACCTGCTCGGGGCGCCTGCGTACGCGGCGCTCGCGCGGAGCGAGACCGTGCCCGCGCTCCGGGCGACACGCGGCGACACGCCGCTGGAGACGCTCGTACGGCTCTTCCTGCTGCAACAGCCCGTGCTCCACGCGCGCGTGGAGACCGTCCTGCCCGTCGACGCGTGCGTGGAGGTCGGCTGGCTGCTGCGCACGGGCGGGGACGAGGTCGCCGCGACCGTGGACGTACGGCCGTACGGGGGACCGGACGGCGAGGACTGGTTCATCGTCTCCGACCTGGGCTGCGCGGTCGGCGGTGCCGGCGGCATCGGAGGCCGTGGCCGCCAGACGGACGCGGAGGTCGTCCTCGGGGTCGGTGGCGCCTCCACGACGCTCGCCGGGATCACCGTACGCACCCCCGTCGCCTCCGCCCTCGACCTCGGGACCGGCTCCGGAATCCAGGCACTGCACGCCGCCCGGCACGCCACCCGCGTGACCGCGACGGACGTCAACCCGCGCGCCCTGCACATCGCCGCGCTCACCCTGGCCCTGTCCGGGGCCCCGGCCGCCGACCTGCGCCAGGGCTCGCTCTTCGAGCCGGTCCGGGACGACGAGACATACGACCTGATCGTCTCCAACCCGCCCTTCGTGATCTCGCCCGGAGCGCGGCTCACCTACCGCGACGGCGGAATGGGCGGGGACGATCTGTGCCGCACGCTCGTGCAGCAGTCGGGGGAGCGGCTGAACGAGGGCGGGTTCGCGCAGTTCCTCGCCAACTGGCAGCACGTGGAAGGGGAGGACTGGCAGGACCGGCTGCGCTCGTGGGTGCCGCACGGCTGTGACGCCTGGATCGTGCAGCGCGAGGTCCAGGACGTGACCCAGTACGCCGAGTTGTGGCTGCGGGACGCGGGCGATCATCACGGAGGCCCGGCCGACTACCAGGCGCGGTACGACGCATGGCTCGACGAGTTCGAGGCGCGCAAGGTGCGGGCGGTCGGCTTCGGCTGGATCGCGCTGCGCAGGACGGACGCCGCCGAGCCGTCCGTCACGGTCGAGGAGTGGCCGCATCCGGTCGAACAGCCGCTCGGGGACACGGTGCGCGCCCACTTCGACCGCGTCGACTACCTGCGGGCGCACGACGACGCGGCCCTGCTCGCCGGGCACTTCAAGCTCGCCGCCGAGGTCGTCCAGGAGCAGGTGGGGCTGCCCGGTGCCGAGGACCCGGAGCATGTCGTACTGCGCCAGAACCGCGGAATGCGACGGGCCACCAAGGTGGACACGGTCGGTGCGGGCTTCGCGGGTGTCTGCGACGGCACGCTGAGCGCGGGGCGGATCCTCGACGCCATCGCCCAACTTGTCGGCGAGGATCCCGTGTTGCTGCGCGACCGGACGCCGGCCCAGATCCGGTTGCTGGTCGAGCAGGGCTTCCTGGAGCCCGCGAGGCAGCGGGGCGTGTGACGCGGGCCCAGGTTCGCTCGCAGGGCGGGCCGTGGCGACGGCGCGTCGGCCATCGGGGCGGGAAACCGGCCAACATGGTCACTTCGCGTGACCACCTCCGGCGGTCACCCTACGTGCCCATTCCTGTACGGTCGCCGGACGTGGCCCGTGCCTCACGCGTCACCTCGCGTGGCCGTCCCTCATACGGTGACCTCGTCCGCCGCTCCACCGGACGGGCCCGGTGGAGGCGGTGCCCCGGCCGGACGCTCGCGAGCCCCTCGTGGCGGGTGTGAACCGCGTCGCATCCGTCACCCTCGTGGGCCTTCCCGGCGTGACCGCCCCCGTGGCGGGAACGCGGTACTTCGTCCGCTTCTGACAGCACGGTTCAGGCCGTGACGCGGCCTGATCTCCAGTAACCGGGGGATCACCCTCCGGATAGACCCGGAAGGGCTGCTCGTCACTCCGGGCGGCAGGAATGCCGGTAGTCGGGTTACCGTTCGAGTGGCCGTTGCGGGCTTTTCCCGTTTGACACGGGGGCGGGATGTACCGTCACACTCCGCAGCGTCACTATGACCTGACCCCGGGACGAAGGCCCTGGGGAGGCCCCAGCCCGACCGGAAAGAAGAGCGAAGTTGTCCCCGACCAGCGAGACCGCAGAGGGCGGTCGCCGACTCGTCATCGTCGAGTCGCCTGCCAAGGCGAAGACGATCAAGGGCTACCTCGGCCCCGGCTACACCGTCGAGGCGAGCGTCGGGCACATCCGCGACCTTCCGAACGGTGCCGCGGAGGTGCCCGAGAAGTACACCGGCGAGGTGCGGCGCCTCGGCGTGGACGTCGAGCATGACTTCCAGCCGATCTACGTCGTCAACGCCGACAAGAAGGCGCAGGTCAAGAAGCTCAAGGACCTGCTTCGCGAGTCCGATGAACTCTTCCTCGCCACCGATGAGGACCGCGAGGGCGAAGCCATCGCGTGGCACCTCCAGGAGGTGCTGAAGCCGAAGGTCCCGGTCAAGCGGATGGTGTTCCACGAGATCACCAAGGACGCGATCCAGCAGGCCGTACGCAATCCCCGCGAGCTGAACCAGAAGCTGGTCGACGCCCAGGAGACCCGCCGGATCCTCGACCGCCTCTACGGCTACGAGGTCTCGCCCGTCCTGTGGAAGAAGGTCATGCCGCGCCTGTCGGCGGGCCGTGTCCAGTCGGTGGCGACCCGGCTCGTCGTGGAGCGGGAGCGCGAGCGCATCGCGTTCCGCTCCGCCGAGTACTGGGACCTGACCGGCACCTTCGGCACCGGCCGCTCCGGCGACCTCTCCGACCCGTCGTTCCTGGTGGCGCGGCTTACGACCGTCGACGGCAAGCGCGTCGCGCAGGGCCGCGACTTCGACTCCCTCGGACAGCTGAAGAGCGCGAACACGCTCCACCTCGACGAGCAGAACGCCCGCGCGCTCGCCGCCGCCCTGGCGGACACCCGGTTCTCGGTGCGCTCGGTCGAGTCCAAGCCCTACCGGCGCTCGCCGTACGCGCCCTTCCGTACGACGACGCTGCAGCAGGAGGCCAGCCGCAAGCTCGGCTTCGGCGCCAAGGCCACCATGCAGATCGCGCAGAAGCTGTACGAGAACGGCTTCATCACGTACATGCGTACGGACTCCACGACCCTGTCGGACACGGCGATCTCCGCCGCCCGCGCCCAGGTCACCCAGCTGTACGGCGCGAACTACCTGCCCGAGCAGCCGCGCACCTACGCGGGGAAGGTCAAGAACGCGCAGGAGGCGCACGAGGCGATCCGGCCCTCGGGTGATCGTTTCCGCACGCCCGCCGAGACCGGACTGACCGGCGACCAGTTCAAGCTGTACGAGCTGATCTGGATGCGGACCGTCGCGTCCCAGATGAAGGACGCGACCGGTAACTCCGTCACGGTCAAGATCGGCGGCACGGCCGCCGACGGACGCGACGCCGAGTTCAGCGCGTCCGGCAAGACCATCACCTTCCACGGCTTCCTGAAGGCGTACGTCGAGGGCGCCGACGACCCGAACGCCGAGCTCGACGACCGCGAGCGCCGGCTGCCCCAGGTCGCCGAGGGTGACCCGCTGACCGCCGAGCAGATCACCGCCGACGGCCACTCGACCAAGGCGCCGGCCCGCTACACCGAGGCCTCGCTGGTCAAGGAGCTCGAAGAGCGCGAGATCGGCCGTCCTTCGACGTACGCGTCGATCATCGGCACGATCCTCGACCGCGGCTACGTCTTCAAGAAGGGCACGGCGCTCGTGCCGTCCTTCCTGTCCTTCGCCGTGGTCAACCTCCTGGAGAAGCACTTCGGCCGGCTCGTCGACTACGACTTCACCGCCAGGATGGAGGACGACCTCGACCGCATCGCGCGCGGCGAGGCCAGGGCGGTGCCGTGGCTGAAGCGGTTCTACTTCGGCGAAGGCGCGGGTGAGGGCGGTGCCGCGGACGCCGGGAACGGCGACGGGGACCACCTCGGTGGCCTCAAGGAACTGGTGACCGATCTGGGCGCGATCGACGCGCGCGAGGTGTCCTCGTTCCCCGTGGGCAAGGACATCGTGCTGCGGGTCGGACGCTTCGGCCCGTACATCGAGCGCGGCGAGAAGGACACCGAGCAGCACCAGCGCGCCGACATCCCGACCGACCTGGCGCCGGACGAGCTGACGATCGAGCTGGCCGAGGAGCTGCTCGCCCAGCCGAGCGGCGAGCGAGCGCTGGGCACCGACCCGGAGACGGAGCGGCCGATCGTCGCCAAGGCCGGCCGCTACGGGCCGTACGTGACGGAGATCCTCCCCGAAGGCACTCCGAAGACCGGCAAGAACGCGATCAAGCCGCGTACGGCCTCGCTGTTCAAGTCGATGTCCCTGGACACGGTGACCCTCGAGGACGCGCTGAAGCTGATGTCGCTGCCTCGTGTCGTCGGCGCGGACGCGGAGGGCGTGGAGATCACCGCGCAGAACGGCCGCTACGGCCCGTATTTGAAGAAGGGCACCGACTCGCGTTCGCTGCAGTCCGAGGACCAGCTCTTCACGATCACGCTGGAGGAGGCGCTGGCGATCTACGCCCAGCCCAAGCAGCGTGGCCGTGCCGCCGCCAAGCCGCCGCTGAAGGAGCTGGGCGAGGACCCGGTCAGCGGGAAGCCGGTCGTCGTCAAGGACGGGCGCTTCGGGCCGTACGTCACCGACGGCGAGACCAACGCGACCCTGCGCTCCGGCGACAGCGTCGAGGCGATCACCCCGGAGCGTGGCTTCGAGCTGCTCGCGGAGAAGCGTGCCAAGGGGCCCGCCAAGAAGACGGCGGCGAAGAAGACCACCGCCAAGAAGGCACCGGCCAAGAAGACGGCGGCGAAGAAGACCGCCGCCAAGAAGACCGCCGCCAAGAAGACCGCGGCGAAGAAGACCACGACGGCGAAGAAGGCGACGACGGCGGCAGCGGCGAAGAAGGCCGCCGCCGCGAAGACGGCGTCGTCGGCGGACGCGGGCGAGGACTGAGCCGCACTCGGGCGGCGTCGGGCGGCACCCGAAGCCCGTGGCGCGGGGCTCTCGTGAGGGTTCCGTGTCCGGGGTGCGAGGATTCCGTGCCGCCTCGGTGACCGGTGCGGCGTCCTTCTCGCCTGGTTCGCGAATGCCTCGCGAACGCCGTACGAAGTCCACGCCCCGACATCAGTTCGGTGTCGGGGCGTGTGCATGTTCGGGCGCTTGCCGCGGGCTGTCGGCGGCTGCCGATAGGCTGAACGCATGACGCGAGCCGAGCAGCCAACGGCCCACACCCCGGCCCCCGACGAAGCCCTGGTCGCGGATTCCCGCGAACGAGCCGTCCGCGCCCTGCTGCGCGAGCCGCAGCTGAAGAGGCTGTGGAGCGCCCAGCTCGTAGGGAGTACGGGCGACTTCCTCGCCCTCCTCGTCCTGGTGGCGCTGACCCTCCAAGCGGCCATCGCGGAGGGTTCCTTCGGCGGTGGCTACCGTGGCGTGGCCTTGGCCGTCGCCGCCGTCTTCGGGGCGAGGATCCTCGCCACCCTGCTCTTCGGGGCCGTCCTGCTCGGCCCGCTGGGCGCGCTGACGTCCCAGGAGGGGCCGCTCGACCGCCGCTGGACCATGACCGCCGCGGACGGCCTGCGTGCGGCTCTGCTGATCATCGCTCCCTTGTGGGTCGACTGGGTCCCGGCCGACGCACTCGCCTTCCTGCTGGTCACCGCCTTCGTGACCGGTGTCGCCGAGCGCTTCTGGTCGGTGTGCCGAGAGAGCGCGGCGCCCGCGCTGCTGCCCGCTCCGCCCCTGGAGGGCGCGACGGTCCGGCCGCTTCCGGACCATATGGACGCGCTCCGGCGCCTGTCACTGCGTACGGGATTCGCGGCGGTGCCGCTGGCCGCGGCCGGGCTGGTCGCCGTATCGCTGGTGAACAACCTGCTGGGAACGGGCATCGCCTGGTTCGACCAGCACCAGGTGGCCCTCGCCTCCTACGTCGCGGCCGGACTCTTCGCGGCCTCCCTGTCGGTGGTCACCGCACTCGAACTTCCCGCGACCCGCACTCCCCGCGCGCGATCGCCGCTTGAGGGCCTGCGCCGTCCCAGGACGGGGCCGGGCTCCGACAAGGGCCGCACAGGAGCCATCCCGCTGCTGGTGCTCGCCTGCGCGGCCGTGGCAGGGGCGGTCTCGGGGGCTGTCGCCGTCTCGGTGCTCCAGGCCAAGGATCTGGGCGGCGGCCCGGTGCTGTACGGCCTGTTCGTCCTGGCGCTGACCGGCGGTGTCGTGGCCGGCATCCGTACGGCGCCACGCATGCTGCCGTCGCTGTCTCGGCGCCGGCTGCTCGCGCTGGCGATCGCCTTCACCGGGGTCGCGCTGCTGGCCGCGGGGCTGGTCCCGGACGTCACCAGCGTGCTGCTGATCATGACGCTCGCGGGCATCGGAGCCGGCGTCGCCGCCAACACCGGGCACACCCTGCTCGACCAGGAGACCGAGGATCACCGGCGGCTGCGGACGACCGAGCACCTGCACGCGGTCGTCAAGGTCGTCGTCGCGCTGGGCGCGCTGGTGGCACCGGTGGTGGCCGGCGGCATCGGACCGCACCGGCTGGAGAACGGCCGGTTCGTGTTCGCGCACGGAGGCGCCGCTTTCACGCTGATGCTGGTGGGCGCTCTGCTGCTGCCCGTGGCCGCGCTGGTCCTCGCCAAGGTCGACGACCGGTCCGGGGTGCCGCTGCGGCACGATCTGCGCGACGCGCTGCGCGGCGGCGACGACCCGCTGCCGGAGCCCACGACGAACGGATTCTTCATCGCGCTCGAGGGCGGTGACGGCGCCGGGAAGTCCACCCAGGCCGAGGCACTCGCCGAATGGATCCGGGGCAAGGGGCACGAGGTCGTGCTGACCCGTGAGCCGGGCGCCACCCCGGTCGGCAAACGGCTGCGGTCGATCCTGCTCGATGTCTCCAGCGCCGGTCTGTCGCACCGAGCCGAGGCCCTGCTGTACGCGGCGGACCGCGCGGAGCACGTGGACACGGTCGTGCGCCCGGCCCTGGAACGCGGCGCGGTCGTGGTCTCGGACCGGTACATCGACTCCTCCGTCGCCTACCAGGGGGCGGGCCGTGATCTGTCCCCGACCGAGATCGCCCGCATCAACCGGTGGGCCACCAACGGCCTCGTACCTCATCTGACGGTTCTGCTGGACGTGGCGCCGGAGACCGCGCGTGAGCGGTTCACGGAGGCACCCGACCGGCTGGAGTCGGAGCCTGCCGAGTTCCACGCGCGCGTGCGGTCCGGCTTCCTCACCCTGGCCGCCGCCGACCCCGGGCGCTATCTGGTCGTCGACGCGGGGCAGGAGCCGGAGGCGGTCACCACCGTGATCCGGCACCGGCTCGACCAGGTGCTGCCGCTGTCCGAGGCCGAGGTGAAGGCCCAGGAGGAGGCGCGCAGGAAGGCCGAGGAAGAGGCCCGGCGCAAGGCCGAGGAGGAAGCGGCGCGCAAGGCCGAGGAGGAACGGCTGGAGCGTGAGCGGCAGGAGCAGCTCGCCAAGCTGCGTGCCGAGGAGGAGGAGCGCAAGCGGCGCGAGCTGGAGGAGGCGCAGCGCCGCGAGGCCGAGCGGCAGGCGGAGGAGGCCCGGCAGCGGGCCGAGGAAGCCCATCGACGCGCCGAGGAGGAGCGCGCGCGGCTGCTGGCCGAGGAGCAGGCGCGGGCCGAGGAGGAGGCCCGGCGCAGGGCCGACGAGGAACGCCGGCGCAAGCAGGCCGAGGAGGAGACCCGGCTGCGGGCAGAGGCCGAGGCGCTCCGTCTGGAGAAGCAGCGGAAGGCCGAGGAGGCGCTGCTGCGGGCCGAGAACGCACGCCGTAGCGCGGCTGAGGCGGCGGCGTCGGCCGCCCGGTCCGCATCGGCCGCCACCGGGCAGGGCGAGTCCGAGGCTGCCTCCGCGCCCCCTTCGGGAGGCACGGAAGAACCGTCCTCGTCCGCCTCCTCGCCCACCTCTGCGTCCGCTCCCCCGCCGGACAACGAGATCACCGTCCCCACGCCGCTCGTACCCCCTACGGGCGCTGCCGGCGCGGCGACGGACGAGACCGCCGTCCTGCCGCCCGTACGGGCGGAGGAGACCGACGGGGAGACCACGGCGACGCTGCCGAAGCCGCCCGAGCCCCAGGGCGCGGCCGACGAGACGGCCGTGCTGCGGCGGGCCGTGCCCGGTGCCGCGGACGAGACGGCGGTGCTGCCGCCGGTGACGCCGGGTGCCGCGGACGAGACCGCGGTGCTGCCGCCGGTACGGGACGCGGGTGCCGGTGATCCGGCGGGCCGGGTGCCGCCGGGCTTCTTCCGCGACGAGCGGCCGGCGGCGCGGCCCGACGGAGGCCAGGACCGTACGCGTGAGCTGCCGCAGATCGACGCCCAGGGGCGCCCGCAGCGTCGGCCGCGTCCGGACTGGGCGGAGGAGACCCCGCTGGACGATCTCCCGACCCTGGCGGACGAACTGCTCGGTTCGCGCGACGAAGAGGGCTGGGACGAGGGCTGGGAAGACGACCGCAGCCGCCGCCGACGCCGCTGAGCGCGGACCTTCCGCGGACCGCGTGGGGCGGGGGCGGGGCACGCATGCCTGCGCGGCCCGCCCCTGCCCCCGCCCGTTGTCAGTGGTGACCCGCACAATGGATCGCGGCAGGGCGGCAAGGCGATGTACGACAGAAGGGCGGGTGTCCCGTGACCGTGTGGGACGACCTGGTGGGCCAGGAGAAGGTGAGCGAGCAGCTCGACGCGGCTGCCCGTGACGCCGACGCCCTGGTCACCGCGGCTGCCGCCGACGCCGCGCCGCCCGAGGCGTCGAAGATGACGCATGCCTGGCTGTTCACGGGCCCGCCCGGCGCGGGGCGTACGCAGACCGCGCGGGCGTTCGCCGCGGCGCTCCAGTGCGTCAGCCCCGACCGTGCGCTCGGCGGCGCCCCCGGCTGCGGATTCTGCGACGGCTGCCACACCGCTCTGGTGGGCACACACGCGGACGTGACCACGGTCGCCGCCGTCGGTACGCAGATCCTCGCCGACGACATGCGCGACACGGTCCGCAAGTCGTTCACGTCTCCGGCGAACGGCCGCTGGCAGGTGATCCTGGTCGAGGACGCCGAGCGGCTGAACGAGAAGTCGGCCAACGCGGTCCTGAAGGCGGTCGAGGAGCCCGCTCCCCGTACGGTCTGGCTGCTGTGCGCCCCCTCCCTCGAGGATGTCCTGCCGACGATCCGCTCCCGCTGCCGCCACCTGAATCTGCGCACACCCTCCGTGGAGGCGGTCGCCGACATGCTGGTGCGGCGCGACGGCATCGAGCCGGAGACCGCGGCAGCCGTCGCCCGCGCCACCCAGGGCCATGTCGACCGGGCCCGGCGGCTGGCGACGGACGAGCGTGCCCGCGCCCGCCGCGCCGCCGTACTGAAGCTCCCGCTCCGGGTCGACGACATCGGCGGCTGCCTCAGGGCCGCTCAGGAACTGGTCGACGCGGCCACGGAGGACTCCAGACAGGTCGCGGAGGAGATCGACGCCAAGGAGACCGAGGAGCTGAAGACGGCGCTCGGCGCGGCGCAGGGCGGCCGGATGCCCCGAGGCACCGCGGGCGTGATGAAGGAGCTGGAGGACAAGCAGAAGCGCCGCAGAACGCGCACGCAGCGCGACAGCCTGGACCAGGCGCTCACCGATCTCACGGGCTTCTACCGCGATGTCCTCGCGCTCCAGCTCGGTTCCCGCGTGGCGCTCGCCAACACGGACGCCGAGGACGCCCTCGAGCGCCTGTCTCGCGGCAGCACGCCCGAGTCCACCCTGCGCCGTATCGAGGCGATCGCGGCGTGCCGGGACGCCCTGGACCGCAATGTGGCTCCCTTGCTGGCGGTGGAAGCCATGACGATGGCACTGCGGGCGGGGTGAGCGGGCGCCGGTGCGACCTGGTGACCGTGCCGCCTCCGGTCGGCGAATACAGCGTGCGGCGGATTGACGCTGTCACTCGTACGAGGCGCCTGTGCCACCTTTCGTGATGGAGACGTCGCTCAGCGTTACGCTCACGAGATGCACATCAGGCGCATCTCCGGGCAGTCCCGCTCTCTGTCCTCCCCGTTCCGCCATCGGTCCCCGACGCGAACGGGCGGCGCGTTGATGGCCGCCGCCGCGCTCCTCGTCTCGGCCTGCTCGGCGGGGAACCCGGCGACGCCGGCGGCGATGGCGCTGCCAGGGCCCGCAGGGCGGGCCGTGCCGGCCGCCTACTACGCGCAGAAGCTGGCCTGGCACGCCTGCCAGGCCACGGGCTTCGAGTGCGCCACGATGAAGGCGCCGCGCGACTACGCCGATCCGGGCGCGGGCGACGTCACGCTGGCCGTGGCCCGTAAGAAGGCCATGGGTCCGGGCAAGCGGCTTGGCTCGCTGATGGTGAACCCGGGCGGGCCGGGTGGCTCGGCGGTCGACTACCTGGAGCGGTACGCGGGCGCCGGCTACCCGGCACAGGTGCGCGCCCGCTACGACATGGTCGCCGTCGACCCGCGCGGTGTGGCCCGAAGTGAACCGGTCGAATGCCTGAGCGGCCCCCAGATGGATGCGTTCACACAGACGGATGTCACCCCCGACGACCAGAAGGAGACGGACCAGCTGGCCGACGCGTACCGGCACTTCGCCGAGGGTTGCGGGCAGCACTCGGGCGATCTGCTGCGCCATGTCTCCACGGTCGAGGCCGCCCGTGACATGGACATCCTTCGGGCGGCGCTGGGCGACCAGAAGCTCACCTATGTGGGAGCGTCGTACGGGACGTTCCTCGGCGCGACCTACGCGGACCTCTTCCCGCAGCGGGTCGGCCGTCTGGTGCTGGACGGCGCGATGGACCCGTCCCTGTCCTCGCTCCGGCTCAACGAGGGGCAGACGGCGGGCTTCGAGACGGCGTTCCAGTCCTTCGCCAGGAATTGTGTCCGGCAGGCGGGCTGCCCGCTCGGCGGCCCCGGCACCCCTCCCGCGAAGGTGGGCGACAACCTCAAGGCGTTCTTCACGAAGCTCGACGCGTCCCCCCTGCCGACCGGCGACCCCAAGGGCCGCAAGCTCGGTGAGGCCCTGGCCACGACCGGGGTGATCGCCGCGATGTACGACCAGGGGGCCTGGCCGCAACTGAGGCAGGCGCTGACCCAGGCCATGGGCAAGGGCGACGGCGCCGGACTGCTGGCCCTGTCGGACAGCTATTACGAGCGGGACGCCAGCGGCAAGTACGCGAACCTGATGTTCGCGAACGCGGCCGTGAACTGCTTGGACCTGCCTCCGTCGTTCTCGACCCCGGAGGAGGTCCGAAAGGCGCTCCCGGAGTTCGAGAAACTGTCCCCGGTGTTCGGGGAGGGACTGGCCTGGTCCGCACTGAGCTGCGCGTACTGGCCGGTGAAGGCGACCGGTCATGCGCACCGCATCGAGGCGAAGGGTGCCGCTCCGATCGTGGTGGTGGGTACGACCCGCGACCCGGCCACGCCATATCCTTGGGCGCGGGCCCTGGCCTCGCAACTCTCCTCGGGCCGGCTCCTCACCTACGACGGCGACGGCCACACGGCATACGGCCGGGGCAGCAAGTGCATCGACTCGGCCATCGACGCCTACCTGCTGCTCGGTACACCCCCGGCGAAGGAAAAGCGCTGCTCATAGAGCCCGCGAGCCGCCCCTCCAACGGTGTGGTCAGAGCACCTTCGGAAACTGTGTAGACTTGCCGACGTTGCTGATCGCACCATAGTGCGGACAGCGCGCCGCCTTAGCTCAGATGGCCAGAGCAACGCACTCGTAATGCGTAGGTCTCGGGTTCGAATCCCGAAGGCGGCTCAGCCAAAACCCCAGGCCGGATGGTGCTCCGACCTGGGGTTTTCTCGTTCAGTGGATGCGGCGACGGCGGCGGGAGCGGGCCGCGCGGGTGTCGGCGGTCTCAGTTCTGGTCTCAGTGGGGCCCTCATCGGGGTCTGGGGGAGCGGGCACGAAGAACTCGCCCATGCGCCGCATTGCGTCCCTCGACAGGTGTGATCTGCCCTTCACGTAGCGGCGGGTCTGGCTGATCTGGGTGTGCCGCAAGATCTCCATGATCGTGGGCATGTCGACGCCCAACTCGTTCAGGATCGTGCCAGCCGTGTGGCGGCTCCCGTCGTAGAGGCGTCGGTCGTCGATCCCGGCCTCTGCGAGGAGCTCCTTGAACTCTTCGTAGTCCTGCCGTGGGTCGAGCGGACGCCCGTCCGGCCGTGAGAACACCACGTGGTGTTCCTCCCACAGTTCCTCGGCGGCGGCCCTCATCTCCTCTTGCTGGGCCTTGTGGTCGCGTAGGAACGGGACGAAGACGGGCGGGATCGGGACGGCGTTCCGGCTCTTCTTGGTCTTGGGACGAGTGAAGGTGAGTCCGCCCTCCTTGCGTAGTGGGCAGGCGCTCGCGTGCCTGGTGCACGTCCTGGGGCACGGCTTCGGGCAGCCCCGCTTGTAGTTCCGGTGCGTGGTGCAGTCGGACGGGCACGGCTCGAATCGGTGAAGACGGGCGCCGCAGACTCGCGGGTCGTCACAGCCGTGACGCCACGTGAGGCGCTGGAGCTGCCATTCCGGGTGGAACAGCTCCGCCTCCAGGTCGACGTACGGCCACCGCAGACCGAGAGTCTCGCCCTGCCGGAACCCCATGCCCACGCCCACGATCCACCGCATGAAGGTGGGGCGCTTCGCCGCCGCTTCGAGGAACGCTTTCGCCTCTTCCTTGGTGAAGGGGTTCGCCTCGGTCTCGTCGATGCTTGGCGGGTCCACGAGCGTGGCGACGTTCTCGCCAACGATGCGGCGGCGGTGGGCAATCTTCAATGCGCGGGACAGGACGCGGTGAACCTTCACCACGTGGGAGGGGGCGTGCCCGGCATCGAGCAGCGCTCGGTACATCCGCTCCAGGTGCTCCGGCTGCAGCTTGTCGATGCGGTGCTTGCCGACGCCCGGGACGATGTCGTTGCGAGTCTTGGACCAATAGTCGTCCAGGGAGCGTGGCTTGAGCTTCAGGCTCGCAATGTCGGTGAGGTAGGTCTCCATCCACTGCTCGACCGTCGGCTTACGCCCTGCGGCCGGGGCTCGCCCCTGGTCGCGCTGACGCTCCAACTCCTTGACCTTGCGCTTGATTTCGGTCTCAGTCTTGGCTCGGCGGTGCCGACGGTCAGGGCCGCCGTCGCTCTTCACGCCCATCGTGACCCGGCCGTGCCACCAGCCGTCGACGCCGAAGTAGATGGACGACTCCAGGTTGGGTTTGCGGGGGCTCATGTTCTCCTCCATGCGGGAGGCGCCCCGAGCAGAGCGCTCAGGGCGCCTCAGGGCTTGCTCTGGTTAGTTGGACAGCGGGGCGAGGTTTGCGACGAAGGCTTCGAGGTCGGCGCGCCGGATGCGGCGCGCGCGGCCCAACTTGATGTACTTCAGGGCGCCTTCGGCCATCAGCTCGTAAACGGTGGAGCGTCCGAGAGACAGCGCCTCGGCTGCCTCCTCGGGCTTGTACAGCAGGCGGTCGACGGGGGCAGCAATCGCGGTGCTCATCCGGGGTGCCTCCTGGGCAGTTCGTCCGTGCCTTCGGGGAGTTGGGCGCGGGACCTTGGCACGCGTGTGTCCGAGGTCCGGATTTCTGCGTCATCGCGTCAGGCACGTCATTTGCGGTTCTGAGCTGCGGTTATGTGGTGACGCGGGCGGCTTGGGGCATGTCACAGGGCGGGGCGGGGTTCTGTCACCCGTGACGCGGGTGACGCGAGATGACGCGGGTTTGGCCGTCTGCGTCACCGCTGTCACCGCTGGTCAGAGACCGGTTTCGGGTGGCTGGTGACGTGGGTGACGCAGGTTCTCCTCTCTTAGGAAAAGAGAGGGTGGTGTCTGTGGTGGTGCGGTGCTGCTCAGGACGTGAAGAAGGAGCCGCTTCGCGGCGCTTCTTGTGCAGCGGCGGCAAGCCGCCGGAACAGCAAGAGGAGCACGCGGGGCGGGGGCGGGGTGCTCCTCTTGCTTGTCGGGTGTGGCGCCGTGGTGGTGCGGGTCAGAACGCCGCGTCCTGCCAGTGCGGCGGCGGGATGGGTGGGCGGGTCATCTCGATGTAGCGGGCGGCGCTGGTGCGTCCCCAGTCGATAAGGACGCCGCGTGCGGCGAGGGTCGGCTGAAGGCGCTTGAGGCGGTCGGAGAGGACCTTGCCGGTGGTGGGCCAGCCCCTGGGCAGGGGACGGCACTCCTCGCCGCTGTAGAGGGTGGTGAGGCTGTGCAGCCACTCCGAGGACGTCATACGGACTTCTGTACCCGTGTCGAGTTCGGCCGCGTGCTTGAGAACGGTCTGTGCGAGGAGGTCTCCTTCGATGACGTCGTCGTTGAGGTCATCGAGGCTGGCCCGGTATGCGGTCAGCGAGCCGAACCCGGTGGCCGTGTCGAGCTGGGCGCACAGGTGGGCGAAGTCGGCCATCCGCAGGTCGGTGGGGGTATCCGCCTGCGCGGCCCGCACCTTGACGGTCAGGTCCAGCAGGGAGCCGAGAACGACGGGAAGGATCTCCGCGTACTCCGTCCAGAGTTCCGCCTCGGTCCGCCGTACCCGGGGTCGCACGAGGCGGAGCGGGAGGAGGCGTTCGGCGAGGTCGGGGCGGATGACGCCGACGTCGATGCCGGTCAGGAGCATGGGGCGCCGGTAGCGGGAGCGGACGACGTCGCCGTCGGTGAACAGCGCGCGTTTGATGCTCTCGGCGCCGGTCACGATGCAGCACATGAGGTCGGACAGGTCCGGGGGCAGGTGGGAGAGGTTGTCCAGGGCGGTGACCCATCCGGCGGCGACGGCCGTGATCATGTTCTCCTCGTCCTTCGGCGCCCGGCGCAGGTCCCCGCTCATTCCTTCGATGATCCGCACGAGCATCCGGCCGCCGGTGGACTTGCCCGCTCCTTGGGGGCCGGTGAGGAACGGGGCGGGCACGGGCACGGAGGGCTCCAGGCAGCCGATGAGCCAGGCGATGGCCAGGCATTCGGTTTCGGCGCTGGCGAAGTTGCACAGGCGGAGCAGGAGGTCGATGCCTTTGCCGTTGGTGTCCTGGGCGGGGAGGGGGAGTTCGCCGGTGAGCTGGGTGCGCCGCCAGCAGACTTCCTTCGGGTCGGGGGTGCGGATGTCCCAGCCGGTGGGGTGGATGCGGATGGACTTGCCGTCGTCGCGGCCCAGGTCGAGCCAGGTCGCTCCGTCGAAGCCTGGGGCGACGCGGATGTGGGTGGGCTGTACGTCCTCGGTCAGCGCGAGTGCTTCGATCAAGTCCAACGCCTCCTTGAGTGCCGTGCCGTTGAACACGCCCACCCCTTCCCTGTACATGCCGACGATGAGTTCCTGACGGTGGCTTCCCGTCGTGCCCTGGGAGCGGATCGGGCGGGCCACGGGGTGCCCGTTGCGCTGCGCGTACACGGTCCCGTCGATGGTGCGGAAGTACCGGAAGTGCTCTTGCGCGTAGTCGGTGATGATCTGCCGGGCCGGAGTCTTCTCGTCCTCGGACACGGCTCACATCCCCAGTGCGGTGCGGGCGTTGGCCCACGCGTCGGCGCAGTGCCGGGCGGTCTCGCCTTTGCCCTGGGCGGCGGTGAACAACCGGGCGACGTGGGAGTCGGTGAGGCAGCCGCACCGGCCGTGCGCGGACAACACCGCGAGGAACATCCGGTACACGGTCTTGTGGATGCTGTCCGGGGCTTCCTCGATCCGTTTCTCCGCCATGGCGATTCCCCGTTCCAGGTAGGCGGGCGAGCGGTGGGGGCACTGCCCGCTCTCGGCCGGCGCCGAAGCGGTGGCGGGGCTCGATGTCGGATGGGGGGCGGTGGGCTCCTTCACGGCGAGCGCGCGCACGGCATCCGGGAGCGGCGCCATGGTGCCGCTCCCGGGGCCGAGCCAGCGGGCGTAGGACATCAGGGACTTGATGTCCACGCCGGGGCGTACGGCGTTGGGGGAGGTCATGGTGCCGAGGTAGATCCAGTGCTCCCCGCGTGTCGTCGCCACGGTCCTGGTCGCCGGGAGGTTCTGGTGGGCCCACGCGACGGCGTCCGGGTTGTCGAGGTCGACGACGGTAAGGCCGGCGCCACCGGGGTGGTAGGCCACGGTTGCGGCCTGCCGCCAGGCCGTAGCCCACGCGGGTGAGGTGAGGACGCGCGGGTCGGTAGTGGCGGCGGCCCACGCGTGGCAGGGAGCGAGGCACTGGCACGGCCCCGCAGCCTTCATGTGGGGCCTGTCGCCGCAGGCACTGTCCGTGCAGGCGGGGCAGTTGCCGAACGGGAGCTTACCCGCGCGTAGGGGAAGTACGGGCAGTCCGGACGCCGCGAGCGCGAGCGCGAGACGTAGGGATTCGGGCTTGGGGCGTGGTACTCGCCGGATGCCGGTGGTTTGGGTCATGCTGGGGGACCTCCACTGTTCTGTTGGACGGGTGGAAGCAAAGGCGGCCCCGGTTCTTGGCGAAGAGATGGGGGGCCGCCCTTGGCGTAGCTAGTAGAGAGCCGGGCTCAGGGCGTAGCAGCGGCTGTGGCGTAGCCCGTGCTCGGTCAGGAGCCCGAGCCGGGCGAGTGTCTTCAGGTCGCCGCGGGCGGTGGCTCGCTTGGGTGCGATGCCGAGCCGGTGGTAGATGTGCATCACGCTGCCCGTGGTGATCTGCGTGCACAGGTTGTGGTGGGCGTCAATCAGCAGTGCGCTCAGACACCGGGCTTGGTTGGCTGTCACCGTTCGTTCTCCTTCCGGTCAGTCCTCGCATTCGCAGTTCTCGGGGAGCTGCTGGCAGTAGGGGCAGCGGGGGCAGTCGCAGCCGCAGGGGTGCAGGTAGCCGACGCAGGAGCACTGGCACATGCCCTCGCCGCACGGCTCTTCCTCCGGGCCGTTGTCGGGGCCGCTGTAGGTGAGCGGGCTGACGGCGCTGTGGGAGAGCTCCAGGGTTTCGGCGAGGTGGCCCGCTTGTTCCATGGCCACGATCAGAAATTCCTGGACGTTGGCGACATGCCTGCTCGGGTCCTCTCCGTCGGCGGATTCGAGGTGCCCGACGGCGGAGAGCTTGTCCAGCGCGGTTCCGATCTGCTCGATGGCCTGCGGGAGCCGTTGGGCGAGTGTCTGGTCGGGGCGGGGGAAGGTGAGGTGGTTGAACTCGCGGACGGCCTCGGCGACGTCGCGGGCGATCTTCGTGGGGTCGACGGTGGTGGTCATGTGGCCTCCTGGCTAGTTGTGCAGGTGGGTGTGGGAGCGGGCGAACGCGCCCTTGGTGTGGGTGGTCACGTGGGTGTGCTTGGTGACCGGCCCGGTGTAGACGTGCTTGGAAACGGAGCGCCTGGCCCGGGAGAAGGCGGCGGCGATGGAGAGCGCGGCGAAGGCGATGCCGGAGAAGAGCACGGCCATGCAGACGACGCCGGTGACACTCATGGAGGCGAACCCCTTCAGCACGAGCCAGATCCCGCACCCGACCCCGGTGGCGCCGGCGCCGATCCCGATCGAGGCGACCGCAGTCCCGGCGGCCCAGGCGGGAACAACGCGCCGGTCGTCCTGCCAGACCGGTGCCGCGTCTCCGATCGGAGAGGGCTCGGTGTCGTCCCGGTAGGACGTCGGTATGGGCTTCGGGGGCGGGGCCGGTCGGTATACCGCGTCGATGATCCGGCGGGCTTCGGCGTTGGCTTCGGCATCGCTCATGCGGGGCCACCAGTCGGCCGGGGTGTCGGTGTCGCTCACAGCGGTTCCTCCTTTCTCGTGGGTCAGGCGATGGTGGAGACGGCGGTGATGAGGGCCCGCAGGGTGGTGCGTATCGCGGTGGCGGCTCCGGTGTCGGCGGTGAAGAATCCGAAGAGGAACACCGTGATGGCGGCGAGCGGGCCGACGGAGCGGGAGCGGACGAGGACGGCTGTCAGCACTCCGAAGAGGGCGACGGCGGACAGGGTGACGATCACGTGTGGCCTCCCGGGGACGGGGAGCGGGCGGCATCCGGTGGTGTGGATGCCGCCCGCATGGTGACGGTGCGTGACTGATCTAGTGGGGCGTACTGGGTAGTGGGTAGTGGGGTCCCCAGTGGGGGATGCCTGTTCAAAGGCCCTATGTGCCCCAGTAGCGGCCTTACTGGGTAGTGGGGCGTTCCCCACTACCCAGTACTCAGTAGCCCTGTGTGAGGCCCGTTCAGGCGTGGTCGGGGTGGACGTAGACCGAGTGCGGCCCGTTGTCCCGGTAGATCAACTCGCCTCGGTCGACAGCTGCTTGCAGGGCAGCGCGGACGGTCTTGCGGTCCTTGCCGACGAGTTCCGCGACCGCAGACGGCTTCATGCCCTCCGCTCCGGTCGCCTTGATCGCCTCCAGCACCTTGGACAGCCAGCCAGGACCGCGCTCCCGCTCGCCCCGCAGCGCGGACAGGTTCAGCCCCTCCGCCGCGGGCGGCGTGGGAGCTTCGGCGGTGTGCGGGTCGGAGGCGGTGGCGAACTCGGCGTCGATCTCGGCACGGAAGCGGCGCAGCATCTCCTCGTCCTCCGAGCGCGGCGCCGCCTCACGGTCACTCAGCGCGGACAGCCTCAGCCCCTGCCCCTGCCCCGCCGACGCTGACGGCTCCACGCCTGTGTCGGTGAGGTCACGCATCCATGCGGTACGGTCGGCGTCCCAGCGTCGGGCGTAGGCAGGGCCTGCGGCTTTGGCGGAGATGTCGTCCAGGCGGGGGTGTCGGTCGCTGGTGGCGGCGGTGATCTCCCGGATCTGCTTGGGCTTGATCCGCCACCCCTTGAACAGCCCCGCCGGGGACTCGGGGGTGCCCATGAATCCGGAGCCTTTGTAGGGGGCTTGGTCGACGCGCAGGCCGCGACGGCCGGGAAACATCTTGCCCAGGTCCATGCCCTCGGTCTCACCTCCGGTGAGGGCGACGCGGACTTTGGCTTCGCGGCGGATCATGAGGTTGCCCAGCACGCTGCCGGTGGCACCGAGCGCCGTGAGCACGGTGCGGATGCCCATGGCGCGCAACATCCGGATGACTTCCAGGATCTTCTTCGCGAGCTGCTTCATCTGCCGGTCGCTGCTGACGAGGATTTCCGCGCCTTCATCGATGACCAGCATGATCTGGGGAATCTTGGCGCTGATCGGGAGCAGGTCAGTGTTCGCCTTGGCGAGCAGGTCCTGATACGCCTTCTTGCGGTGCAGGCCGATGGCCAAGGCGGCGTCCAGCATGAGCACAGCCTCCTCGTAGGAGGCGGCGAG
Organism: Streptomyces sp. NPDC047022; assembly: GCF_040644155.1. NCBI lineage: Bacteria > Bacillati > Actinomycetota > Actinomycetes > Kitasatosporales > Streptomycetaceae > Streptomyces > Streptomyces sp. NPDC047022. Next base: position 9,465 of record NZ_JBEYVV010000035.1, on the reverse strand, counting down.
CCAGTCGATACCGGGCCGGACGGGCTTGCCGTCCTCCCGCTGGAGTTCCCCCTTGAGAGCCGGGAGGACCCAGGGCAGCCCGGCGGACCCGGCGTTGAGGTCGATGACCCAGGTGAGCATGTCCTCGGCGCGAGCGAACCCGGCCAGGATCATGTGGACCATGTTGGTCTTGCCCGATCCGGTCGGTCCGACCACGAGCGCGCACTGTTCCCGCAGGTAGACGCGGATCTGTTCGGCGTTCGTGCGGTAGCCCCACGGGATGCCCGTGTGCAGGGACAGGGGGCTGTAGTCCTCGGGGTAGTCCAGCGTCTCGTGGAGGACGTTGACGGTGGTGACGTCGAGGATGGCGCGCCCTTGGTGGATGCCGGGGGTGGCGGTGGCGGTGCAGCCGTGCGGCAGCTTGGCGTCCGCGGACAGTTGCACGGAGTACTGGGCGATCCGCTCGTAGGTGATCCCGCCCTGCGGCTCCAAGTCGAGGGAGTAGCCGGTACCTGTCTCCCACATCTCGACCGCCAGCACCTTCACGCTGATGGAGCAGATTCGCTGGACGCGCTCCACCCACTCCGCGGCGATCGCCCGCCGCTCCGCGGAGAGCTCCCGGGCGATGGCCCGTTGCTCGGCCGCGATGGCTTCCTCTTCGCGGGCTTCCTCGTACAGGGCGACGGAGCGGGCGCCGGCACCCATACCGACGCCGATGGTAGCCAGGGAGCCGAAGGCGGCCCAGGACAGGGGGCCGGTGGTGATGGCCCAGGTGGTCCACCCTGCTGCGACGAGCCAGGATGCGGCCTTGAAGGCGAGGGTGCGGCCCGCGTTGCGGACCTTCAGCCCGGCCACGGTGTGGCCCAGGGCGCCAGCTGTGCCGACGGCCATGGCCCAGACGGGCGGCATGGACAGGGCGGCGCCGGTGGTGGCGACGGCGAGGGCTCCGGTGGTCGCGGACAGGGCGCCGGTCACGGGTCCGTGACCGGCACTCCAGTCCAGCACCGGGCCACTGTCCGCCTGCCTCTTCTTCTTCACGGCAGTGGTCGCAGTCATGCTCAGACGTTCCATCCCTTCTCGGCTTCCGGACCGTTGCGCGGGTCCTCGTGACGGGCGATGTCCTTCTCATGGACCTGGCGGAAGGTGGGCCCGAGGTCTTCGGCCGTCTCCACGGCAGACATCAGGGCCTGGAAGATCTCGTTGAACCCGGTCGCGACTTCTTTCTCCAACGCGAAGTCGCCGCCGCCCTGGTCCGAGCGTTCGGCAAGGATGCGCAGGGTGTTGGCTACCGACGTCAGCGCCTCGGGCAGTCCCTCGACCATGGCGAGGATCTCCATGCAGTCCTCGGGGTCGTAGGACTGTGCGGCCTGCTCCATCTCGGCGGCGTGCTCTTCGAACTGGAACCCGGACACGTGCTCTCCTTCACTGCTTGAGGTGTTGGTGTTCTCCGGGACTCGCTCGGCCGGGCGGTCCACCCGGCCCCCGAGCCCCTCGCTTGCGTCCTTCCGGGCCTCCTCGTCCGCCGCGGCTTCCGCTGCCGCCTGCTCTTCACGGATGGCGGCGTCGCGCTCGGCACGCTGGTCACGGGCTATGCCGGACAGGCGCCGGTACAGGCGCCGGCCGGGATGCACGAGCCCGGGAAGGCCCAACCTCCGTGCCAGCGGACTCGACAGGAACCCGAGCACGCCGATGGGCAGGGCCAGGAGCGCGGCCAGTGCTCGACGGCGGAGGAAGCGGGCCGCGGAGCGGCGCAGGGCCTTGCGGGCTGCCTTACGGGCCGGGGCTTTGCGGACCGCGGCCCGCTGCGTCGCCACGGTGCCGCCAGTCTTGGCGTCACGCTTGGCGCGCTGCTTGGCGATCGCGGCCTGCTTCACCGCGCGAGCCTTCCGGCCGGCGCCCCCGAGGAGGCGACCGGCCAGGCCACCCGAGCGTGAGCGCGTCTTGCCTGCGGTGGGCTTGTTGGTGCCGGTCTGCGGCTTGTTCGGCTTCGGGGTGTTGCGGCGGGCGTCGGCCACCGCCCTGCGTGCGGCGGTGGTCTGCTCCCGCTTCTGCGCGCGGGATGTCCCGGCCTGCTTCTGCGCGCTGCGCAGGGCCTTGACCTGCCCCGCCTTGCGCAGCGCGCCCGCAGCCCCGCCGCCCTTGGGGAGGGCGGGCTTGTTCAGGGAGACCGGAGCGCGGTTCTTGCCCGCTCCAGAACGGTCCTGACCAACACCGCCACGGTCCAGCCCACTGCCGGAGCCACGCCGCTTCTGACCCGGTACCCGACCCGATCCGCCAGTCGTACGAACGACACCCGTGCCGGACTTCCGGCCGCTCGCGGTCAGGCCCCCGGAGCGGTGGCGGGCGGCATGATTGCGCGCCGCGGTGCGGGCAGCAGCACGGCGAGCCACCTGCTTCGGTCGGGGGTTGCGGTTCCGGTAAGAGGCGACCGTGCCGAGCACGGCCATGCCAGTCGCAGCCACCGCAGCGGCGATCGGCCCGCCAGCCAGCCCCGCCGCAGCGATCGTGCTCACCGTGGTGTTCGCCCCGGTCATGGCAAGCGGGACGATCGGCCAGCCGCCGGGCGTATGCTCCACCCCCTTCACGTCCGTGGCCGCACTGGTCTGCGGCTCGGGCGGCGGGGGCGGTTCGGTCACGGCAGCCTGGACGGCTACCGGCTCAGTGCTGAGTTCCGTCATGCTGAGAGCACTCCTTCAGGGGAGTAGGGCCCGGCCGGATGCTGTGGAAGGTGCTGGCCGGGCCTGCCAACAGGGCTTATGCAGCGCGCTGTTCCTCGGCGTAGGCGCAGGACGCGCACATACCGAGCAAGGTCGGGATGACGTATCCGGCATCCCGACCGCACTCAGCGCACCTGCGCCGGGCAGCATTCGCCTTGGCCAAAGCCGCCCACTTCGCAGGCGTCATCGGCCGTACAGGCTTGGCCCGGTCGATCGAGTAGAGGTAAGTGACCAGCGGGCCGCGGCGCCGGGGTCGCTCGATCTGAGCCACGACGTCCTGACCGCCGGGCCGCAGCCCGCGGGCACGGAGTTGTCGGCGGGTGGCCAGACCGTCCGGGGCGAGCCGCCATCGGTAGACGGGGATAGTCGCCATCACACGGCGGTGGTGTCGACGGCCCGCAGGACGGGCCGGGGCGGCTCCTCCTCGTCGCGGACGGCGAGGATCTGCTTGCGGCCCCAGGACTCGCTCATGCCGAATGCCTCGCCCAGCGCACGCGCACTGAGCGGACGGCCCGCCTGTGCGGACTCGGCGTACGCACGCCGTGCGGTCTGCCGCATCCGCTCGAGCTCCGCCTCCTCGAACTGGGCCTGCCGCAGTGCCTCAGCGGCACTCTCAGCGTCCGGTGTGCGGGCGGTGTGCGGGGTGTGCGGCTCAGCCTCCCGCACAGTATCCGTATGGGATGTGACCAGCACCGACGACTCAAGCGCGGGTGCGGTGGCGGGAGGACCGGCGACCGCATCGGCGAGGGTCTGTTCGCGGCGTGCGGAGGTGTGCGGGGCGGGTGCGGATTCCTGTACGTCCGTTCCGCACACCGGCACCTCGGCGGCGGGTACGGGTTGGTGGAGCACCTTGGCTACCAGGTCGGAGCCGAAGTAGATGGAACCGACCGGCAGGGAGGAAGCCAGCAGGACCAGCGCCCAGTTCCCCACGTTCCACTCCGCCAGCCGCACAGGGCCGGCGGGGGCGTTGTGGAGAGCAGGAACGAGCCCGTGCACGTAGTTCAGGACCAGCGAGGCGAGGGTGTAGGCGGCCAGCACCCTCAGCGCGAACCGCTTGTCGTCCCTATTGGTCAGGACGAGTGTCGCCACCAGGGCGAGTGCCATCAGGCCGTCCACCACGAACGGGTACAGCAAAGCGGCGGTGGCATCCGCCCCGATCGCTTTGGCCACGTCCCTCAGGGCGTTCCAGGAGACCCGGAAAGCCATCGCGACGACCGCGACCAGCGCGAGGACAAGCAGGATCCTTCCCTTGCGGTTCACGGGGCACCCCCGTCATCAGGCCACGGGGTGTAGGTGACCGGCTGATCAGTCGTCCAGGACCGCAGCGACGCTGTCGCCCCGTCCGCTTCATGCCCCTTGCGTAGGACGCAGGCGAGGATGACCCTCGCGTCCGTGGCCCTGCGGGCGAGGAGTTTCGCGTAGGCGCGTTCGTCCTCGTCAGCCAGGCTCGGCAGAGGGATGTCCAGCGCGTCATGGACCGCGCGCAGCAACGCCACGACCGGCTCAGGCCAGGAGTCGGCGCGCTGGAGATCGGTTCGCCCAGTCATGCGCTGGCCCCCATTGCCGTGGCCTGGTTGGTCAGCGCGCGCCGGGCAGCCAGCACCTTGCGCCGCGCCCGGCGGATACGCCGCGTGTCCATCTCCGACGGCGCGCGGTCCAGCACGGTGATCTCCGCGTCTAGCAACTCCACCTCAGCGGAAATGAGCGGGAGCTCCCGCTCGATGGCGTCCAGCTCCGCGGCCGTGGGCTCACGGTCGGAACTGGCGGCGGTAACAACCGCCTGAAGTGCAACGATGTGCCTCATGGGTCGTGTTCTCCTTCGCTCTGGAACGGCCCCAACCGCGCCCCCGGTGCTCCAACACCGGGGGCGCTTGCCGTTGCGGGGTGATCAGCCGCCAGTCATGTGCGGCACGGCCGCGCAGCGGCGACCGGAGCGCCCCGACTGGGAGTCGAACCCGGCCTACGACCATCGGGGCGGTTGAACTCAGCGGCCCGTCAAGGCCGCGTGCGGATGGGGTCGGGGCGGGCGTACGGGAAGCGGCGGTTTCGCCTTGTCGTGCTCGGCGCAGGCCATCACCGGCCGCCCCGGGCACGGGCGTTGTTCTCGCTGCGCTTGTTCGCCTCAGCCGCCTTCCGGGCCAGCTCCGCCCACTCCGCCTCTGTCAGACTGATGACCACAGGTGCCTCCTCAGCAGGTGCCTGTACGCGGTCCTCCGGGGGGCAACCCGGAGGACCGCTCGCCGTTGAAGTCGGCGACTCCGACTCCCCGCGCTTCCGCCCGTCCGGCCGCGCAAGGCGGTCCGTACGGGCGGAAGAGGCAGCCGGTCGCAGTGCGAGGCACTGCGAAGCCAGTGAGTGGACCGGGAAGTCATGGCGCCGCCGGCCGGTCCGTCTCGGCAGCACCCAGGTATGTCGTCGGCCCATGCCGACCTCCCGCTGATCGCAGGGACACGGCTTCACCGGCGCACCGTTGCCACGGAGCCGGTCCCGAGCCGGGAAAGTCGGGTGCGTCATCGTCACTGCTCTGACGCCAGCAGGCGGCCTGTACGAATCGGTACAGGTTGGCGTGCCGCCCACGACATCACCCGGTCGTCACGGGGGCGGTCTCACTGTTGCCGCCACGTGCGTTGGGGCCCTGCTGTACCTCCCCACACCCGGAACCGGGTGGCGCCTGCCAGGCGCGTAGGGGGAGAGCCACGTCCATCACAGCGGTTTGCCCCTGGACCCTCGCCCTAGGCACCTACCGCGACCGCCGCTCCCGCGTCAGCCCCGCACGATCACTCTTCAGTTCTCAAGGAAGATCCGCTCCCAGCCCGTCGGCATGCGACAACGTCGCCTCCCCAGGTCTTCCGGCTGGTGCGGGTACCGCTGAGATTGTTCTAGCACGACTGACACAAGCAGTACAATGGGTTGTGTTGGTCGTGCCGATTGAATTGGGAGGAATCCGGTTAGCATCGATGCCATGACGCCCACTTCAGACGCCTCACGGCGCGTGAACGAGAAGATCGCGGATGATCTCCAACGAGACATCGAAGCGGGTGACTACGCGCCCGGGACGAAACTGCCGGCCGTACGCTCGATCGCGGAGCGCTTCGGTGTAGCCCCCGGCACTGCGACCAAGGCGCTACAGCTACTCGTCCAGCGAGGCATGGTCCGCCCGGATTCGACTCGCGGCTACTTCGTGCGCGCTCAGCCGGAGGGGCAAGCGCCGGACGAACCCAGCGCGGAGTTCACCGCGATCATGCGACAGATCGAGATGATCCAAGCCCACTTGGCCTGCCTCGATGAGCGCCTCCAACAGGTTGAGCAAACAAGGGGGTCGGATTGATCGGCTCCGCAACTCGCTTAACCCGTCGTTCGAGTTCACCCATCTCGGCAGTGATCTGTTCAAGAGCTGCCACCACCTGGCGTCGCTCACGGATACTCAAAGCCACGGTCGTACCTCCCCGTCGGCACCACAGGACGTCTCGCATCGGACGTTCACGAAGCTATGGCGCACCCGCAGCTCGGCCCCGGAAAATCCTTCCGGGGTCTCTTCGCGAACGGAGGCGAGGCTGAAGTCATGCGAGGAATGACGCAGCACCTGACGACCGGCGAACGCGTTGCTTGGTACCGCCACCGCCGCGGCCTGTCTCAAGAAGTCCTTGCCGGGCTGGTCGGCCGTACCGCCGACTGGCTGGGCAAAGCCGAGAACAACCGCATCGAGCTCGATCGTCTCTCGGTAATCCGGGCGCTCGCCCACGCCCTGGACGTCTCCATCGGAGACCTCATCGGAGAGCCGACCCTCATGGAGTGGTCGAAGGAGAGCGGCCGCGACACGGTCCCCGCTCTGCGTGAAGCGCTGATGGACTACCGGCTCCTCACCCCCCTCATCGGCACGCTGGCCGATGGCCAGCCGCCCACGCTCGCAACCCTGCGAGCCGACGTGGGCGAAGTATGGGATGCCTACCAGGAGTCGCGCTACGGGTTCTCCGCGCGGCAGATCCCGCTGCTGCTCGCGGACGCGCTGCTTGCTGTGCGGGCCTACTCAGGAACTGAACGAGAGGAAGCAAACGGGCTGTTGGCTCTGACCTACCAGGGCGCCGCGATGGTGCTAGGCAAGATCGGAGAGAACGAACTCGCGTGGATCGCAGCGGACCGAGGACTTGCCGCCGCGCAGCAGAGCGGCGACCACGTGATCACAGCATCGCTGTTCCGGTCCGTCACGCACTGCCTGCTATCCACCGGGCGCTTCGAGACTGCCGTCCAGCTCGTGAATGACGCAGCCGGGTTCCTGGAATCCGGCCTGAACCACGCAACCCCGGCATACCTGTCCGTGTACGGCACCCTGTTCCTTACCGGCTCTATGGCGGCGGCGCGGGCTGAGGACCGAGCCACCACTCAAGCGTTCCTGCGTGAGGCCGAGACGATGGCTGCTCGGCTCGGCTCCGACGCGAACCACATGTGGACCGCCTTCGGCCCGACTAACGTCGCCATCCACCGTGTGGCAACGGCCGGCGAACTCGGCGACATGCAGGTTGCCGCGGAACTTGGCCCGACCGTGGACACGAGAGGGCTCCCCGTAGAGCGCAGGGTCCGGCACAACCTAGAAGTCGCTCGCGCTCTCAGTGCTTGGAACCGTACAGATGACGCGCTTGCCATGGTGTTGGAGGCTGAACAGATCGCTCCCGAGCAGGTCCGGCACCACTACATGAGCCGAGAACTCGTGCTTGGCTGGGTCCGCGGAACCCGGGGACGACCAACGCGGCCGGTTGCCGACTTGGCCGACAGGCTCCGCGTGGTCTGACCTGGGTAGGCTCGGCCCCGTGAGCGAGAACGAGCATGAGGCAAAGATGGCGCACCCGAGGATGGCCTCGGGTGCGCTGTTCTTCGATGACCACGGCCAGGTCCTACTGCTTGAGCCGACGTATAAGGACTACCGAGACATCCCGGGTGGCTACGTCGAGACCGGTGAATCCCCGCTCCAGGCGTGCGCGCGCGAGGTCCGAGAGGAGCTGGGCATTACGCCGGCCATCGGTCGCCTGCTTGCGGTGGACTGGGCACCCAACCCGACAGAGGGGGACAAGGTCCTCTACATCTTCGATGGCGGCACCTTGAGCCCCGAACTTGAAGGGGCGATCCAGTTGGAGGCTGCCGAGATCCGTGCGTACGCCTACCACTCGCTCGCTGCTGTGGACGAGCTCACCATCCCTCGATTGGCACGGCGCATCAAGGCTGCGGCTGCTGCCCGTAGCGAGCGACGCGTCAGCTATCTGGAGCATGGCCAAGAGGTCGTCCCGCAGTAGTCAAGACTCCTAATTGCGGCACAGCCCACGCCGGGAATCAGCTGACCCAGATGCCCCCGGGGGAGACCCGGCGTGCGAGACGGCGACCTGCGTCACTGACTGGCGTCGACCACGACACATCGGCAACCTGGCAACCGAAGTCATCGGCGAGTGCCCTCACGAGCGTGGCGCCAAGGCCCTGGCGCCGATAGACATCCGCCACCCAAATCAAGATGATGCGCGGGCGCAGGATGTCGTCCTCCTCGTCGCCGTACTGTGACCCGTCGATGAGATCCCAGCGCCGGTGCTGTCCAGCGTCGTGGGCAGCCAAGTAGCCAACCACGTACCCGTTCGCCTGCAAGAGGTACGCCCGCATGTTGTCCGGGGTCACCTCAGGCTCATCAAGGTGGGACCACGAGCGGAAGTCGTAGTGGCCCTCCTTCTGCGGCATTCGTGCCACCCGGTAAGCGAGTCGCCGCCACGCGATGGGCAACTGCGTCGTCACGACGGCCACGTCGGCCCACCAGTCCAGGTTCTTGGGCGACTGGATGCCGAATGCCCACGCCGCGTGATGCGCGGTGTGCTCCTTACCGCCGTCTGAAAGCTCCTGCAACCTCATGCCGCATGGGCAGTCGCCGCCTTCAGGCATCTCCGCAGAACGGAACTGGACCGGTGTCGCACCGTAGCTGAGGTTCTGCTCTCTCCCGCCCACCTAGGGGCGGTCCGGCGCATCGTCCGGCTCTACGTACCCGGTCCAGCGATCCACCCATCCGGGATACCGTTCGGGATACTTCTCTCGCATCAACTTTCCGACGGGCGGCAACGTCGGGCGAACCCATACGCTCCCTGCGGTCGCGCGCCCGTTGAGACGCAGTCCGCACTTCTTCGCCTTGCCTCGCAGAAACCTTAGGAACGCGCCGGGCGCCGAGTCGAAGTCGATGCCGCGAATCAACTCTCGCTCTCCAGGAGCAAGCCAGTCATCGACGGGAAGCGTCAGTCGTTCGGCGAGTCCCTTGAGACCGCTGTAGTCGTGGTCCAGCTCGGCTGCGCGCAATGCCTCGACCGTTTCCTCGACGTGTGGGAAAGAGACGTGCACGGTGACCCAGCGCGGGCCGTTCCCCCACCAAAACTCGCCCGGGTAGCCGTCGTACCAGATGCGGTCGACCGCCGCTTCGCGTACTTCGTCAACGGCCACGCAGTAGGCGGCGGGTAGCTCAACGTCGTGTCCTAGCGAAGTCTGAGCATCGACGTATCCGTCCCGGTCGAGAGTGACCGTGGCATACCAACGTAGAGCCCGGATACTGACCCTCCGGGAGCGCGGGTCGCGTCGATCAGGATCGAGGTAGATCGTTCGCTCAGTCATACGCTCCACTCCATAGCACTAGTAGATTGTCGCGGCTAAGGATTGTTCTGGTTGGTGGAGTTGGGGTCGGGCAAGCTCCCTTTGTCGTTTCCGTTCGGCCGGGCAGGGGTGCCGTGTCCTCGCAGAAGAAGTATCCGGTTGC
>NZ_JBEYVV010000034.1:0-75066 GCF_040644155.1 Streptomyces sp. NPDC047022 | reverse complement strand
GTCATGGCGGAGCCATGGCAACCGACGACAACGCGGCTGGGGGTACCCCCTGCTCGAAGAGCTTGGGGGAACGGCACCAGGGCCCGCGAGCCCGGCCTGATCCAAACGAAAGACCCTAAGGCGCTCAGGCCGTTTCGGGGCGGCCGACCCCGTTGATGCGTTCGATGGCCTGGCGGGCCTGCTCGGCCGGCGGCCTGGGGGGCAGGGACGACACGGAGGCGGTGGAGGTCATGGAGGTGCCGGAGGGCACGGCGGTTCCGGCGGTCACCGCAGCCGGCTGCGGCTGGGCCGTGGGGGACTTCGCGTGGGCGGCGGGGCGGGTGGAGCGCAGGCGGTGGCTGACGGCCTCGTCCAGCGTCACGGGGCGCTGCATCTGGGAAGCGAGCCGGCCGGCCTCCTGGCCGAGCCGGGCGACGTCCTCCCAGGGCAGATGGATCACGAGGGCCAGCTCGGCCTCTCCGTCGGGCAGGGCGTGTATCGGAGGGGTGACTGGGGTGACTCGGTCGTTCATCGCCTGAATCCTCACGTCGTCCCCGCGGCACGCCTTCCCCACACCGCGGGCGGTTGAGTAGACATACGTGCGAGTGGAGGGGGGCGTTCAGCGGTACGGGACGCCGCGCTCACCGGTTCGGCGGTCGCGTCCTGGGCAGTACTTCCGTGTGGTCATTCCCGTCCATGACATCAACCCGGTGCGCGGGACGCCCTATGTGACGTACGCGCTGATCGCGGCCAACGTCGTCGTCTTTCTCTTCACTCCCGGCCTGGCGGGCTCGGTGGCGGGTCAGAGCGATCTGTCACAGCTGTGCCATCTCCAGGCGTTCCTGGACCACTACGCGGTGGTTCCACGGGAGTTGATCCACGATCAGCTGCCCCTGCTCGTGCCCACGGGCGCGGTGGGCGTCGGCGCGCACGGCGCCGGCTGCGTGGTGGCCCCGCCGAGTTACCACAAGTCGCCGCCGCTGTCGGTCTTCACCGCGATGTTCCTGCACGGCAGCTGGCTTCATCTGCTGGGCAACATGCTGTTCCTGCTGATCTTCGGCAACAACATCGAGGACCGGCTGGGGCACGTGCGGTTCGCGCTGTTCTACGTGGCGTGCGGCTACGCGGCGGCGTACGGCTTCGCGTATCTCAACGACGCCTCCGGCGCCCCGCTGATCGGCGCCTCCGGGGCCATCGCGGGCGTGCTCGGCGCGTATCTCGTCCTCTACCCCAGGGCCAGGGTCTGGGTCCTGGTCCCGTTCCTGGTCTTCCTGCCGCTGCGGCTGCCCGCATGGATCGTGCTGGGCTTCTGGTTCGTGCTCCAGGCGGTGTACTCGTCCGGGAGCGGCCTGTCCAGGGCCGGGACGGTGGCGTATGCGGCCCACGTGGTCGGCTTCCTCGTGGGGATGCTGCTGGCGTGGCCGCTGCGGCCGGGCACCCCGCCGCCGCCCGAGCCGCGCGGTCTGCTGTTCGGCAGACGGGCGCGGCCCGGGTGGTGAGCCAGGGGGACCGTCAGCCGGCCGTCTGCTCGTGGACGTACTCCACGAGCCGGGTCAGGGCGTCAGGGTCGGTGGACGGCATGACGCCGTGGCCGAGGTTGAAGACATGGCCCTCGAGCCCGGCGGCGGCGTCGAGCACCTCGCGGGTCTTCGCCTCGACGGCCTCCGCCGGGGCGAAGAGGATCGCCGGGTCGAGGTTGCCCTGGAGCGCCTTGCCGGGTCCGACGCGGCGGGCGGCCTCGTCGAGCGGGACGCGCCAGTCGACGCCCACGACGTCCGCTCCTGCCTCCCCCATCAGGCCGAGCAGCTCGCCGGTGCCGACGCCGAAGTGGATGCGCGGGACACCGTAGCCCTCGACGGCCCGGAAGACCTTGGCCGAGGCGGGGAGCACGGAGCGCCGGTAGTCGGCGGGTGCGAGCGCGCCGGCCCAGGAGTCGAAGAGCTGGACGGCCGAGGCGCCCGCCTCGATCTGGACCTTGAGGAAGGCGGCCGTGATCTCCGCGAGGCGGTCCAGCAGGTCCGCCCACAGCTGCGGGTCGCCGTACATGAGCGCCTTGGTGTTCTCGTACGTACGGGACGGTCCGCCCTCGATCAGGTAGCTCGCGAGGGTGAAAGGCGCGCCCGCGAAACCGATCAGCGGGGTCTCGCCGAGCTCGGCGGTGAGCAGACCGATGGCCTCCGTGACGTACTGGACGTCCTCGGGAGTCAGGTCCCGCAGCTGCGCGATGTCGGAGCGGGAGCGTATCGGGTTCGCGACGACCGGACCCACGCCGGGCTTGATGTCGAGGTCGACGCCGATGGCCTTGAGCGGGACCACGATGTCGCTGAAGTAGATCGCCGCGTCGACGCCGTGCCGCCGCACCGGCTGGAGTGTGATCTCGGTGACCAGCTCGGGCCGCATGCAGGACTCGAGCATCGGGATGCCCTCGCGCACCTCGCGGTACTCGGGCAGGGAGCGCCCGGCCTGCCGCATGAACCACACCGGTGTGTGCGGAACGGGCTCGCGCCTGCATGCCTTCATGAAGGCGGAGTCGTACGTCGCTGTCGGCTGGCCCTGCACGGGGCGGTCAGTGGAACTCACGCCGAAAAGTCTCGCACGACCCGGGGGGACCGCCGGTTTCGGGGGCGAGCGCCCGGCGGGGGGCGCGGGTGGTGCGGGAGCGACCCCTCGAGCGCCGCTCGGGCGCCGCGCGGGCCCCCGTACGACCTGCTCGCCCCCACGCGCGGCGATACCTTGCCCTTCCCGGCCAAACCGCCTCGGGGACGGGTGTCTCTCCCTGCGAACGTGCTGCGCTGCCCTTACTCTTCCCGGCATGGCTGCGGCTCAGGAACGACTGACGGACGGCGCTGACGGAACGGACGACGGGGAGGGGGACGACCATGCGGCGGACACGGCTCCGCGGCCCTTCCGCGCCGCGGTCGACGCGCTGACGGCCGCACGACTGCGGCCCGAGATCGAGATCGAGTCCACCCGTCCTCCGCAGCGGCTCGCCCCCCACACGTACGCCCTGGAGGCCGCGGTCGTCGTGGACGGCGAGGACCTGGCCGACGGCCGGCTCGTGCTGCTGCACGACCCGGCCGGGCACGAGGCCTGGCAGGGGACCTTCCGTCTGGTGACGCTTGTGCGCGCCGAACTCGAACCCGAGATGGCGGCCGATCCGCTGCTGCCCGAGGTGTGCTGGTCCTGGCTGACGGGCGCGCTCCAGGCCCGCGGGCTGACGTACGGCGAGCCGAGCGGAACCGTCACCCGGGCCGGCTCGCACTACTTCGGCGGACTCGCCGCGCGCCCGGCCGCCTCCCAGATCGAGATCCGCGCCTCGTGGACGCCCCTCGAGGGCAGAAGCGGTGTGCCGGACACCGCCGCGCACCTGGCCTCCTGGTGCGATCTGCTGTCCCAGGTGGCGGGCCTGCCCCCGGCGGCCCCGGGGGACGGTTCGGTGGTGTCGCTCCCGCAGCGGCGGGGGCCGCAGCCCCGCTGACCGTACGGCCCGGCGAAGGGCGGTGACGCACCCCACGTGCGTCACCGCCCTTCGCCGTGTGCGGAGCCCTCGCACGGCACCGCTCCCGCGGCGCCCGGGCCGACGTCAAGCCCCGTGCACCCCTCGGCGGGCACCTCTTGCCATCTCTTTGTCGATACGGCCACTTTCGGCCTTATATCGACAACGGACCGAACCGACTCGATCTTCGGGTGATCGCTCGCGCGTCCGAATTGCACGGATTGTTACTCACCAAATCGTGATCATTCCCTAAAGGAGCACGAGTTTGGTGCCGAAGACCACTGTGACCTTGAAAGCACGGTTCGTACCGGCTTCATCCCCACAGCCGGCCCCGTCCCGCACCCCCCAGGAGGCCTGGTGTCCGTTCTCCTCGAGCAGCCCGCAAGCCTGGTCGCCTACCGCCCGAACAAACCGACGGCGATGGTCGTCGTGGCCGATCCGCGCGTCCGTTCCACCGTCACCCGCCACCTGTGGGCGCTCGGAGTGCGCGACGTCATCGAGGCATCGTCCATCGCGGAGGCCCGGCCCCGCATCGGCAACCCCCGCGACATCTGCGTCGCCGACGTCCACCTTCCCGACGGCTCCGGCCTCACCCTCCTGTCGGAGACACGCGCCGCGGGCTGGCCCAACGGTCTCGCCCTGTCCGCCGCCGACGACATCGGCGCGGTCCGCAATGCCCTGGCCGGCGGAGTGAAGGGCTACGTCGTCACCGGTACGCGCACCAACGTCGGGCTCCCCACCCGGCCCGGTGCCGCCCCCATCGGCGCCGCCGCGGCGCGCCTGCACCGCCGCCCCCCGGGTGCCCCGAGCCACCCGGGCGGCTACCGCGAGCTGTCCGGCCGCGAGGTGGAGGTGCTGCGCCTGGTGGCCGAGGGCCAGTCGAACAAGGCGATCGGCGTCTCGATGGGACTGTCGGCGCTGACGGTCAAGAGCCACCTCGCCCGCATCGCCCGCAAGCTCGGCACGGGCGACCGTGCCGGGATGGTGGCCGTGGCCCTGCGGACCGGCATCATCCACTGAGTCCTGCGCCCTGAGTCCTGTGCCCTGAGTCCTGTGCCCTGTGAATCCTGAACCTGAATCCTGAATCCTGAACCTGATCCCACCCCCATCCGTCCGAATCCGGCGGCTTTTCCCGCTGGATCCCCGAACCCACCGGAACCTCCTGTGCCCCCTCCCGGTCCATGTCCTCACCGGAGCCCCTCCCCGAGCGTGCGCCCCGCGTGTACGGCACGTGACTGGTTTGCGACCCTTCACCGCCCGCCGACGGAACGTTCCGTCGGCGGGCGGCTTCCTTGCACGGATACCCTTGACAGGTGACCGACGCCCAAGAGACCGCAGCAGACAGCCCACTGCGAACCACCGGAGGCGCCCCTCCGGACGACGTCGAACCGGCGCCGATCCCCCTGCTGGAACCACGCGAGGGCATTCCGCCCGTGATCACCGACGCCGCCTCGCTCGCCGAGGTGGTCGCGGCCTTCGCCGCCGGCTCCGGCCCCGTCGCCGTGGACGCCGAACGCGCGTCCGGCTACCGGTACGGGCAGCGCGCCTATCTGATCCAGATGCGCCGCGAGGGCGCCGGCACCGCCCTGATCGACCCCACCGCCTGCCCCGATCTGTCGGGTCTGGGAGAGGCGCTGAGCGGAGTGGAGTGGGTGCTTCACGCCGCCACCCAGGACCTTCCGTGCCTGCGTGAGATAGGCATGGTGCCGACGAGCCTGTTCGACACCGAGCTGGCCGGTCGCCTCGCCGGGTTCCCACGGGTCGGGCTCGGCGCCATGGTGGAGAGCGTCCTCGGCTTCGTACTGGAGAAGGGTCACTCCGCCGTCGACTGGTCCACGCGCCCCTTGCCCGAGCCGTGGCTGCGGTATGCCGCCCTCGATGTCGAGCTGCTCGTCGACCTCAGGAACGCCCTGGAGAAGGAGCTGGAACGGCAGGGCAAGCTGGAGTGGGCCCGGCAGGAGTTCGACGCGATCGCCGCCGCACCCCCGGCGGAACCGCGCAAGGACCCCTGGCGCCGTACGTCCGGGATGCACAAGGTGCGCCGGCGTCGGCAGATGGCGGCCGTCCGGGAGCTGTGGCAGACCCGGGACCGGATCGCCCAGCGCCGGGACGTCTCACCGGGCAAGGTGCTCGCGGACGCGGCGATCGTCGAGGCCGCGCTGGCCCTGCCGCCGAACACGCACGCGCTGGCCTCGCTCGGCGGGTTCGGGCACCGCGTGGGGCGTCGCCAGCTGGAGCAGTGGCAGGCCGCGATCGACCGCGCCAAGGCGCTGTCCGAGGCCGAGCTGCCGCAGCCGGGCCAGCCCGTGACCGGGCCTCCGCCTCCGCGGGCGTGGGCCGACAAGGACCCTGCGGCGGCTGCACGGCTGTCCGCGGCGCGGTCCGCTGTGTCGGCGCTCGCCGAGAAGCTCAACATGCCGCAGGAGAATCTGATCTCACCGGACACCGTGCGGCGTGTGTGCTGGGAGCCGCCGAAGCCGGCCGACGGCGATGCGATCGCCGTCGCGGTTGCCGGGTACGGGGCGCGGCCGTGGCAGGTGGAACAGGTCACGCCGGTGCTGGTGTCGGCACTGGCCACCCGGGGCTGAGGGTCCTGCGGGGCCGGGCACGTCGTCACCTGCGGGTGCGCTGCGCCTGTCCGCGCAGTTCCCCGCGCCCCCATCCGGGGCGCTTCGGCGCGTTTTTGTCTGCGGGCGCGAGGATGCGCGCGCAGCGCGCACTCAAGGGGCGCGAGGAACTGCGCGAAACGGCGCCCCCCTCCGCGGCAGCCCGGTGTGACCTTCGCCGCTTGGCCCCTCGGGGCTGGGCAGCTTGGTTACCCGTAAGTAGCATGGGGACTGAGCGCGCGCTCAGCCGCGTCGCAGCAGTGCCACCCCGCACCCTGGAGGAGAGCCATCGTGCCTCGTACCGTCAGGGACGTCGTCTTCGTCGACGGCGTCCGCACCCCGTTCGGCAAGGCGGGCCCGAAGGGCATCTACCACGAGACCCGCGCCGACGACCTCGTCGTGAAGGCGATCCGGGAGCTGCTGCGCCGCAACCCGGGTCTCGACCCGAAGAAGATCGACGAGGTCGCCATCGCCGCGACCACGCAGATCGGTGACCAGGGCCTGACCCTCGGCCGTACCGCCGGCATCCTCGCCGGTCTGCCGCAGTCCGTCCCGGGCTACTCCATCGACCGTATGTGCGCCGGTGCGCTGACCGCCGTGACGACGACGGCCGGTTCGATCGCCTTCGGCGCCTACGACGCCGTCATCGCCGGTGGTGTCGAGCACATGGGCCGCCACCCGATGGGCGAGGGCGTGGACCCGAACCCGCGCTTCGTGAGCGAGAAGCTGGTCGACGAGTCCGCCCTGTTCATGGGCATGACCGCGGAGAACCTGCACGACCGCTACCCGGGGATCACCAAGCAGCGCGCCGACGAATACGCCGTGCGCTCGCAGGAGAAGGCCGCCAAGGCGTACGCCGACGGCAAGATCCAGCAGGACCTGGTGCCGATCTCGGTCCGTCGCACCAGCCCCGAGGGCGGCGAGACGGGCTGGGGCCTGGTCACGGCCGACGAGCCGATGCGCCCGGGCACCACCCTGGAGAGCCTCGCGAGCCTCAAGACGCCGTTCCGCGTCCACGGCCGGGTCACCGCCGGTAACGCGGCCGGTCTGAACGACGGCGCCACCGCCTCGATCATCGCGTCCGAGGACTTCGCCCGCGAGAACGGCCTGCCGGTCAAGATGCGCCTCGTCTCGTACGCCTTCGCGGGCGTCGAGCCGGAGGTCATGGGCTACGGCCCGATCCCGGCCACGGAGAAGGCCCTCGCCCAGGCGGGGCTCAGCATCTCCGACATCGGTCTCTTCGAGATCAACGAGGCCTTCGCCGTCCAGGTCCTGGCCTTCCTCGACCACTACGGCATCGCTGACGACGACGCGCGCGTCAACCAGTACGGCGGCGCCATCGCCTACGGTCACCCGCTCGCCTCCTCCGGCGTCCGTCTGATGACGCAGCTGGCCCGCCAGTTCGAGGAGCAGCCGCACGTCCGTTACGGCCTGAACACCATGTGCGTCGGCTTCGGCATGGGCGCGACGGTCATCTGGGAGAACCCGCACTTCGAGGGGGACAAGTGAGCACCACCGCTGAACTGCTGAAGGGTGCGGCCGAGCTGTTCCCCGGCGAGGTCGTCACCCAGGCGCACGTACGCCACTTCGACCTGCCGGCGGGTGCCGGGCGCTTCGCCCTGATCACCCTCGACAACGGCCTGGACCACACCAAGCCGACCACCTTCGGCCCCCAGTCGCTCGCGAACCTGAACGCCGCGATCGACCAGGTCGAGAAGGAGGCCGCGGACGGCGGCATCGTCGGTGTCGGTCTCACCGGCAAGCCGTTCATCTTCGCGGTCGGCGCCGACCTCAAGGGCGTCGAGCTGCTGAAGAACCACGAGGACGCGCTGGCCATCGGCAAGGGCGGCCACGAGGTCTTCAAGCGCCTCGCGGGCCTCGCCGTCCCGACGTTCGCCTACTACAACGGCGCGGCGATGGGCGGCGGCGTCGAGGTCGGCCTGCACTGCACCTACCGCACGGTGTCCGCGGCCATCCCGGCGTTCTCCCTGCCCGAGGTCTTCCTCGGTCTGGTCCCGGGCTGGGGCGGCTGCGCCCTGCTGCCGAACCTGATCGGCGCCGACAAGGCCGTCTCGGTCATCATCGAGAACAGCCTGAACCAGAACAAGCAGCTCAAGGGCAAGCAGGTCTTCGAGCTGGGCATCGCCGACGCCCTGTTCGAGGGTGCCGACTTCCTGGAGCAGTCGCTGCTGTGGACGGCGTCCGTCCTCACGGGCGAGCTCCAGGTCGAGCGCCCCGAGATCGACCGCGGCGAGGCCTGGGACCAGGCCGTCGCGCGTGGCCGCTTCATCGCCGACGGCAAGGTTCACGGCGCGGCCCCGGCCGCCTACCGTGCGCTGGACATCATCGCCGCGGCGAAGAACGGCGACCTGCAGCAGGGCTACGACGCCGAGGACCAGGCTCTCGCGGACCTGATCATGGGTGGCGAACTGCGCTCCGGCATCTACGCGTTCAACCTCGTCCAGAAGCGCGGCAAGCGCCCGGCGGGTGCCCCGGACAAGAACCTGGCCCGCCCGGTCTCCAAGGTCGGTGTCGTCGGCGCCGGTCTGATGGCCTCGCAGCTGGCGCTGCTGTTCCTGCGCCGCCTCGAGGTCCCGGTCGTCCTCACGGACATCGACCAGGAGCGCGTCGACAAGGGTGTGGGCTACGTCCACTCCGAGATCGACAAGCTGCTCGGCAAGGGCCGTATCAACCAGGACAAGGCCAACCGCCTCAAGGCACTGGTCTCCGGTGTCCTGGACAAGGCCGAGGGCTTCGCGGACGCGGACTTCATCATCGAGGCCGTGTTCGAGGAGATGTCGGTCAAGCAGAAGGTGTTCGCCGAGGTCGAGGCCGTCGCCCCGGCGCACGCGATCCTCGCCACCAACACCTCCTCCCTGTCGGTGTCGGAGATGGCGTCGAAGCTGAAGAACCCCGAGCGGGTCGTCGGCTTCCACTTCTTCAACCCCGTCGCCGTCCTGCCGCTTCTTGAGATCGTCCGCGGCGAGAAGACCGACGACGCCTCGCTGGCCACCGCTTTCGCGGTCGCCAAGAAGCTGAAGAAGACGGCGGTGCTGGTCAAGGACGCCCCGGCGTTCGTCGTGAACCGCATCCTGGTCCGCTTCATGGGCGAGATCCAGAACGTCATCGACGAGGGCACCTCGGTCGAGGTGGCGGAGAAGGCGGTCGAGCCCCTCGGTCTGCCGATGTCCCCGCTGGTCCTGCTGGAGCTGGTCGGCCCCGCGATCGGTCTGCACGTCTCGGAGACCCTCAACAGGGCCTTCCCGGAGCGCTTCACGGTCTCCCCGAACCTCAAGGCGGTCGTGGAGGCGGGCAAGCGCGGCTTCTACACGTACGACTCCGGCAAGCCGGAGCTGGACCCCGAGGTCGCCGCGCTCCTGAAGCAGGGCGACACCGTCCTGACGGAGGAGCAGGTCCGCGCCCGCGTCCTGGACGCGGTGGCCCAGGAGATCGGCCTGATGCTCGACGAGGGCGTCGTCGCCGAGGCCCAGGACATCGACCTGTGCCTGATCACTGGCGCCGGCTGGCCCTTCCACCTGGGCGGCGTGACGCCGTACCTGGACCGCGAGGGCGTCTCGGAGCGCGTCAACGGCAAGAAGTTCCTGGAGCCCGGCGTGGCTTCGGTTCCCGCGTGACGCCGACACGCATATGAGGAGGGCCCCGCTCCGGCGGGGCCCTCTTCCTTTTGGCACGGTGCGGCGGTGGTCCCGGCGGGGCTGCGTCAGACCGTCTGCCACGCCGTGAGCGCCAGCCCCGGCTCGTCCTTGCGGCGGGCCAGGCGGAGTTCGCCGTCCTCCGTCAGCGACGCGGCTACGACCCGCCCCTCACCGTCCTCGGCGACCGCCACCCGCGCACCCGCCGGAAGACTCGGGCCCGACTCGGTCCACCAGGCACCGGCCGACTCCACTTCCGTGGGGTACGCGGCGAAGGCGACGCGTCCGGCGGCCGAACGCTGTGCGAGCAGGGTGCAGTCGTGTCCGTCGAGTTCACAGCGGATGGCGGACACCGGGCCGGGACCCGCGCAGGCCAGCAGGGCGACCGGCTCGGTACCGGGGCGCCAGGCACACAGATCGCCGGACTCGTCCGTGTAGAAGAGGGTGGTGCTGCGGGGGGACGTGGCCAGCGCCCCGAGCGTGCCCGGGGTCGCCGGCACTTCTGCCGCCTCCTGCAGGACCGGCCTGGTTCCCGGCTCCTCCTGCCGCCAGTGCAGGATGGCGTCGGGAGTGGCCGCGTACAGCTCGACACGTCCCGACTGACCCGTCACGGCCGCGAGTTCGCCCTGGACCCCGTGGCCCTTCAGATCGCGCCAGGGCTCCCAGCCGCCCTTCTCCTTCTGGGCGAGCAGGCTCACGCCGCCGTCCCCGTTGCGCACGAACAGATGGGCGCGCCCCTCGGCGTCGACCGCCAGGGCCGGCGGCCCCGCGCGGTCGCCCTTCCTTTCGGGGTGGCCGACAGGGGTCCAGTCGAGCACGGAATGGCGAGGGCGGAAGTGGGTGGAGTGCACCAGGCCGGACTCACCCGGCGCGGTGGGCCGCCAGACGACCAGATGGGCCGGGCCCGCCGGCCCCTGCCCGATCGCCGGCCCGGGGTGCAGCTTCTGTTCGCCGCCGACCTGCCGGGGCGCCTCCCAGGGACCGCCGGGACGGCACTCGGTCCGGCACAGGAGGGCACCGTCCGACGGCAGATACACACTGAGCAGACCGTCACGACCGCGCACGAGCCAGTTGCCGTTCACCGTGACACTCTAGTGCCGCAGCACTAAGGCGTGGAGAAATGGCGGCGCCCGCTTCCGGCCCTTGTCACAGCCGCTTGGCGCTGCGGAACAGCTCGGCGTAGAAGCCGTTGCCGTCGAGCCGCGAGACACCGCCCTTGTCACCGATCGTGGGGCCGTTCTGCTCCTTGCGGCTGGAGACGAAGACCTTGTGGCCCTCGGTGTCCGGCCCGAGATAGATCGCGGAATGGTCCATGTGGTTGCCGGTGCGGTGGTCCATCTTGAAGAACAGCAGGTCCCCCGGCTGGAGGACGTCGATGTTCTTGGGCTGTACGTACCAGGGGCTCGGGCCCTGAAGCTTGATCACGTCGACACCGACGCTGGAGCGGGCCATGGCGTCGGCCGTGCGCGGCAGTCCGTCGCCGGAGTCGTTGTCGGCCCGCAGGGGGTAGCGGGCGCGGTAGCCGTAGACCAGGCGCAGATAGCCGGAGCAGTCCACGGAGTGCAGGCGGTCCGGGTGCGGGGACTTCGTGGTGCCGTTCCGGAAGGTGTACGGAATGCCCAGGTAGTCGTAGAAGTCGGTCTGCTCGTAGCGGTCGACGCCGTCGGGCCTGAAGGGACCGTAGAAGGCGCGGCCCTCGTACTGGACGCCCTGGGCGTCCTTCTTGGCCGGCGCGCCCTCCGTGTACTGGAAGGCGAACGCGAAGATGTCGTCCTCCTGGCTGCCGTAGTACTGCTTGAACCAGTCCTTGAACCACTGCTGGTTCTCGGCTCCCTTGGTCCATGGTTCCGGCAGCAGGCGGACCCAGTTGTCGGTGACCACCTTGGTGGCGGTGGTGGCCGGTTCACTGAACGTCCGCGTGGGGCCCTTGAGCGTGGCGGTGCGGGCGCCGTCGGTGAAGGTCGCGATCACCGTGCCCTTGCCGTCGCGCAGCACCGAGCGCGCGGGGTTGTTCAGCCGTTCCCAGGTCTGCTTGCCGCTGGCCTGTCCCGAGTTCCGCAGGGCGTTGTCGTCGATCGACTGGGCGGTCGGGGTCTTCGCCTGCTCGTCCTTGCGCAGTTCGTAGGTGAAGTAGGCGCTGCCCGCGAGCAGCGCGAGGACCGTCACCGCGTGGACGACGGGACGGCCTTTGCGCTTCGGCATGATGGGGGGCTCCAGGATCGCGTGGGGTGGCGGGCGGATTCAGCGGGCTCAGGCGGACGGCATGGCGCCCAGGAGGATGCCGGCGGTCAGCACCACATAGGTGGCGAGGGTGACCGATCCGACGGAGAGCAGGGTGGCGCCCTTGGGCTGGCGGACCAGCTGATAGCCGACCAGGCCCGGGACGATGAAGCCGAGTGTCTGGTTCGCGTACAGCAGCGGGAACTCCATCTGCAGCACGATGATCACGGTGGCCTGGATGAGCACACCGCTGAGCACCACGGCCGCGAACAGCCGCTTGCCGTAGAGGATCACGAACTTCTGCATGAGCAGCGTGGCGAGGTAGGTCAGCACGGTCACGCCGACCACCAGCGCGGCCCGCTGGAGGTCCTCGATCAGGGTGAGGGCCAGCCAGCCCGGCGTGATCATGCCGCCCGGTGACAGATTGGTCGTCAGGTAGCACATCAGCGAGAACAGGAGCCCCAGGCCGATGCCGATCGCGGCGATCTCGGGGGTCAGGACGGAGGGGATCAACGCGCTTCTCCTGGGCTGTGCCACTGCTGGCTGTCGTCGTCGTGGGTCTGGGGAGGGACACGGGGTTCGAACAGCCCGCGCGGGCGTGCCTGTCCGGCCGGCGTGCCGGGAACGTGATGGGGGTCGCCGTGCCGGGGGTGCGGCTGCCCGGCGTACCGCTGCGGGGTGTACGGCTCCCCGACGTAGGACTGCCCGGCGTACGGCTCCTCGGCGTACGGCTGCCGGGGGTACGACTGCTGCGGGTACGGCTGCTGCGGGTACGGCTGTTGCGTGTAGCGCGCCTCGTACGCCTCCGAGTAGCCCTGGTAGGGGTCGATGCGGGGCGCGTAGAGCTGTACGGTCTCGACGTGCTCGCGGACGGCGGGCGCCGCGGCGGCGTCGCCGGACGGGTTCGCGGCGGCGGGCTCGTCCTCGGAGTCGTCCGAGGGCAGTTCGGCCAGGTGCTCCAGCATGATCTCGCCCTGGCCGTGGATGTTGCCGATCGCGACCAGCGACGAGTCCGGGCCCAGCATCTCCAGCAGCCTGGCCATGAACTCCTCGGGGTCGCGCTTGTCGCCACCCAGGTCGACGGCGCGCGAGCGGAACTCGGCGGGGATGGCGTCGATGGCCGACTTGGCCGGGTGGCCGATGACGAACACGCGCTCGGGGTCCAGCTCGGGAATGATCTCGCCCATCTGCCCATTGCGTTCCACCCGGTCGGGGCGGCAGTTGATGACCACGTTGAGCGGGCGGTGGATCGCGCCCAGGTCGAGCAGCTGGTTGATGTTCATCAGGGTCGACTCGGGGTCGTTTGCCGCGAACACATTGGCGAACCGCAGCCTGTTGCCCTGGGGCGTCAGATAGCGCTCGACGGAGAGCACACCGGGGTCCGGCGGGGCGTCGTACATGCCCTGCAGGGCCGTCTCCCGCTCGACACCGAGCAGTTCGGCGACCGTCAGCGCGATGGCCACGTTCTCCTTGAAGGTGAACCAGCTGAAGCCCCGCAGCTCCTCGTCGGTGACGGTCTCGGGGTCTACGTAGATCAGCTTGCAGTTCCGCGCGTCCGCCTCCTCCTGGAGGATGTGGAACCGCTCCTTCTCCGCGGTGACACAGATGCCGTCCTCGGGCATCGAGCGGCACAGGGAGCGGGCCACGTCGTCCAGGGTCGGGCCCATCTCGGCGAGGTGGTCCTCGCGGACGTTGCACAGCACGCCGATGGTGGAGCGGATCAGCTTGGACTGGTTGATCTCCTGGAGGGCCGGCATGACGGCCATGCACTCGATGACGAGCGCGTCCGGCTTGTACGCGGCGGCGCGCCGCACGATGCCGATCTGCTCGACGACGTTGGCGATGCCGAACTTGCGGTAGACCGGCTCCTCCGTGGCGTCCGGGTGGATGAACCGGGCCGCGGTGCCGGTCGTCTTGGCGACGGTGGTCAGGTCTCCGCCCCGCAGGGCACCCGCGCACAGCCGGGTGATGGAGGACTTGCCCCGGATGCCGTTGACCAGCACCCGCGTGGGTATGTGGTCCAGGTTGGTGAAGTGCCGCCGCTGTTCCACGATGCCCGCGATCAGCAGGATCGTGCAGCAGACGAGCAGCACGGTGTAGAGGAAGAGCACGGGTGATCAGGTCCTTGTGTGCTGCTCGGGCGTGTGCTGGGGCGTCGGGGTGCGGCGGGGCTCCTGCCGGCGTCTGCTCTGCAGCTGCTGCCGGATGAGCTCCAGGGATCGTGTGACGGCGCCCACCTCGTCGTGGTGCTGGGGGAAGAGCACGGTCTTGCGGTCGCCGTCGGCCAGCGCCTCGGCCCGGTCGGCGAGCGAGCGCAGCGGTCTGGCCACCACGATGTACAGCCAGCCCAGGCAGGCGACGGCCGCGGTGCCGCCGAGCAGACCGGCGAGAACGGTGCGGTTCTGGCTCTCGTACCCGGGGATCGCGAGCGGGCTGGCGGGCTGCCAGCTGACCACGCTCCAGCCGAGCGGTTCGGCGGCGCCGCTGCCGGAGAACGGCGCGGCGGCGGCGATCCGCACGCCGTGATCGCGGTAGAGGACGCCGTTCGCACGCGGCTTCTTGCCGAGCCGCTCGGCACTGGCCGCGGCGAGGTCCTTGAGGCGGTCGTCGGGCAGCGACCGGAAGGCGAGGAAGCCGGTGTTGCCGGCGATGATCTCGCCGCGATCGTCCACGAGCCGGACCACGCCCAGACCCGGCCGGGTCAGCAGGGCGTTGAGGAACTCGACGCGGAACTCTCCGACCAGCTGGGCACCGTCGTGGCCGGGGATGCCGGCGGTGGCCACGACGACGGGTTCCTTGCCGCCGTGGCCCAGGAGCCGGATGGGAGTGCTGGAGACCCGCTTGGACTGGATCACCTGGGGCTTCTTGCCCTCACGCGCCTGGATCGCGCCGGAGGAGTCGACGACGTAGAGCGAGCGGTAGCGCTGGTTCTCGTCGATGGTGCGCTCCAGCACCTCGTTCATGGCCGCGGGCTCGGTGTGGTTGCCGATCAGGGACGCGACCGACTGCAGGTCGGCGTCGCCCTCGTTGAGCGCGCGGCGCACCCGGTCGCTGAGGGTGTCGGTGCGTTCGCGCTGGTCGTTGACGAGCTGCCGGGGCACGACGACCGTGTCGTCCACCCGGTTCAGGAGGAGCATCAGCGGTGCGGACCAGGCCAGCAGCAGCGCCGCGGAGGCGGCGAGCAGGGCTCGCGTGCCCACGCGACGCAGTCCGCGCGGACGCGGCGCGGGGCCGGTGGTGTCGGCGCTCTCGCCGAGGAGTTGCCGGCGCAGCCGGTCCAGGGCGGTACCGATGCGGCGCGCCTCGCCGTAGCCCGGGACGGTGACGGGCCGGGTCAGGTCGCCCCGGGTGAGCCGGCGGGACTCCAGGAACAACCGGATCAGCGGGCGTTGGACGGTGCCCAGCAGCAATGCGACGGCCAGTGCGCCGACGACGAGCAGCGCGCCGCCCGCCAGCAGACCGAACACGGGTGAGGCGGCGCCGGAGGACTCCTCGGCCACCTGGACCATGGCGACCACGGACAGACCGAGGCCGGAGGCGGTGGTGGCCTCGCCGGGCTCGGGGGCGGCCAGGGTGGCGTATCCGGCGACGGACCGGTCGCTGAGGACATGCCCGCCGAGCAGGCTGCCGCTGACGCCCTGGTAGCCGCCGCTGCCGGGCTCCTTGCTGCTGCGCGGGTCCTGTTGTGCCTTGCGGGCGGCGATGCGGGCGAAGTCCTTCAGCTGTGCGCCGGAGTCCTTGGCCGCCTTGCGGTCCAGGCTGTTGCTCACCTGCTCGGGCGTGGGGATGCCGTCGCTGCTGAGGATCGCGCCGGTGCGGTCCACCACGGCGATGGAGCGGAACTGACCGATGCTGATGCCGGGGAACTTCAGGCTGCTGGAGGCCACGAGCAGCAGCTGCGGTCTGCCCGGCCAGCTCAGCAGGCCGAAGGTGAGCAGCCGCGCCTCGCCGTTGTCGAGCCGCACCATGCGCGGTGCCAGTCCGTTCTCGCCGGCGAGGGCGGAGGTGTCCGCGGAGGCCGGCGGCACCGCCTCACCGCGGGCCGCGACCAGCTTGCCGGTGCTGATCTCGACGACGGCGGTGCCGACCCACTTCTGGTAAGTGCTGCCGAGCTTGTCCAGGACGGCGTCGCCGGACACCGGCTGCCCGGCGCTGAACAGCGTGGCGGACCGGGTGACGTCGGTGACGGACTCGTCGATGGAGGCGCGCAGCGCGATGGCGCCGTCCTCGGCGAAGTGCTGCTGGGACGTCAGCACCGCCTTCGGCACCTTGGCGTTGTCGACCCGGCCCAGCACCAGTGCCGTGACACCGGCGAGCGTCAGCAGGAGCACCGAAAGGACCGCGATCGGCGGGCGGATGCCACCGATCAGCGACATGTCGGCTCGACGTCTGGCTCGGTGCTGTCGCGCCGTGGGCGGTGACGCCACAGGACGGTCCTCTCATGAACGGGGTTTCCGGGCACACCTCGGGTAAGAGCACGCCCGGAAACCTCAGACATGTAAGGCGCAGGTGAAGTTGCAGTAAGTCGGAGGTGATCTGCGCAACATCGCGTTAACCTCCGACAATACGGAGCAAAAGCGTCGCCTACTCGGGCAATGGCGTCAGCGGCTCGAGGCCGTCCTTGGCCGCGCGACGGTTGAGCAGCGTGCCTTCGGTGCGTTCGAAGGCGAACCGCAGCCGGGCCCGCTGGGCGCTCGTGAGGTCATGGTCGTCCCGGAGCGCGGCCGCCACGTCCAGCAGGCGGTAGTCCCGCACGTCGTCGTCGGTGTAGGCGGCCGTCCCGCCGTCCCGGGCGTTCTCGGCGTCCGGCGGGATCATCAGCAGCGTCGGCTCGTAGCGGGGCTGGACCTCCCAGACTCCCTTGCCGTGCTCGGTGAACGTGAACCAGGCGATCACGCCCTCCTCGGTCAGCCCCGTGGGCACCTCGTGCCGGGCGATCTGATTGCCCAGGCCGTAGGTGATCCAGGTCCCGTCGACCTTCTCCATCGGTTCCACGACGTGCGCGTGGTGGCCGATGACCAGATTGATGCCGGTGTGCCGGGCGATCTCGCGGGCGAATGAGATCTGGGAGCCGGAGGGTTCGGGATGGTGCTCGCGTCCCCAGTGCAGAGAGAGGATCACCACTTCGGCACCGGCCTTGCGGGCGCGCTGCTCGGCGGCCTTGATCCTGCCGAGGTCCTGCTGGTTGGCGAGCCAGGGCTTGTCCTTGGGCAGCGTGTGCGGCTCGTTGAAGCCGTACGCGAAGGAGATCTGCGCGACCTTGACGCCCTTGACGTCCATGATCAGCGGCGTGAGCGCTTCCTTCTGGGTCCGGAAGGAGCCCGTGTGCTTGAGGCCCGCGGCGTCGAGCGCGTCCAGGGTGCGCTTCACGCCCTCGTAACCGTGGTCGAGGGTGTGGTTCGAGGCGGTGGAGCAGGTGTCGTAGCCGACGTCCTTGATCGTCTTCGCGGTCTGCGGCGGCACCTGGAAGTCCGGGAAGCCCTCGAAGGGCCCCCGGGGTGTGCCCATGACCGGCTCGAAGTGGCAGATCGCCAGGTCGGCCTTGCTGATCACCGGCTTGATGCCGGCCATCATCGGCCCGAAGTCCAGCCCCTCCACACCCTTGCCGGTACGCTTCGCGTCCTTGCGCGCCTGGTCGACCAGCTCGGGATGCATCAGGATGTCGCCGGCGGCGGCGACCGTGAAGGAGCGCCCGCCCCCCTGCGCCTTCGCGTCGTCGGAGAGAAGGCCGCAGCCGGAGACGGCGACGAGGGAGAGCGGGGTCAACAATGTCAGCAGGGCGCGGCTGAGGCGTCTATTCACCGGGATATCTTGATACAACCATGAGAGCGACCCGTCCGCGTACGATAACGATCGCAATAGTCCTGCTGGTTGCCGCCGGTCTCGCCGGCGCGCTCACGACGCTGGTCCACGGTTCCCGCGGGACCGCCGCCAGGCCCGCCCCCGTGCGCCCCGGGCAGATCGACCTGGCACGCACGGTGGCGGACTACACGAGCCGGTTCGGACCCGGCCACGGCTACCGGCGGCCGAGCCAGGACGACCGCCAAGCGATCGCCGACGCGGTCGGACTGCTGCTCGACGGACACCGCCGGCAGGCTGAACAGCAGCTTTCACAAAGGGACTTCATCCTGCGCAACATCACCGACCAGGTTTCCGGACGCCACTTCGCGGAGGTGGCCGACCGCACGGACGACGCCGTGGCACCCCGCGGCTGGGGCCGGGTCTACCTCGATCTGGACCACCGCCCCGGATGGTCGGTGCAGGTACCGCACCCCGTTTTCGACCGGGGCACGGAGCAGTTGGGCGTGCAGGTTCTGCGTGGCTCCCCCGGCGGCGTCCTGATCATCGCGGGAGCACATCGCAAAGCCGGGGTCGGGAACTCCGCGGACGTCGCGCATCGCGAGGACACCGTCTTCAGCGCCGTCTGCGACGAGCTGGCCCGCCGCGGGATGCCGGGCATCCAGCTCCATGGCTTCGCCGCCTCCGCCGTCCCCGGCTACGACGTGGTCGCCTCCACCGGTACCGGGACGGCGGGCCGCCAGGACGGCCTCAGGCTCGCGGACGCCCTGCGCGCACACGACTTCTCGGTGTGCCGGGCGTGGGCACGGTCCTGCCCGCTTGAAGGCACCGAGAACGTGGAGGGCCACGCCGCCGCCGCCGACCACGTGCCCTTCCTGCATGTCGAGCTCTCCCCGACGGTGCGCGCCGGCGGACGGCCCGCCGAGCGGGCGGTCACCGCCATCGACGAGATCACCCGCGGATGGGCCGCGTCCACCGCGACACCGTGAGCCGGGGGACCATGGCAGATATGACGGACGCCGCGAACACCCCGGACACCCCGCACGCACCGGGCCCGGTCCTGCCCCTGGTCATCGTGGACGGCGCGAACGTCGTCGGGTCCGTGCCGGACGGCTGGTGGCGCGACCGGCGCGGCGCCGCCGAGAGGCTGCGGAACCGGCTGGTTCCCTGTGCGATGTCCGGCGTCGCCGGTCTGCCCGGACCGGTGGATCTGGTTCTGGTGGTCGAGGGCGCGGCCCGGGGCGTGCCCTCCGTGCCAGGGGTACGAGTCGAGGACGCGCCCGGCAGCGGTGACGACCGCATCGTGGAACTCACGGCAGCCGCCGGGGACCGTCCCTGTCTGGTCGTCACCGCGGACCGCGGGCTGCGGCACCGGGTGACCGCACTGGGCGCGGAGGTGACCGGCCCGCGCGCGGTGCTCCGCTGAGCGCCGACGGCCGTGGCTACGGCTACGGCTACGGCTACGGCTACGGCTACGGAGTGCTGCCCGCGGGTGGCCGCGGGACGTCTCCCGTCACGGCCCCCTCGCGCCGGGCCAGCCGGCTGTGCGTGCGGCCGTAGAGGAAGTACAGGACGAACCCGACGAGCAGCCAGCCCGCGAACCGCAGCCATGTCACCGTCGGCAGGTTCAGCATCAGCCACAGCGAGGCGCCCACCGACACGATCGGAAGGACCGGCACGAACGGCGTGCGGAACGAGCGCGGCAGGTCCGGCCGCGTCCTGCGCAGGATGACCACGCCGATCGCGACCACCACGAACGCGAACAGCGTGCCGATGTTCACCAGTGCCGCGAGTTCGCTCAGGCTGGTGAAGCCCGCGATGACGGCGATGACCACGCCGAGCAGCACGGTCGGCCGGTGCGGGGTCTTGAACCGTGGGTGGACATGGGAGAAGAAGCGCGGCAGCAGCCCGTCGCGGCTCATCGCGAAGAAGATCCGGGTCTGGCCGAGCAGCAGGATCATGCAGACGGTCGTCAGGCCGACCGCCGCACCGAAGCTGATCACCCCGGCGTACCAGGGGTGCCCGATGGCCTTGAAGGCGTCGGCGAGCGGCGCGTCCACGGACAGCTTCGAGTAGTGCTCCATCCCGGTGACCACGATCGACACCGCGACATACAGCAGCGTGCACACGAGCAGGGACCCGAGGATGCCGCGCGGCATGTCGCGCTGGGGGTTCCTGGTCTCCTCGGCCGTCGTCGCCACGATGTCGAAACCGATGAAGGCGAAGAAGACGACGGACGCCGCCGTGAAGATGCCGAGGACCCCGTAGTTCGACGGTGTCCAGCCGAACATCAACTGCACCAGCGGGCCGCTGAGGGAGCCTTCCGCCGCCACCGGCTGCGGCTTGGGAACGAACGGCGCGTAGTTGGCACCGCTGATGAAGAAGGCACCCGCGATGATCACGATCAGCACCACGGTCACCTTGATCGCGACGACGAGTTGGGTGACCCGAGCGGAGAGCTTGACGCCCACGACGAGGATGGCGGTGAGCACCAGGACGAGCGCCGCGGCGAGGATGTCGAAGCCGAACCCGTGCGCGCCGTCCCGGCCGCTGAGATAACCGGGAAGATGCCAGCCCGCATTGTCCAGCAGGGAGCGGAGGTAGCCGGACCACCCGACGGCCACGACCGCCGTGCCCAGGGCGAACTCCAGGACCAGGTCCCAGCCGATGATCCAGGCGGGCAGCTCGCCGAGGGTGGCGTACGAGAACGTGTACGCGCTTCCCGCGACCGGGACCGTCGAGGCGAACTCCGCGTAGCAGAGCGCGGCAAGCGCGCAGACGACGCCGGCGATCACGAAGGACAGGGAGACGGCCGGGCCCGCGTTCTCCTTGGCGACCTTGCCGGTCAGCACGAAGATGCCGGTGCCGATGATGACACCGATGCCGAATACGGTCAGGTCGAGGGCGGAGAGGGTCTTCTTGAGCGCGTGTTCGGGTTCCTCGGTGTCCCGGATCGACTGCTCGACGTTCTTCGCCCGGAAGAGAGTGCTGATCACGGCGTACCTCCCACGCTCGTCGTCCCCGACATGATCGGGAGGGGGCGTAATCCGTATGCCCCGCCGCAGGCGGATTCACGCAAATGGGCCGGTTTCGCCACCGTAATGATGGAGAAACCGGCCCAGGAACGACCATTCGGGCCGTTCGGTCGCGTCAGTCGGGCACGTCGTCCACGCCGCGTCAGTCGCGCGCGGAGTCCACCGGGTCAGCGGCCTCGGCGATGCCCGTACGGTCGTCGAACCGGCCGTCGAGCTTGGCGACGAGGCCGGTGACCTGGCGGGCGATGTCCGGGGCGGTCAGGCCGATCTCCGCCATGACCTCCTTGCGCAGGGCGTGGTCAAGGAAGCGCGGCGGGATGCCGAAGTCCCGCAGCGGTACGTCGACACCCGCGTCCCGCAGGGCCTGCGCGATCGCCGAACCGACACCGCCGACACGCGAGTTGTCCTCGACGGTGACGACCACGCGGTGCTGCGCGGCGAGCGGGGCGAGCGCCTCGTCGACCGGCTTGACCCAGCGGGGGTCGACGACGGTGGTGGAGATGCCCTGCTTGTCGAGGAGGTCTGCGATCTCCAGGCACATGGGCGCGAGCGCGCCGACGGAGACCAGCAGCACGTTCGGTACCGGGGCGTCCGCCTTGCGCAGTACGTCCATGCCGCCGACGGTGGCGACCGCGGGGACGGCGGGTCCGACGACGCCCTTGGAGTAGCGCAGCACGGTCGGCGCGTCGTCCACGTCGACGGCCTCGCGCAGCTGGGCGCGCAGCTGTTCGGCGTCGCGCGGCGCGGCGAGCCTGAGGCCCGGCACGACCTGGAGCATCGACATGTCCCACATGCCGTTGTGCGAGGCGCCGTCGTCGCCGGTGACACCGGCCCGGTCGAGCACGAAGGTCACACCGCACTTGTGCAGGGCGACATCCATGAGGACCTGGTCGAAGGCGCGGTTGAGGAACGTCGCGTACACCGCGAACACCGGGTGCACGCCGCCGGTCGCGAGGCCGGCGGCGGAGACCGCGGCGTGCTGCTCGGCGATGCCTACGTCGTAGATCCGGTTCGGGAAGGCGTCCGCGAATTTCTTCAGGCCCACGGGGTGCAGCATCGCCGCGGTGATGGCGACGATGTCCTCGCGCTCCCGGCCGAGCTTGACCATCTCGTCGCCGAAGACGGAGGTCCAGCTCGCGGCGGCGGCCTTGATGGGCAGGCCGGTGTCGGGGTGGATGACGCCGACGGCGTGGAAGCGGTCGGCCTCGTCCTCGACGGCGGGCCGGTAGCCGCGGCCCTTCTCGGTGAGGCAGTGCACGATGACCGGGCCGCCGAACCGCTTGGCACGGGCCAGGGCGGACTCCAGGGCCTCGATGTTGTGCCCGTCGATCGGGCCGACGTACTTGAGGCCCAGGTCCTCGAACATGCCCTGCGGGGCGATGAAGTCCTTCAGGCCCTTCTTGGCGCCGTGCAGGGTCTCGTAGAGCGGCTTGCCGACGACCGGCGTGCGCTCCAGCACCTCCCTGGTGCGGGCCAGGAACTTCTCGTAGCCGTCCGTGGTGCGCAGGGTGGCCAGGTGGTTGGCGAGGCCGCCGATGGTGGGAG
Source organism: Streptomyces sp. NPDC047022 (assembly GCF_040644155.1). NCBI lineage: Bacteria > Bacillati > Actinomycetota > Actinomycetes > Kitasatosporales > Streptomycetaceae > Streptomyces > Streptomyces sp. NPDC047022. The sequence continues at coordinate 52,733 of NZ_JBEYVV010000034.1, read as the reverse complement.
AGTACGAGCGCTCGTTGTCGTTGACGACGATGACGAGCGGACGGTCCTTGGCGTCGGCGATGTTGTTGAGCGCCTCCCAGGCCATGCCGCCGGTGAGGGCGCCATCACCGATGACGGCGACGACGTGGCTGTCGCGTTCGAGCAGCTGGTTGGCCTTGGCGAGGCCGTCGGCCCAGCCGAGGACCGTGGAGGCGTGCGAGTTCTCGATGATGTCGTGCTCGGACTCGGCGCGTGAGGGGTAGCCGGACAGACCGCCCTTGGCGCGCAGCTTCGAGAAGTCCTGACGCCCGGTGAGCAGCTTGTGGACGTAGGCCTGGTGCCCCGTGTCGAAGAGGACCTTGTCCCTGGGCGAGTCGAAGACGCGGTGCAGGGCGATGGTGAGCTCGACCACGCCGAGGTTGGGGCCGAGGTGGCCGCCGGTCTTGGAGACAGCCCCGACGAGGAAGGTCCGGATCTCCTCGGCCAGCTGGTCCAGCTCCTCCAGGCTGAGCCGGTCCAGATCGCGCGGTCCCGTGATGCGGGTCAGCAGCGGCACCCGTGCCTCCTTGCGTTGAGCTGTTTCGAGCTTGCCGGGCCTGTCGAGTCTAATGTTCCGCTCCTGCGGATCTTGTACGGCCCACCACGTGACAGTGCCCGGCGCCGCCAAGGGCACCGGGCACAGGTCAGGATGTGGGGGCGCAGCGCCCCTCAGGGGCACGGGGCACTACCGATATGCGGATTCGCCGCCTGGGGGCCGCCGGCCACCTCGGACCGGCAGCGGGCAGATCGCCCGCGCCCCCACGGCGAGTGGCCGGTGGCTACGCCCGTCCCGCGGTCTTCTGCGTCTTGCGCGTCACCGCGTCGATGACGACGGTCGCCAGCAGAACACCACCGGTGATCATGTACTGAACCGGCGAGGCGATGCCCTCGAGGGCAAGGCCGTACTGGATCGACACGATCACGAGCACACCGAGCAGCGCGTTCCACGTGCGGCCCCGGCCACCGAAGAGCGACGTACCGCCGATGACGGCCGCGGCGATCGCGTTCATCAGCAGGTCACCGCCGCCTGCGCCCTGGTTGGCGGAGGCGATCTTCGAGGCGATGAACAGGCCGCCGAGCGCGGCGAAGGTGCCGGAGATCGCGAAGACCGAGATCCGGACCATGGCCACGTTGATACCGGCACGGCGGGACGCCTCGACGCTGCCGCCGAGCGCGAAGATCTTCCGGCCGTACGCGGTGCGGCGCAGGACGAAGTCGGTGACCAGCAGCATGCCGATGAAGATCACCACAGCGAGCGGGAGGCCCTTGTACTGGTTGTAGATGACGGCCACGGCGAACGCGAGGATCGCCAGCAGCGCCGTCCGCAGGATCGTCTCGCTCAGCGGCCGGGACGGCACACCGGCGACCTCGCGCCGCTTGTTGCCGAAGAAGGAGCTGACGAAGTACAGCACGGTCACCGCGAGCGCGAGCCCGTAGGAGGCGGCCACGTCGGAGAAGTAGTACGTCGTCAGCTTGGCCACCAGGCCGTCGCTGTTCAGGTTGATCGTGCCGCTGTCGCCCAGGATCTGGAGCATGAAGCCGTTCCAGAACAGCAGACCGGCCAGGGTCACGGCGAACGCCGGTACGCCGATCTTCGCGAAGACGAAGCCGTGGAGGGCTCCGGCGACCGTACCGGTGAGGATGGCCAGCACGAAGGCCAGTACCTCGTTCATGCCATGCGTGATGTTCAGCACCGCGAAGGCGGCGCCCGCAACACCGGACACCGAGCCGACCGACAGGTCGATCTCACCGAGCAGCAGCACGAAGACGATGCCGACGGCGATCAGGCCCGTGCCGACCATGGCGACGGAGATGTCGGAGAGGTTGCCCGCGGTGAGGAAGTTCGAGTTCAGGCTCTGGAAGATGATCCAGATGATCACCAGGCCCAGGACGACGGGGATCGAGCCCAGGTCACCGGCCTTCATCTTGCGCTTGAACTCGGTGATGTAGCCCGCGAAGCCCTGTTCGCGCACCAGCAGCCGGGGGTCGACCGCGGTGACCGCCTTCGCGGCGGCCTCGGTGTTCTCCACGACGGTGTCCTCGGGGGGCGTGGAGGTCTTGTCGATGCTCACTTCTTGATCTCCCCATTGCTGCGCGCCGCACGACGGGTCACGGCGTTGTCCGTGGCGCCGGTGATGGCGGAGATGATCTCTTCCTGCGAGGTCGTCTTGACCTCGAAGACACCGTTGTTGCGGCCCAGGCGCAGCACCGCCACCTTGTCCGCGACGGCCTTCACATCGGCCATGTTGTGGCTGATGAGGATGACGGCGTGACCACGCTCACGCAGCCGCTCCACGAGGTCGAGGACCTGGGCGGTCTGCTCGACGCCGAGGGCGGCGGTGGGCTCGTCGAGGATGACCAGCTTGGGCTCGCCGAGCATGGAGCGGGCGATGGCCACGACCTGGCGCTGACCGCCGGAGAGCGAGGCGATCGGAATGCGGACGCTGGGGATGCGGATCGACAGCGTGTCGAGCAGCTCACGCGACCGGCGCTCCATCTCGACCTCGTCCAGGACACCGAACCTGCGCAGCTCCCGGCCCAGGTAGAGGTTGCCGACGACGTCGATGTTGTCGCACAGGGCGAGGTCCTGGTACACCGTCGCGATGCCCAGGCTCTGGGCGTCGTGCGGCTTGTTGATCTGTACGGCCTTGCCGTCCCACTCGATGACACCCTCATCGATGGGGTGCACGCCGGCGATCGTCTTGACCAGCGTGGACTTTCCGGCACCGTTGTCGCCCACGAGGGCGACCACCTCACCGGCGTGGACCTCAAGCTCTACGTCGGTGAGCGCCTGAACGGCACCGAACCGCTTGGAGACCCCGCGCAACGCCAGCACGGGCGTAGCGGACACGTGAACCAACTCCTTCGCCGCCTGACCCGGCGGGAGGTTGTGCAGAAGTTTGGGGGATGTTCCGTCCGGCGCCCCGCAACGAGCTTGCGGGGCTGGTGAGTGCGGGGCGCCGGAGGAGCCTTGATCGCCAGTCCCGTAAGGGAATTCAAGAACGAATTCCCTTACGGGGAAAGGACTGGGTGGGTATTACTTCAGGCCGATCTTGTCGCAGGCCGCCTTGTACTGCGCGGTGCAGATGTCGGGGATCGTGTAGACGCCGTCCTTGATGACGGTGTCCTTGATGTTGTCCTTGGTCAGCGACTGGACCGCGACCAGGACCGACGGGACCTGCTTGGTGGTCGGGCTGTCGACCTTGTCCTTGGCGACGGAGTCGAGCGCCTTGCCCTGGGCGAGGTCCACGGCCATCTCGGCGGCGGCGTCGGCCTCGGGGGCGTACGGCTTGTAGACGCTCATGTACTGCTCACCGGCGACGATGCGCTGCACACCCGCGAGCTCCGCGTCCTGGCCGGTCACCGGGACGTTGGAGATGCCGGCGGCCTTGAGGGCGGTGATGATACCGCCGGCCATGCCGTCGTTGGCGGAGTAGACGCCGACGATGTTCTGCTTGCCGATGGCCGTGATGGCGCCCTCCATGTTGGAGTTGGCGTTCTCCGGCTTCCAGTCCTTGGTGTCGTACTCCTTGCCGATGTTCACCTTGCCGTCGAGCACCTCGTGGGCGCCCGCCTTGAACTGCGCGGCGTTCGGGTCGGTGACGGAGCCGTTCATCATGACGATCTTGCCGGACTTGGCCTTGGAGCCGAGCGCCTTGAGGAGGGCCTCGCCCTGGGTCTTGCCGACGGTCTTGTTGTCGAACGAGGTGTAGGCGCTGATCGGGCCCTGCGCGAGACGGTCGTAGGCGACGACCGGGATACCGGCGTCCTTGGCCTTCTGGACCGAGCTCTGGATGGCCGCGGAGTCCACCGCGTCGACGATGAGCACGTTCACCTTGTTGGTGATCATGGTCTCGACCTGCTGGTTCTGCAGGCTGGCGTCCTGCTTGGCGTTGGCGTAGACGACCGTGCCCTTGCCGTTCGTGAGCTCCTTGACCTTCTTCTCGATCAAGGGGCGGTCGAACTTCTCGTAACGCGCGGTCTGGTTCTCGGGGAGAAGCAGACCGACCTTGATGTCGTCGCCCGCCTTGGCGCTGGACGAGGACTTGGAGCCGCCGCCGGACTCCTTGGCGCTGCCGCATGCGGCCAGCGAGACGGCCATGGCACCAGCAGCAACGGCGAAGGCCGCACGACGCATACGCGTGTTCACTTCACAAACCTCCCTGACGAGGCCGCGACGTTGCGGCCGAGGTGGCTGGAAGTCAACTCGGCCACACGTGCGAGGTCAAGAAGTAAATCCTTAACGGGTTGGCAACGATGCCATCCGTTCTCTAAGTGAAGGCGGGCACGGCCGCGGGGGCATTCCCCTCAAGAAGGGTCGAATCGCCCATCTCATTGAGGGCGAGAGCAAGCGCTCCGAGCACCTCGGCGCGGCCCCCGAGCGCCCCTGGAAGCACCGACAGCTGGCGGGCCGCGCTGGGGATCGCGTACCGGCCGACGGACTCCCTGATGGGCGCCAGGACCAGCTCTCCGGCCTCGGCGAGGTCACCGCCGAGGACCACCCGGCTCGGGTTCAGCAGATTGCAGAGGTTGGCGACACCGCTGCCGATGTGCCGGCCGACGTCGGCGATCACCCGGCGGCAGCCCGGATCGCCGTCCCGCGCCAGCCTGACGACGCCTTCCATGGTCAGATCGGTGCCGTGGCTGGACTGGAGCAGCGGCAGGACGTAGCGCGCCGCCGCGAACGTCTCCAGGCAGCCGCGGTTGCCGCAGCGGCAGACAGGACCGGATTCGTCGAGGGTGATGTGCCCGATCTCCCCGGCGGTTCCGCCGGGCCCCCGGTAGATCTTGCCCTCGATCACCAGACCTGCGCCGACACCGCTCGCGACCTTGATGTACGCCAGGTCCCTGACCCCTCGGCCACTGCCCCAGACCAGTTCGCCGAGGGCTCCGAGGTTGGCGTCGTTGTCCACGTACACCGGCACGCCGAGCCGCCCCCGCAGCTCCTCGGCGGGCTTGGCCCCGGTCCAGCCCGGCAGGATCGACGTGGACCCCAGCGTGCCCGACTCCACATCGATCGGACCGGGCACGCCAAGACCCACGCCCGCGACCTTGGAGCGGTTCACCCCGGTCGCCTCGATCAGCCTGCTGACCAGCCGTTCCGCCCGGTCGAAGCCCTGCGCGGCGGAGGAGTCCACATCCAGCGGCTCCGACTCCTCGGCGAGCACCTGATGGGCGAGGTTGCCGATCGCCACGCGCAGATGCGTGTGCCCGAAGTCGACGCCGATGACGATCCCGGCGTCACCGCTCAGGGAGACGCTGCGGGCCCTTCGGCCACCCGCCGATGTGGGCGTGACCTCGACGGTTCCGCTGTCCTTGAGCTCCCGCACGATGTTGGAGACCGTGGCCGCGGACAGGCCCGTCGTCCTCGCGATCTCCGCCTGGGTGAGGGATCCTGCCAGCCGCACGGCGCGTACGACCCGCTCCAGGTTGGCTCGGTGCAGCGACGACTGCGACCCTGGAGTCTCCACGACGACCTCCTGAGAACGGGGCCGCCTCGATGAGGCCCCGCCTATGTCCAACTAGTGAACTCTAAGCTGAGCTGTTCGGGTTGCCTCCCGTCAAGAGGTTGAGCCGCATCCGGGTCCCTGGGCGCACATCCGTGCAGGGCAGACACATGTGTGCGCGCCGCTCCCCGCCGGGAACGGCGCGCGGCCAGCCCGCCCGCCGGGCACTGTGACCAAGCGCACAGGGGCGGCTACTCCACCGGTGCCGATACTTCAAGAACTCGGCCGGTTCAAGGCTTGGCTACTTCAGGGCCCCCGCCGTCAGCCCCTGCACCACCTGCCGCTGGAAGACGACGTACGCCGCGAGCACCGGCAGCATCGCCATCACCAGGCCCGCGAAGAGCCCGGACCAGTCGCCCTTGTAGCCCTGACTGGCGGCGAGCTGCACCAGGCCCTGTGTCAGGACGTGCTTGTCGGGGTCGGTGTTCAGCACCGTGGGCAGCATGTACTGGTTCCACTGACCCAGGAAGTTGAAGATGCCCACGCTGATCAGCCCCGGCTTCGCCATCGGGAGCATGATCTGGAAGAACGTGCGGGTGTGCGAGGCCCCGTCCACGAACGCGGCTTCCGCCACCGAGGTCGGCAGCGTGCGGAAGAAAGCCGTCAGGAAGAACACCGTGAACGGCAGCGAATAGGCGATGTAGACCAGGATCAGACCGTGAATCGTGTTGAGCAGCCCCATGTTGTTCACGACATAGAACAACGGGACCAGCGCCAGCATGATCGGAAAGCTCATGCCGCCCACGAACAGGTAGTAGATGAACCGGTTGCCGGGGAAGTCGAACCGGGCCAGGACGTACGCCGCCATCGATCCCAGCACCAGCGTTCCGATGAGCGACCCCCCCACCACCAGGACGGTGTTGAGGAAATAGTCGCTCATATTGGCGTCGGTCCAGGCCCGTGCCCAGTTGTCGAAGTGGAGTTTGTCCGGCAGCGCCCAGGGTGAGCTGAAGATCGAGTCGTCGTCCTTGAAGGATGTCATCACGGCCCACAGCAGCGGCAGGACCACCATGAACGCCCACAGCACGAGGACGCCGTGCGAGAAGACATTGAGGACGGCACCCTCCCGCTTCTCGCGGGGCCGCCCCTTTGCGGGGGCCGCGGTCCTGGTGACGGCGGAGCCGGATTCCGCCGGGAGAGGGGCGGGCGTTTCGGTCGTCTTCATGATCAGATCTCCAGCCGCACGATCAGGACTCCAGCCATGTGATCGGATCCGCGCATGCTCAGAACTCCACCCGCTCGCGCCGGCCGAGCCGCATCACGATCGCCGCGAAGAGCAGCGTCACGACGAGCAGGGCGACACCGATCGTGGTCGCGTAGGCGGCCTGACCGTCACGGAACGCCTTCTGGTAGACGTACAGCACCATGACGGTGGTCGAGTAGTCGGGGCCGCCCGGTCCGGTCGTCATGATCTGTACGACCGCGAACGACTCGGCACCCAGGGCCAGGATGCCCATGTACACCCAGCCGGACTGCACGGTGTCCCACAGCAGGGGCAGCGTGATCCGGAAGAACGTCGTGGTGCGGCCCGCGCCGTCGAGCAGCGCCGCCTCGTAGAGGTCCCCCGGGATGGAGGCCATGCCCGCGGAGAAGAGGACCACGAAGAAGCCGACCGTGGACCACACGAGGACCGCCATCACACACCACAGCGCGAGGCTCGGATCGCCGAGCCACAGCGGCTGGATGCTCCCGAGCCCGATGCCGCGCAGCAGCGAGTTGATCGCGCCGCTGTCCGGGTTGTACGCGAAAGCGAACAGCAGCGCGACGATGGCGATCGAGAGCACCTGCGGGAAGAAGTAGACGATCTTGTAGAAGGACGAGCCGCGCACACCGGTGATCACCGGTCCGCCCTTCCGGCGCCGTCCGCCCACATTGATCATGAACGAGAAGAACAGCGCCAGACTGATCGTCACCAGCGGGAGCAGCAGCGCGAACAGCAGGCTGTGCCACAGCGACTTCCAGAAGATGTCGTCGTGGAACATCCTTTTGTAGTTGTCGAAGCCCACCATCTTGAATTCGGGGCTCAGGCCCGTCCAGTCCGTGAACGAGTAGTAGATGGACTGGATGAACGGCCATACGACGAACAGCGCGTACAGCCCGAGGGGCACCGCCAGGAACCCCACGATGAACCGGTACTTGCCGTGGTGCATTACTACCGACCCCGATCTCGCCGCTGCTGCCTGAGGGATTGGCCGCCGGTCCTGGAAGCCGTGAAACGGGCCGGCGGCCACCGCTGGTGACGGTCCCTCACTGGTGCTTGTAGTGCTTGATCGTCGTGTCCTTCGCGGCCTCGTCGGCGAAGCCCTGGATCTTCTTGACGGCCTCGGCCGGGCTGAGGCGTCCGGCCATCATCTCGCCGAGGCCGGCCACACCGATCTTCTCCTTCTGCAGCTGCACGTACCAGTCCTGCAGACGCGGGTTCAGGACATTGCTGCCCGCCTTCTCCAGCGCCGCGACACCGGACTTGAGGCCCGGAGTGAGACTGATACCCGTGGTGCCGCCGTTGAATGCCGTCAGCGACTTGACCTTGGTGGTGAAGTTCTTCGAGGACGCCTCGCTGAGCATGATGCGCAGCTGCTCCATACCGCCGTACGGGTTCGCCGCCTTGGCCGGGACGATGAAAGGCTCGCCGCCGGAGGCCCAGATCGTGCCGAAAGGCATCTTGTCGGAGGCGTCGATGCCCGAAGGCGCGGAGACGGCGAGGTCGAAGTCGGCCGGGATGACGTTCGCGGACTCGTTCTCCACCCAGGAGCCGTTCGGGATGAACAACGCGTTGCCCTTGGCCCAGGCGGTCTGCGACTGGATGTGGTCGAGCCCGGGAGTGCCCTTGAGGATGTAGCCCTTCTTGTACAGCTCGTAGTACGCCTCGAAGCATGCCTTGACGGCTGGATGCTTCCAGGCGTTCGGCTCAAGGTTGTCAATGGCGTCAAGTACCTCGCGACCGCCGACCTTGCCGATCATCGGATACAGGGAGAAGGGGATGTAGTACGGGTACTTGCCCGCGTACGTCCAGCCCGCGATGCCCTTCTTCTTGGCCTTCTCGCAGACCTTGAGCATCTCGTCCCAGGTCTCCGGGTACTTCTCGCCGAGCGAGTCGAGGAGCTTCTGCGAGTACCACACGCCGTACACCGTGTAGGCGTAGTACATGATCCATACGGGGTTGCCGTCGAACTGCCCCATCTCGACGATGCCCGGACGCAAAGTGTCGCGGACCTTCTTCGCGGGATCGTCGAACGAGGGCGCGTCAAGGAGCGGTGTCAGGTCGGCGAGCTGCTGCTTGCCGACGAGAACGCCCATGTCCATCTGCTCGGCACCGGAGTTGTCGATGAGGTCCGGCGGATTTCCCTGGTTGAACCGGGGCTGGAGGGTGGACTGGATCTTCTGTGTGGCGGAGAACTTGACCTTCGCCTTGGGGAAGTCCTTCTCGTAGATCTTGACCGCGTCCTCGGCGTACTCCTTTCCGAAGCCGCCGTCGAAGAGCACGAACTCCATCTGCGCGCTCTCGTTGACGCCGAGGGGGTTCTGCTTGGTCTTCTTGCCCGCCTTGGCCTTGTCGTTCCCGCCGCCTCCGCTGCTGGCGCAGGCGGACAGGAAGCTCATCGTGGGAACGGAGACCAGACCGAGCGCGGCGGACCGCTTGATCAGATCACGGCGGCCTACGCCTGCGGGTTCTGCGCGCTCTCCGGAAGTGGATCCCATGCTCAAGTCCTCGCCTTCTCCAGGACTCAGGCGGTGAACCGGATCCTCCCCGGCACCGCGGTGATGGTGAAGCTCGGGTCGTGCACGAGGGATTCAGTGGGACAGCACGGCGTTCGATCGCACCGCACTCCGGTCGAACGGACGGCCGTCTTCCGATTCCCCCCGGGTCCTGCCAGTCGTGCCCGTCTGCGGCTGCCGCAAACGCAGAGGGCAGCCGCTCCGGTCGCCGACAGGTATAGTCCACTTCCCGCCAATGGAGCAAGATCGAATGCAAGGTTGGCGCCGCGCTTTTCCGAGTTGAGACCTCGCGGAAACAACCCGCGACGGGCACACGCCGGGGAACATCAAGAATGGCCGTATCTCCGCATTGAGCCCGAATGCCACACCCAACGCCCTTGACACCATGAACCACTTGACGACCTACTGGTCCCTGCGCGGCCAACTTGACAACGTTGTCCATATTTTCACGGCGCAGGGAGGGTGCTTGCGTATGCGGCACAGATCTCGGCACAGACGGGCTCCTACGGCGGTCGTGGCAGCGGCCGTCTTCGCCTTGCTTCCGGCCACCCAGGGCGCGGCGGTGGCACTGCCGGCGCGGGCGGCCGTTGCCGATCAGGCGTTCGCCTCGTCGTTCGAGCCGGGCGATACGGCCCCCACATGGCTGGACACCGTGGACACGGCGGCGGACGGTTCGCAGCGGGCGTCCGGCGTGGACGGCACCATGGACGGGGGCACCACGCCCGCACCCAAGAACATGCGCACCCTGGTGGACCGCGGCCCCGCCGGCTCCCCGACCGCCAAGACGGGCGCGGGCTTCACGGGCAAGCGGGCGCTGTGGTACGCGGGCAGGCACACGGCGGACGGGCGGGCGTACTCCTACAACAAGGTCTTCGACGTCGACGTGAGCGTCGGACGGGACACCCAGCTGTCGTACCGCGTCTTCCCGGCGATGGCGGACGGGGACCGTGACTACGACGCCACGAACGTCTCCGTCGACCTGGCCTTCACCGACGGCACGTATCTGAGCTCCCTCGGCGCGCTCGACCAGCACGGCTTCCCGCTGACCCCGCAGGGCCAGGGCGCGTCCAAGAGCCTGTACGTGAACCAGTGGAACAACATCGTCTCGCGGATCGGATCGGTCGCGGCCGGCAAGACCGTGGACCGGATCCTGGTCGCGTACGACTCGCCCAAGGGTCCCGCCAAGTTCCAGGGCTGGCTGGACGACATCGTCCTGAAGACCGTGCCGCCCGACAAGCCTCAGGCGCATCCGTCCGACTACGCGGTGACCACTCGCGGCACCAACTCCAGCGGTTCGTTCTCGCGCGGCAACAACTTCCCGGCGACCGCCGTCCCGCACGGCTTCAACTTCTGGACGCCGGTGACCAACGCGAGCTCGCTGAGCTGGCTGTACGACTACGCACGGGCCAACAACGCGGACAATCTGCCCACCATCGAGGCGTTCAGCGCCAGTCATGAGCCGAGTCCCTGGATGGGCGACCGGCAGACGTTCCAGGTGATGCCGTCCGCCGTCTCCGGCACCCCCGACACCGGCCGGGCGTCACGGGCGCTGTCCTTCCGGCACGAGAACGAGACCGCACGGCCGTACTACTACGGAGTGACCTTCGAGAACGGCCTGAAGGCGGAGATGGCGCCCACGGACCACGCGGCGGTGCTGCGGTTCACCTACCCCGGCGACGACGCGAGCGTCATCTTCGACAATGTGACCGAGCAGGCGGGGCTGACGCTCGACAAGGCGAACGGCGTCGTCACCGGCTTCTCGGACGTGAGGTCCGCACTGTCGACGGGCGCTACGCGGCTGTTCGTCTACGGCAGGTTCGACGCGCCCGTGACGGACGGGGCGGCCTCCGGGGTGAAGGGCTATCTGCGCTTCAAGCCGGGCGCCGGTCACACGGTGACACTGCGTCTGGCCACCTCTCTGATCAGCACCGCCCAGGCCCAGGACAATCTGCGCCAGGAGATCCCCGACGGCACCTCCTTCGGCCAGGTGCGCGCCCGGGCCCAGCGGGCCTGGGACGGGCTGCTCGGCAGGGTCCAGGTCGAGGGCGCGACGGCGGACCAGCTCACGACGCTGTACTCCTCGCTCTACCGGCTGTACCTGTACCCCGACTCGGGCTTCGAGAAGGTGGGTTCGGCCTACAAGTACGCCTCGTCCTTCTCCCCGCCGAAGGGCCCGGACACCCCCACCCGCACCGGAGCCAAGATCGTCGACGGCAAGGTGTACGTCAACAACGGCTTCTGGGACACCTATCGGACGGCATGGCCCGCGTACTCCCTGTTCACGCCGAAGCAGGCCGGTGAACTGGCCGACGGCTTCGTGCAGCAGTACAAGGACGGCGGCTGGACCTCACGATGGTCCTCGCCCGGCTATGCGGACCTGATGACCGGCACGTCCTCGGACGTGGCGTTCGCGGACGCCTATGTGAAAGGCGTGAAGTTCGACGCCAGGACGGCCTACGACGCGGCGGTGAAGAACGCGACGGTCGTGCCGCCGTCCGCCGGAGTCGGGCGCAAGGGCATGACCACCTCGCCGTTCCTCGGCTACACGAGCACCGGCACCCGCGAGGGCATGTCGTGGGCGATGGAGGGCTACATCAACGACTACGGCATCGCGAAGATGGGCCGGGCGCTGTTCGCCAAGACCGGAGAAAGGCGCTACAAGGAGGAGTCGGCGTACTTCCTCAACCGCGCCCAGGACTATGTCGACCTCTTCGACTCCAGGATCGGCTTCTTCCAGGGCCGCGACGGGCACGGCGGCCGGCGGCTCGACCCCTCGGCGTACGACCCGCGGGTGTGGGGCTACGACTACACGGAGACCAACGGCTGGGGCTATGCCTTCACGGTCCCGCAGGACAGCCGGGGCCTGGCGAACCTGTACGGCGGGCGTCCGGGGCTCGCGCACAAGCTGGACACCTTCTTCGCGACGCCTGAGACGGCCGAACCGCGGTTCGCGGGCTCGTACGGCGAGGTCATCCATGAGATGACGGAGGCGCGCGATGTCCGGATGGGCATGTACGGGCACTCCAACCAGGTCGCGCACCACGTCCTGTACATGTACGACGCCGCGGGCGAGCCCTGGAAGGCGCAGGCCGGCGTCCGCGAGGTCCTCTCCCGCCTCTACACCGGCAGCGAGATCGGCCAGGGGTACATCGGAGACGAGGACAACGGCGAGCAGTCCGCCTGGTACGTCTTCTCGGCGCTGGGCTTCTATCCGCTGGTGATGGGCAGCGGTGAGTACGCCATCGGGTCGCCGCTGTTCACCAGGGCGACCGTGCACCTGGACAGCGGAGCGGACCTGGTGATCAAGGCCCCGCGCAACAGCGCCGGGAACGTGTACGTCCAGGGACTGACGGTGAACGGCAAGCGATGGTCGTCCACGTCCCTGCCGCACGCGCTGCTGGCCAAGGGCGGGGAGCTGGACTTCGACATGGGTCCGCGGCCGTCGTCCTGGGGCACCGGGAAGAACGCGGCACCGGTGTCGATCACCCAGGACGACAAGGTGCCCTCGCCCCGCGCCGACGTGCTGAAGGGGGCCGGCGCGCTCTTCGACGACACATCGGCCACGGAGGCGACGGTGACGAGCGTCGACCTGCCGGTGACCGGGCCGGCCAAGGCGGTGCAGTACACCCTGACATCCCCGGCGGACCACACGAAGGCCCCCGGCGGCTGGACCCTCCAGGCATCCCGGGACGGCACGAAATGGACGACGCTCGACGAGCGCTCGGGCGAACGCTTCACCTGGGACCGGCAGACCAGGGCGTTCTCCGTCCCGCACCCGGGCTCGTACGCGCACTACCGGCTGGTGCTGAGCGGGGAGTCGACCTTGGCGGAGGTGGAGCTGCTGGCCTGACACAGCGTGTATCAGCCTTGTCAGTCTTACGGAGGAACGCCCTTGACATCGTTGTCCACCGCTGAAGTACAGTCATGCACAGACCATTAGGACAACGTTGCCCCACCGGCCGCGAGCGCCATCGGTGACACAAGCCATCAATCACCCGGTCCGGCTCTCTCCCCCCGTGCCGGTCCGGCTCGCGGACCGGGTGGCACGCACACCTGCCACCCGGTCCGCCCGGAGCCCCCGCCCGACGAACCCCGCCGCCCGCCAGGGCTCCCGAAGCGACCCATGGCAACCCACGGCAACCCGATGGGTACGGAACGTCACTCGTCGGGGCGGTGTTGCCCGTCCTCGCCCACGCGGGGGCAACCCTAGTGCTCTGGTGGTCATCTACCACTACGAACGAAGCGATTGGGGAGAGGGCGGGCTGTGCAGGGTTCCGGTGCGGACGGTGGCCGCGGTAAGACCATCGCCGGTTCCTGGTGGTCGGCCGCGGTGGCGAACCTCTTCATCGGTCTGGGCGCGATACTTCCCGGCGTGTGCGTGCGCTGGCTGCTGACGAGGTACGCACTGCTCCCCTGCTACGACGCGTTCGGCTGTGCCAGGGACGCCGCGGACCACACCGTCAGCATGGTCCTCGGCGCGGTGCTCGGCAGCGCGTTCGTCCTCGGCATGATCCTGGTGGTGGACGTGCTCGTGCCGTGGCAGGAGGGCAGGTCGATGAATCTGTGGCTCGGGATGACCACGTTGGTACCGGCGCCGTTCGCCATCGCCACGGTCGCCGGATGGATCTAGTGCCGCGGCAGGCAGAGGACCCCGCCTTGCCGGCCAGGTCGCCGCACAACGTCCGAGGGCCGTATCCCCGCCGGGGATACGGCCCTCAAGTGCCTTACCGGACCGCTTACTTGCGGATCAGGTTGCGCAGCACGTACTGCATGATGCCGCCGTTGCGGTAGTAGTCGGCCTCACCGGGGGTGTCGATGCGGACGACCGCGTCGAACTCGACGCCCGAGTCGGTGGTGACCTTGACCGTGCGCGGCGTCGTGCCGTCGTTCAGCTCGGTGACACCGGCGATGGAGAAGGTCTCCTCACCGGTCAGGCCGAGGGCCTCGGCGCTCTGGCCCTCCGGGAACTGCAGCGGCAGGACGCCCATGCCGATGAGGTTCGAGCGGTGGATGCGCTCGTACGACTCGGCGATGACGGCCTTGACGCCGAGCAGGGCGGTGCCCTTGGCGGCCCAGTCACGGGACGAGCCGGAGCCGTACTCCTTGCCGGCCAGGACGACCAGCGGGATGCCCTGCTCGATGTAGTTGCGCGAGGCGTCGTAGATGAACGACACCGGCGCCCCGTCTTCACCTTCGGCGGACCGGGTGAAGTCGCGGGTGTAGCCGCCCTCGGTGCCCGGCGCGATCTGGTTGCGCAGGCGGATGTTGGCGAACGTACCGCGGATCATGACCTCGTGGTTGCCCCGGCGGGAGCCGTAGGAGTTGAAGTCACGACGCTCCACACCGTGCTCGGTGAGGTACTTGCCGGCCGGGGTGTCGGCCTTGATGGCACCGGCCGGGGAGATGTGGTCGGTGGTGACCGAGTCGCCCAGCTTGGCGAGCACGCGGGCACCGGCGATGTCGGTGACCGGGGCCGGCTCCATCTCCATGCCCTCGAAGTACGGAGGCTTGCGGACGTACGTCGACTCGGCGTCCCACTCGAAGGTGTTGCCGGTCGGGATCGGCAGGGACTGCCACTGGGCGTCGCCCGCGAAGACGTCCTGGTAGGACTTGTTGAACATGTCCTCGCCGATGGCGTTGGCGACGACGTCGTTGACCTCGGCCTCGGCCGGCCAGATGTCCGCCAGGAAGACCGGCTTGCCGTCCTGGTCGGTGCCCAGGGCGTCCTTGGTGATGTCCACCTTCATGGAGCCCGCGATGGCGTAGGCGACGACCAGCGGCGGGGACGCCAGGTAGTTCATCTTGACGTCGGGGTTGATCCGGCCCTCGAAGTTGCGGTTGCCGGACAGGACCGAGGTGACCGCGAGGTCGTGGTCGTTGACGGCCTTGGAGACCTCCTCCGGCAGCGGGCCGGAGTTGCCGATGCAGGTGGTGCAGCCGTAGCCGACGAGGTTGAAGCCGACCTTGTCGAGGTACGGGGTCAGGCCCGCCTTGTCGAAGTAGTCGGTGACGACCTTCGAGCCCGGGGCGAGGGTGGTCTTGACCCACGGCTTGCGGGTCAGGCCCTTCTCGACCGCCTTCTTGGCCACCAGGGCGGCGGCGACCATGACGTACGGGTTGGAGGTGTTGGTGCAGGAGGTGATGGCCGCGACCGTCACCGCACCGTGGTCGATCGTGTAGGTCGTGCCGTCGGGGGCGGTGACCTGGACCGGGTTGGACGGCACGCCGTTGGTGGCGGCCGGCGCGTCGGAGGCCGGGAAGGACTCCTTGCCCGCCTCGTCGACGGTGTCGACGTAGTTGCGCACGTCGACCTTGAACTGCTCGGCGGCGTTCGCGAGGACGATGCGGTCCTGCGGGCGCTTCGGGCCGGCGATGGAGGGGACGACCGTGGACAGGTCCAGCTCGAGCTTCTCGGAGAAGTCCGGCTCGGCGTGCGGGTCCAGCCACAGACCCTGCTCCTTGGCGTACGCCTCGACCAGCGCGACCTGCTGCTCGGAACGGCCGGTCAGGCGCAGGTAGTTGAGGGTCTCACCGTCGATCGGGAAGATCGCGGCGGTGGAGCCGAACTCCGGCGACATGTTGCCGATGGTGGCGCGGTTGGCGAGCGAGGTGGCGGCCACGCCCTCGCCGTAGAACTCCACGAACTTGCCGACGACACCGTGCTTGCGGAGCATCTCGGTGATGGTCAGCACCAGGTCGGTGGCGGTGGTGCCGGGCTTCAGCTCACCGGTGAGCTTGAAGCCGACGACGCGCGGGATGAGCATGGAGACCGGCTGGCCGAGCATCGCGGCCTCGGCCTCGATGCCGCCGACGCCCCAGCCGAGGACACCGAGGCCGTTGACCATGGTGGTGTGCGAGTCGGTGCCGACGAGGGTGTCGGGGTATGCCTGGCCACCCCGGACCATGACCGTACGGGCCAGGTGCTCGATGTTCACCTGGTGGACGATGCCGGTGCCGGGCGGGACGACCTTGAACTCGTCGAAGGCGGTCTGGCCCCAGCGCAGGAACTGGTAGCGCTCCTTGTTGCGGCCGTACTCCAGCTCTACGTTCTGCTTGAACGCGTCCTGGGAGCCGAACTTGTCGGCGATCACGGAGTGGTCGATGACCAGCTCGGCCGGGGCCAGCGGGTTGATCTTGGCGGGGTCGCCGCCCAGCTCCTTCACGGCCTCACGCATGGTCGCGAGGTCCACGACACACGGAACACCGGTGAAGTCCTGCATGATCACGCGGGCCGGCGTGAACTGGATCTCCTGCGACGGCTGGGCCTGGGAGTCCCAGTCGCCGAGGGCACGGATGTGGTCGGCGGTGATGTTCGCGCCGTCCTCGGTGCGGAGCAGGTTCTCCAGCAGGACCTTGAGGCTGTACGGCAGGCGGGCCGAGCCCTCCACCTTGTCCAGCCGGAAGATCTCGTACGACTCGTCGCCCACCTGCAGCGTGCTGCGGGCGTCGAAGCTGTTCGCCGACACGACAGTCTCCTTCATTGATGTGCGCGTACCACCGCATCCTGCCGCCACGACAGTTCGGCCGATCAGCTAAGGTAAGGCTAAGTTAGGCATCCCTTACCAGGCCGGCGGCTGCGGGGCGCCTCGGCAGATATCTCGATGTCGAGATAACTCTAGTACATGGGGGCCGGATGGTCATGTCCGGCCCGGGTCCACCGCTGCCCATGTCCGTCCCGGGGCCGGTCCCGCCTGACGTGAGGGAAGGGGGGATCGGTGTGAGACTGGGCACGGAAGGGGTGATCCCGTGTCGGACCCAGCGCGCGAGTCCTTCGGTCCCGACACCGCCGTCGACGAGATTCGGCTGGAAGAGCTGATCATCGAGGCGCAGACGGCCCTCCCGGTGGAACTGCCCGGCCTGGCGAACCGGTGCGCCTCGGCCCTCGGACTGGACACCGCGCTGATCTACCTCGTCGACCTGCAACAGCGAATCCTCATCCCGCTCGACGAGGAACTGGAGCCGCTGCCGGTGGACCGCTCGTGCGGCGGCTGGGCGTACCGCACGGTCTCCCCGCGGGTGGTCGAGGCCGACAGCGGCCTGATCGTCTGGATGCCTCTGGTCGACGGTGCGGAGCGGCTGGGCGTGCTGGCGGTACGGACCGCCTCGCTCGACGGGGTGCGGATGCGCCGCAGCCGGATGCTGGCCCATCTGTTCGCCATGCTGATCACCTCCAAGCGCGCCTACAGCGACTGGCTCGCCGGCCGCACCCGCACCGCGACCATGCGGTTGCCCGCCGAGATGCTGCGGGCCTTCCTGCCGCCCAGCACCGTCGGCAGCAGAAGATGCGTCTCGACCGCCGTGCTGGAACCGGCGTACGACGTCGCCGGCGACGCCTTCGACCACTCGGTGATCAAGAACGTGCTGCACACCATGATCCTCGACGCCATGGGGCACGATCTGACCGCCGGCCTGACCACGTCGGTCGCCATGGCGGCGGCGCGGGAAGCCCGCCGTGGCGGCCGCACCCTGGCGGACATCGTCGGCTCCGTCGACCAGGCGCTCGCCCGGTGGCTGCCCGACCAGTTCTGCACCGGCGTGCTGTGCCGGCTCGATGCCGAGACGGGGGTGCTGCGCTGGGTCAATTGCGGCCATCCCCCGCCCCTGCTGATCCGTGACGAGCGGGTGCTCGCCGGGGCGCTGGACAGCCCCCCGCAGCCGCCGATCGGCCTGGTCGGGTCGCTCGCCCCCGGGGCCCGGCAGGTCCACGAGACGACACTGGAACCGGGTGATTGCGTCCTGCTCTACACCGACGGTGTCGTGGAGGCCCGCGACGCGAACGGTGAGGAGTTCGGCCTCGACCGGTTCACCGAGTTCATCATCCGCTCCAACGCCGCCGGCCAGCTCCCGGCCGAGGTGTTGCGACTGCTCAACCACGCCATCCTCGATTACCAGCGCAACCAACTGCGGGACGACGTGACCATCCTGCTCTTCGAATGGCGCCCGCAGCACCGGTGACGCGGCAGGGCGCCGGGCCTCACCGTGCTCGTGCTCCGCGTTCGGCGGGACCGGACGCCCTCCGGAGTCACCGCCTCCTCCCCCTCGGGCGTCACTGAAGGTGACTCACCCGAACAGACCCCCCAGCAGGCGCCATCTCATATCTGAGATAGCCTCAGCCTCATGTCAGACGACTACCTCGTACGTATCGGCAAGCTCATCCGTGACGCCAGGCAGCACCGTGGCTGGACCCAGGCGCAGCTCGCCGAGGCGCTCGGCACCAGTCAGAGTGCCGTCAACCGCATCGAGCGCGGCAACCAAAACCTCAGTCTTGAGATGATCGCCCGAATCGGTGAAGCCCTGGACAGTGAGATCGTGTCCCTGGGCTATGCGGGCCCCATGCATCTGCGGGTGGTCGGCGGCCGTCGGCTGTCCGGCGCCATCGATGTGAAGACGAGCAAGAACGCCTGCGTGGCCCTGCTGTGCGCCTCGCTGCTCAACAAGGGGCGCACGGTACTGCGCCGGGTCGCCCGCATCGAGGAGGTCTACCGCATCCTCGAGGTGCTCGGTTCGATCGGTGTGCGGACCCGCTGGATCAACGACGGCGTCGATCTGGAGATCGTGCCGCCCGCCGACCTCGAGATGAGCGCCATCGACGCCGCGGCCGCCCGCCGTACGCGCTCCATCATCATGTTCCTCGGGCCGCTGCTGCACCGTATGGACCGCTTCAGGCTGCCGTACGCCGGCGGCTGCGACCTCGGCACGCGCACCATCGAGCCGCACATGATCGCGCTTCGCCGGTTCGGTCTCGACGTGACCGCCACCGAGGGGGCCTACCACGCCGTGGTGGACCGGTCCGTCTCGCCCGACCGGGCGATCGTGCTGACCGAGCGCGGTGACACCGTGACCGAGAACGCGCTGCTGGCCGCCGCCCGCCACGACGGGGTCACGGTCATCCGCAACGCCTCCTCCAACTACATGGTGCAGGACCTCTGTTTCTTCCTGGAGGCGCTCGGCGTCCAGGTCGAAGGCATCGGCACCACCACGCTGACCGTCCACGGCGTGCCGGACATCGACGTCGACGTGGACTACTCCCCCTCCGAGGACCCGGTCGAGGCGATGAGCCTGCTGGCCGCCGCGGTCGTCACCGAGTCGGAGCTGACGGTGCGCCGGGTGCCGATCGAGTTCCTGGAGATCGAGCTCGCGGTGCTGGAGGAGATGGGCCTCGATCACGACCGCGGTACCGAGTACGTCGCCGACAACGGCCGTACCCGGCTGGTGGACCTCACGGTGCGGCCCTCCAAGCTGGAGGCGCCGATCGACAAGATCCACCCGATGCCGTTCCCCGGCCTGAACATCGACAACGTCCCGTTCTTCGCCGCCATCGCCGCCGCCGCGCAGGGCAAGACACTGATCCACGACTGGGTGTACGACAACCGGGCCATCTACCTGACGGACCTCAACCGCCTCGGTGGCCGCCTCCAGCTGCTGGACCCCCACCGCGTGCTCGTCGAGGGCCCGACCCGCTGGCGCGCCGCCGAGATGATGTGCCCGCCCGCGCTGCGGCCCGCGGTGGTCGTACTGCTGGCGATGATGGCGGCCGAGGGCACGTCCGTGCTGCGCAACGTGTATGTCATCAACCGCGGCTACGAGGACCTGGCCGAGCGCCTCAACTCGGTGGGCGCGCAGATCGAGACGTTCCGGAACATCTGACGGTCCTCCGGTCCTCCGGTCCTCCGGTCCTGCAGTCCTGCAGTCCTGCAGTCCTCAGAGGTGTGCCGCCGTGTCTTGCCGACCCTCGCGCATGCGGGTCCGGAGGAGGTGCGGCGGCGCCTCCGGGATTTCTCCGGGGTCAGCCGCCGAGGCGGATCGACTCGCGCTCCCAGTCCTCACGATCGCGTACATAGCGGGGCGAGCCGGCGACGATCGACTGTGTCTCGCAGGTGCCGGGCCGCAGGCGCCACCGCACGGTGCCGGTGACGCGCGAGGCGCAGGACTCGATGAACGACTGAGCCGCTTCCCGCAGTTCACCGAACCAGCGGCCCTCGAGCGCTTCACGCACCCAGATCTGCTCCAGGTGCATCTTCTCCCGTATGGTCTCCGCCGCCAGGGTCGCGGTCTCCAGATGCCGGTAGGTCCCGAGCAGCACCGTGGCCGCGGGCATCTCGCGGAGTTCGAGGACCTTCTGGCCGCCGGAGAGATGTTCGAGTCCGCTGTAGCGGCCGATGCCGTGAGCGCCGGCCCGGTGGTTGAGGGTGTCCACGATCCGCCGCAGCGGGAGGCGGGTCCCGTCGACGGTGACGGGCACTCCCTGGGCGAAACCGATCTCGACGCTCTCGTCCGCGACGGTCTCGTCCCGCACGCTCCACCGATAGAGGTGCTCCGGAACGCTGTGCTCCTCGGGGTCGTCCAGCACACCGGACTCGAACTCACGGCACCAGAGGTTGGCGTCGATGCTGGCGATCCGCTTGCTCATATGGACCAGCCCGGCCTCCTCCAGTTCCCGGCACTTCTGCTCGCGGCCGACCGGATCGAGGTCGTACGGGGTGCCGTAGTACCCGCTCCAGCCGAGGAGTCCGAGCGCGCCGTTGAGTCTGCGCAGGGTGTTCTGCGACCGGTTGGCGGTGTGCAGTACTCCCCAGGCGTCGAGGCCGGTCGCGATGTCCATGGCCAGTTTGGCGATGAGGGGTCTGCTGAGGGAGGAGCTGATGGGATGGGTTCCGAGGTAGATAGCCTGGGCGGCGATGGCCGGGCGGACATGGTCCTCGGCGAACATGTCCCGTCCGTCTATGACATGCAGGTGCACGGAGAGCTGCTCGGCCACGAGCCGCTGCTCGTCCATGTCCTCGCCCGCGCCGAGGTCGACGCTGACGGCGTGGATGCCGGTGAAGCCGGCTTTCGCCAGCCTGAGGAGCAGATAGCTGCTGTCCAGTCCGCCGCTGAACAGGGTGACCACGGGACGTTTCGGGTCGAACCGGTGCGGTGCGAGGTCGGCGAAGGAGCGGATGAGGCGGCTGTTCCGTGTGGGGCTCAACGTGCGGACTCCTGATCCAGGATGCGGCGCAGCTCGGCGGCGAAGGCGGCCGCGGTGGGCTCCAGCAGCAGTGCTGCCAGGGGAATGGGGAGTCCCAGCCGCGCGCGGAGTTCCTCGATGACGGAGAGCACCTGGAAGGAGTTGCCTCCCAGGTCGAAGAAGTCGTCGTCGGCGTGGACGGCGGGCACGTCGAGCACCCGGCACCACACCTCGGACACCACGCTTTCGAGGTCTCCGGCAGCGTGGAGGGCCGTCGCGCGACTCTTCCGCCCGGGGGCGGGTTCCGCCGTCCGTTCAGCCGCCCGGTCCTCCAGCAGCAGGCGGTCCAGCTTGCCGCCCGCCGTCAACGGCAGCGCGTCCACCACCTCGATGGCCGTGGGCACCATGGAGCGCGGGAGCCAAGTACGCAGTGTCTCGCGTGCGGTGGACACGAGAGCCTCCGTATCCCCGGCCGCCTCCGGTACGAGGTATGCGGCGAGCTGCTTCCCGATGCCGGAGCCGTGCGCGACGACCGCTGCCTGCCGGACGCCGGCGACCCGGGAAACGGTGGCCTCGATCTCGCCGAGCTCGATACGGATGCCACGGATCTTCACCTGGCGGTCGACACGGCCGAGGAACTCCAGGACGCCGTCGGGGCGGGCCCGTACCAGGTCGCCCGACCGGTAGAGGCGGCTCCCCGGGCTCACCGAGGGGGACTCCACGAAACGTTCGGCGGTGAGCTCGGGCCGCTTCAGATAGCCGAGGGCCAGGCCGGCGCCGCCGATCCAGAGCTCTCCGGGCTCCCCCTCCGGCACCAGGGACCCGTTCTCGTCGAGGATCCACAACTCGGTGTCCTGGATGGCTGAACCGATCAGCACGGTGTCGAGGCCGGGATCGCGCGGGCAGACCCAGGCCGTGCAGTAGATGGTGCACTCGCTGGGGCCGTAGAGGTTGGTGAGCGAGGCGGAGGAGCGTGCGTAGAAGCGCTTGACCAGCTCCGGGCCGAGCGGCTCGCCACCGGTGAGCACCTGGCGGATTCCGTCGTACCGCTCCGCCGGATCACGGGTCAGCAGAAAGAGTTCGAGGAGGGAGACGACGCAGTAGAACGTCGTGATCCTGTGGTCCCGGATCAGCGCCGCGAGATGGTCGGCGTCGCGCTGGCGGCCCGGCGCGGCGATGACGACCGTGGCACCGGCGAGCAACGGCCAGTAGGTCTCGCTGAGATACATGTCGAAGCTGCACACCGTGTGGTGGATCATCCGGTCGCGCTCGTCCATGCGGTGCGTGCCCTGCAGGGCGAGCAGCCGTGAGACGAGGGCGCGATGGCTGATCAGGGATGCCTTGGGGCGGCCGGTGGAGCCGGAGGTGTGGATGACGACGGCAGGGTCCTCGGCCGAGCCGCCGACCGGGAACGGCGCGGCGTAGTCGGTGCCGGGGTCGGTTTCGGTCCCGATACCGGTCTCGGTTTCGGTTTCGGTTTCGGTTTCGGTGAGGATGAGGGTGCCGGACCGCGTGTCCGAGAACCGCCCGCTGAGTGCGGAGCTGGTCATCACCGCCTTGGGGGCGCAGTCGTCCACGGTCCTGAGCGTGCGCCGCAACGGCTCATCGACATCGACGGCCGCGTGGGCGGCACCGGCGAACACCACGCCGAGCATGGCCACCAGGAATTCGGCGGACCGTTCATGATAGACCACGACGCGGTCCCCGGCTCCCACACCACGGGCTCGCAGCGCGGCGGCGGCGCGCAGCACCCGGTCCTTCAACTCGCCCATGCTGATGACGGTTTCGCCGGATATCAGCGCGGGAAGCCCGGGGTCGCGATTCCAGCGCTCCAGCAGGAGGGCGTCGATTCGGTACGCGGGGTCAGCCGCGGCGATCGGCATGGGAGTGCCCCTCGCGGTCGGTGCGCAGGACCCGGCTCTGTCGCACGGCGAACTGGTCGAGGTTGCCCGCGAGGGCGTTCACCAGCAGGGCGGGGCTCTCCGCCAGGAGCATGTGCCCGCCCGGCACCCAGACCGTGCGGGTGTTGTCGCTGAACATCGCCCAGTCGGCGGTCCGGTCCTCGGGGCAGAGCGGGTCCTCGTCGCCGAACACGGTGAGCAGCGGGCAGCCGAGCGGCGGGTGCGGGTCCGACGAGTAGTCCTCGACGGCCCGGATGTCCGCGACGACGGGCGGCAGGGCCAGCCTGAGCATCTCCTCGTTCCCTGCCAGCAACTCGGGTACGCCGCCGTATTCTTCGAGGATCTCCAGGATCTCGCCGGTGTCGTCCGTGTCGCCCACCGAGCGGCGATCCGGGTCGGGCTTCTCCGTCACCGCCCACTGCGACACCACAACGAGGCCCGCCACCGAGCCGCCGCCCTCGCGCTGTACGGCGCGCACGGCCTCGAGAGCGATGACCGCACCGGAGCACACACCAACCACGACCAGCGGTGCCGTGCCGGGCAGGGCGCGGATCACGGCCACCACGTCGTCCACCAGACCGGGCAGCCGCGGGATGCTCTCCCTCACGCGCGACTCCCTTCCCGGCAGCCGGGCCGTCGCCACCATCCAGGGGGCGGGGGCGTGGTCGGCGAAGGCCCGGCCGCTGGCCGCCCCCGCACCGGCGTGCGGGACGATCAGGACGCGGAGCGCCGCTTCCCGCGGGTCTGCGCCCTTGAGCGTGAAAGTACGTGGGACCACGTCTCGCTCTCTCCTGAGGGGATGTTCGCCGGTTGCCGGGCGGCATCGGGCCGCCGCCCGGCAACGGTGGTTGGGCGGGCCGCCGGGAGGGCGCGGCCCGGAAGGGATGCGGTGAGGTCAGCCGGCCGTGACCAGCTCGGTGAGCGCCCGGGCCAGGTATCCGGGATCGTCGGCCCCGACCAGCTCACGCGCTGAGTGCATGGACAGGCCGGGCACTCCCACATCGACAGTCGTCACGCCCAGGCGCGCTGCGGTGATGGGCCCGATCGAGGTGCCGCAGGGCATCGCGTTGTTGGACACGAAGCGCTGCCAGGGCACATCGGCGCGCTCGCATGCCGCGGCGAACGCGGCGAGGCCGGTGCCGTCGGTGGCGTACCGCTGGTTGACGTTGACCTTCACGACGGGCCCGCCGCCCGGCAGTGGATGGTTGTCCGGGTCGTGCAGCTCGGTGTAGTTGGGGTGCACCGCGTGCGCCATGTCGGCCGATGCGCAGAGCGAGCCCGCGAGCGCCCGGGACCAGTCCTCGGTGCCGCCGCCGCGCGCGGCGACCGAGCGGCTCAGCACCCGCTCCAGCAGTGGGCTCTGCGCGCCGGCCTCGGAACCGCTGCCCACCTCCTCGTGGTCGAAGGCGGCGAGCACCGGTATCCGGAACAGGCCGTCCGGGGCGGTGTTCCTCGACCAGAAGTCGGCGGCCGAGGTCAGCGCCGTGACCCCGGCGTGGACGGACACCAGGTTGTCGAGGCGGGAGGACACCAGGAACTCACGCTCCGCGCCCAGATGACCGGGCGCCTGGATGTCGTGCAGCATCAGGTCCCAGCCGAGGATCCGGGCCGGATCCACACCGGCGTGGTCCCCGATCCGGCGCAGCAGCGCGCCCTGCTCCGGTCTGCCGAGGGACCACACGGGCTGCATCTGGCGCTGCCGGTCGAGTGCCAGGCCGTCGTTGACCGAGCGGTCCAGGTGGATGGCCAGCTGCGGCACCCGGCACAGCGCTTCATCGATCTTGACCAGGGCCGAGGTGCCGTCCCGCAGGGTGAGCCGTCCGGAGATGCCCAGGTCCCGGTCGAGCCAGGTGTTGAGCGGAACGCCGCCGTAGACCTCGACCGCGATCTGCCGCCATCCCGCGTTTCCGGTGTCGGGCGTCGGCTTGACACGGAGGTTGGGCGAGTCGGTGTGCGCGCCCAGGATCCGGAACGGCGCGTGCGCAGGTGCGCCTTCGGGGACGTACCAGGCGATCAGGGCGCCGCCGCGGATGAGGAAACTCCCTCCCGTCCGCCCCGTCCACTCCGCGGTCCCGCTCAGCTCGGTGAAGCCGGCCTTCTCCAGCCGGCGCGCGGCCTCGGCGACGACGTGGTAGGGCGAGGAGCCGTCGCTGAGGAAGGCGAGCAGGTCCTCGGTGTGGCTGTGTTCCATGGGGGGTGTCATTCGGCGTCCGCCTCCCTGGGCGTTGCGTGGGGGTCGATGAGGGTCGCGAGCCGCCGGTCGGGCCGCGCGCACAGGTCCTGGAGCAACGTGACGTAGGAGGCGAGGATGTCCTCGGCGGACTCCCGCTTCCACAGGTCGGTCGAGTACTCCAGGAAGGTCCGGTAGCCGAGGCCGGGATCGCGGCGCGGCGTGATCCCGAAGCACAGTTCCGCCCGGGCCACCGGCGGGGCGAGATCTTCGACCTCGGTCTCAAGACCGGGAATCTCGATCTCGGTGTCGGCGTAGTTCTGGAAGGCGAGCACGATGGGCACACGGTCGGGGACCTCGTCGGCGCCTGCGTCGCGCATCGCCCGCATGATGCGCGCGGTGGGCAGGACGTTCGCCATGGCCCCCAGCGCGCCCGCGGCGGTCCGGGTCACCAGGTCGGCGAAGCTTCCCCCGGCGTCGGCCCGGACACGGACCATGACGGCCGTGGTCACCATCGCGACCAGTGAATCGGTGTGCGAGCCCTGCCGGTTGACGTAGGGGACGCTCAGCAGCACATCGCTGTGACCGGAGAGCCGGGCGATGTGGACGCCGAGTGCCGCCGCAGCGACCGCGAACGGGGTCACATGTCCGGCAGCCGCGAACTTCTCGACCGCGGCCCGGACTTCGCCGGGGATGACGCCGCGTACGGTATCGCCGTCACCGCTCAGCTTCTCGGGTCTCGGCCGGTCCGTGGGGACGTCGACGCGGCACGGGGCGCCCTCCAGATAGGCCGCGCAGTGCGCCGCGCGGCGGGCCTCGGCCTTCGGGTCCCTGGTCGCCAGCTGGTGCCGGGCGTAGTCCGTGGCCTGTGACGAGGGCGCCTCGAGGGCAGCGGGCAGATGAGCCGCTGCCGCCGTGTAGAGCGCCGCCAGCTCGGACATCAGCACCGAGTGGGCCCAGCCGTCGGCGCTGATGTGGTGCAGTACGAACATCAGCACCCACTCGTCCTCGGCGAGCCGCAGCAGCCGCATCCGGGGAACCGTCGGGAGTGTGATGTCGAACGGGGTCGCGGCCGTCCGGCGGCACAGCCCCTCGGCGCGCTCGGTCCGCTTCTCGGGCGCCAGGCGTGTGAGATCGTCCACCTGTATGCGGACCGGTGGCGCGGCCTGCACCTCCTGCCACCAGGCTCCCTGGCCGTCCTGGGTGTAGCGGGTACGCAGGGAGGTATGCCGGGCCACCAGCTCGGTGAGCGCCGAGCGGAGGGCTTCCGGGTCCAGGGCGCCCTTGAACCGGATCCTGGTCGGGACGTTCCAGATCTGGGGCTGCGGGAAGGAGCGGTGCCCGGAGATCATCCGGTCCTGCTGGTCGCTGACCGGCGCGCGCTCGACCGCCTCACCCGCGTCCGCGCCGCCCAGTCGGCGGGTCATCGCGCCCAGGGTCGCGTCGGCGAAGAAGTCGTCCAGCGCGATGTCGGCGTGCAGCACGTCGCGCACCCGGTTGACCAGCTTGATGGCGGCGATCGAGCTTCCCCCCAGGTCGAAGAAGTCGGCGTCGTCGTCCACCTTGTCGACCTGGAGGACCGACTTCCAGACGGCGCGCAGTACTTCGGCTCGGGACCTGGCGGCTGAGACGGCCGCGGGGCGGACGGCGGCTGTGTCCCGTACCAGCCGGGTCCGGCCGTCGGCCACGGCCCGCAGGATACGGTCGAGGTCGCCGAGGTAGCCCCGGGCCGTGTCCGCGTCGAAGAGGTCCGCGTCGTACCGGATCCGCAGGCGCAGCCCGTCGCGGGTCCGCACCGCCATCAACGCCATTTCGAGCGGCGAGGATTCGGTGCCGCCGTCGACCTCCAGGGCGCGCAGGCCCGGGAGTTGGATCCGGGTTAGGGCATCGGTGCCGAAGTCCGCCGACACCGTGATCAGCGGCCTCGGATTGCCCCGGTCGGGGTTGAGTGCCGTCATCAGCGCGTCCAGGTCCACGTGTTGACGCGCGTCCGCCTCGAACAGCGCGTCCCGGGTGGCCCGCACGGCGTCGGTCAGGGACATGGTCCCTCTCAGCGAGGCCCGCAGCGGAAGCAGCGCGACATGGAAGCCCACGGTGTTCGCGGCCTCGGGCGTACGTCGGCCGAAGGTCGAGCCGACGACGAACTCGTCCTGGCCGGAGCGCTCGCGCAGCACCAGCTGCCAGGCGGTGAGCAGCGTGGTGAAGAGCGTGACCCCCTGCTCGCCGCTCCACTCCTGGAGCCCGGCCGTACGGTCGCCGTCAAGGCGGATCTCGACGGCCGAGCCGCTCCCGGCCACCCGGTGGCCCCGCGGCCGGTCGGCGGGCAGTGCGAGCGCCGGGGGCAGCGGGACGAGATACCGCCGCCACCACTCCAGATCGGCCTGGAGCCGCTCGGGCTCCGCCGCGCCGACCGTCGTCCCGGCGGGCTCCGGGAACCTCGCCGGACGGCCTTCCACCGCGGCCGTGTACAGCTCCTGGAGATCGGAGGCGATGATGCCCGCCGAGTGCCCGTCGGTGATGATGTGGTGCAGGCCGAGCACCAGTATGTGGTCGTCCTCGGCGAGGGTCAGCAGCCGCGGTGTGAACAGCGGTCCTTCGGCCAGGTCGTAGGGCCGGGTGCTCTCCTCGCGCAGCACTGCCGCGATGGCCGCGTCGGCGTCCCGGCCCCGGGAGTCCGTAACCTGGAGGCGGACGGCCGACCGGGCGCGTACGACCTGGCGGACCGTCTCCTCTTCGCCGCTGCCCGGACGGAACACCGTCCGCAGCCCGGCGTGCCGCTCCACCAGCCCGGCCACGGCGGCACACAGCGCGGTCTCGTCCAGCGTGCCGTGCAGCCGCACCGCCTGGACCTCGTTGTACGCGGCCCGGTCACCCATCAGCTGGGAGGCCAGCCACAGGCGCCGTTGCGCATCGGTCGCGGGCGCCGGCACCTCGGCCTCCGGCCGGGGCCCGGCCCGCTGGTGGCGTCGGCGCAGGGCGTCGAGATGCTCCAGCCCGGAGCGCGTCAGCTCGGCCGGCATGCCGAAGTCGACGAGCGCGGCGATCTCGTCGACGCCCGCTTCGCGCAGCGCGTCAACGACCGGGGAGCAACTGTCCACGGTGCCGATCAGCGCCCGCTGGTCGCAGTAGCGGTCGTATGCGCGCCGGAAGAGGTGGTCCAGGTCCTCGTCGCTCGCGGCGGCGACGTCCCGTGGATCGGCGCCGGACGAGCCGGCGGCGGAGCGCATCTGGAGCGAGGACCGCAGATAGCGGCTCATCGGCTCCCGTGCCTGTGCGCGGGCCGTCGCGTGGTCGTCGCCGAGATAGGTGTGGAGCAGTACGGTGACCCGTCCGGCGTCGGGGCCGAGGCCTGTCTGCTCCCGGATCTTGCGGTAGTGCCCGATGTTGTCGGCGAGCTCCTCGACCGTCTGGTTCATCAGGTTGGTGACTATGCCCAGTCCGCGCCGCGCCGCCTCCTCGTAGGAGTCACGGCTGCCCCCGGTGGCCAGGAACATGGGTGGTGTGTCCTGCACCGGGCGGGGGTGGACGCGTACCTCGGTCTCCCGGCCGTCCCCGGTGGTGCGGGTGAGGGTTCCACCGCGCCACAGGGTGCGCACGTCGTCGAGATGGGCGAAGCCGATCTCCTTGCGGCGTTCGAAGCGGTCCGGGTGGAGGGCGAAGTCCTGTGCGTGCCAGCCGGTCGCGCAGCCGAGGCCGACACGTCCGCCGGAGAGGTTGTCGACGACCGACCACTCCTCGGCCACTCGGACCGGATCGTGCAGCGGGAGGACGACGGATCCGGCGTTGAGCCTGATCCGGCCGGTCTCACGCGCCAGGGCGGATGCCAGCACGGAGGGGTTGGGAAAGAGGCCACCGAAGGAGTGGAAGTGGCGCTCGGGCATCCAGAGCGAACTGAAGCCGCGCTCGTCGGCGAAGCGGGCGGTCTCGACGATCAGGTCGTAGGCGTCGGCGGGCCGGGGCCCGCTCCCGCCGCGGCTGCGGCTCTGCCGGCCGTCGCCGTCGGTCGTGTCCGGGTGGTCGCCGAAGAAGTACACCCCGAAGTCGGGAGCGGGGCGACGGCGTGCGGGTCTCGGCGCGGAGGCCGGGACGGGGCGTGGACGGCTGGTGGGGAAGAACCCGCCGTCGCGCAGCGCGCGCAGCGAGTCCTTCACCGCGTCCGAGACCCGCGCGATGTCGCCGTCGGTGTGCGCGGTCGAGAGGTAGAAGCTGCGCCACTCCCAGACGTAGACGCCGCGCAGCAGCAGGTGCCGGTAGAGCAGTTCCATGGCGGCCCGGTGGGTGAAGCGGAACATGGAGCCGAAGTGGCTCAGTCCCAGGGGGAATTCCTCGTCGCGGAAGAACGCGGAGAGATCCGCCGCGAGTTCGTCCGTCCTGGCGTTGAGCCGCTCCTGGAGGCGGGGGCCCTCGGCGATCAGATGGCCGAGTGACGCCTTGGCCGCCACCATGGACAGCGGGTGCTGCATGTATGTGCCGCCGAAGAAAGTGGTCTCGGCGCCGGGGCGGCTGTCGTCCCCGTAGCGCCAGAAGCCGCCGTCCACCCCGTCGAGGATGTCGGCGCGGCCCGCGATCGCGCCGATCGGGTAGCCGCTGCCCAGCGCCTTGCCGTAGGTGGCCAGGTCGGGGACGACTCCGAAGTGGTGCTGGGCGCCCCGGGGATGGGGGCGCAGACCGGTCAGCATCTCGTCGAAGAGCAGCACGATCCCACGGCGCCGTGTGAGTTCGCGCAGGGCGCGCAGGAACCCGACGGGACGCAGCGCGGGGTTTCGGCACTGGACCGGTTCCACCAGGACGGCGGCGATGGTGTCGCCGAGCGCGTCGATCGTCTCCAGTGCCCGCTCGCTGCCGTACTCGAGGACCAGCAGCTCGGACACCGCGCTGTCCGGGATGCCGCGCGAGACCGGCACGGCGCGCCCTGCGTCCGGTCCCGGGCGGCCGAGCACGGAGTCGATATGGCCGTGGTACGAGCCGCGGAACATGACGATACGGTCGCGTCCGGTGGCGGCGCGGGCGAGCCTGATCGCGGCCGAGTTGGCCTCGGTACCGGAGTTCGCGAACGCCACCCGCTCCAAGCCGGTCAGCCGGGCCAGCAGCTCGGCGGCCTCACCGGCCTCGGCCGGCCGGGGACCGAAGCGCAGGCCGTGGGAGAGATGCTCCTGGACCGCCCGGGTGACGAACTCCGGCTCGTGGCCGAAGAGGAGCGCGCCGAAGCCCATGGTGATGTCGGTGTACTCGTTTCCGTCCACGTCCGTCAGGTGCGCGCCGCGTGCCGATCGTGCGGCGAGCGGATAAAGCGTCTCCTTGGTGGAGCGGCGGAACCCGACGACCGCCCGGCTGTCGGCGAGGACCGCGCGGTGGCGCTGGGCCAGTTCCCTGGACGTGCGGGTGCGCTCGATCAGCCGGTGCCCGAGGGCATCGGCATGCGCCCGCTGCACGCGACCTGCGGCGTCACCGGCCGTTCCGGAGCCCTCGGGGAGGGTCACCCTGGGACCGTGCTGGACGGGCGTCCCAGGGGCTGCCGGTGCCGGTGCCGACGGCTGAGCCGGTGCGGGTGCGGGGTCCGGTGCGGGTGCCGGGTCCGGTGCGGGTGCCGGGTCCGGTGCGGCGATGCGCCGCCTGGCCTCCGCGAGCTGTTCGGTGAGCTTCCGCGAGAGTTCCGCGGTCTGGTCCGCGGCGCTGCCGGTCATCGGGTCCGCCCTGCGGTGAGCAGGGTGACGGCTTCGGAGAGCTGGGCGAGCATCGCGGACTGCGTCCTGGCCAGCAGGTCGATCTGGCGGGCGAGTTCGGCGACCTCCGCGCGGGTGGCGTACTCCGTGCCGGGGGGTTCGTGCGATCCCGCACCGGGGACGTCGGCCGATACGGATGCGCCGGGCGGCGCGGGGACGGCGGGCTGTACCGGATCCGGATCCGGAGCTGGGGCCGGGGCCGGGGCCTCCGGTGCCCCGGTCCGGGAGGCGATGAGGGCTGCCACCAGCTCGGGCGTGCCCGCGTCCTCCAGGATCTCCTGGACGGCCATGCGCACCCCGAACTCGGCCTCCAGCTGCCGCAGCATGCCGATCAGCTGGAGCGAGTCGGCTCCGAGCCCTACGAAGGTCTGCCCGGCGGACAGCTCGTCGGTGCCGTAGCCGAGATGCTGCGCGGTGAGCTCCCGTACCCGGTCGAGTACTGCCTGCTCGGTCATGCCGTCCTCCAGGGAAGGGGTGCGTACGGGCGCGCGGTCCGGCGGCGGACCGGGGCGGGGTGCGGGGCCGGTCCAGTGGGAGCGGTGCTGGAACGGGTAGACGGGCAGCGGGATCCGTCGGCCGCCGCAGCCGTCGAGGAGCGCTGCCCAGTCGATGCCGACGCCCGCACAGTGCAGCCGCGCCACCGCCCTCCACAGTCCGTCCAGGCCGGGTCCGTGGCCCTGGGTCGGAACGCAGAGGGTGTCCGGCACGGCGCGCCGTGCCAGTCCGGTCAGCGGTGCTCCGGGGCCGAGCTCGACCAGCGGGCCCGAGATCGCCGGCGTGCGCAGGACGGCGTGGAAGTCGGCGGTCCCCCGGGCCTGCCGTACCAGGTGGTCGGCGTCGGGCAGCCAGCCCGGGGGACAAGTCCTGCCGTCGACGCCGCTGACGAAATGGACTTCCACGGGGCGCAGTTGCGCGTCACCGACGGCCTCCCGCAGTGCGTCGAGCATCGGGTCGAGCAGTGCCGTGTGGAAGGCGCGGTCGACCGGGAGCGGTTCGGCCCTCTCGCCGTGCGCGGCCAGCCAGCCACGGGCGGCTTCCACCGCTTCAGGCCTGCCCGCGACCACGTTGTTCAAGGGCCCGTTGCTGACGGCGAGTTCGAGGCGTCGGTGCCCCGAGTCGCCCATGGCGTCGATGAGCTGCCGCACCCTGTGCCGGGGTGCGAAGACGGCCAGCATGGCGCCGGGTTCGGTGCCCTGCATCAGCAGGCCCCGGCGGCAGACCAGCCGCATGCCGTGCTCCAGCGACAGCGCGCCCGCGACGCACAGGGCGGCGTACTCGCCGACGCTGTGCCCGCCGACGACGGACGGCGAGACCCCCAGTGACCGCCAGAGCCGGGCCTGTGCGACCTGGAACGCGAAGACCGCCGGCTGGGCGAAGGCGGTGTCCCACCGCTGGGGGCCCTCACCGGCGAGCAGCCGGTCCAGGAAGTGGTGCTCCCCGGTCTCCTGCTGGTGGACGCGGGCGCACTCCTGGAGAACCTCGGCGACCACCGGGAAGCGCTCGGCCAGGGCGGCGGCCATCCCCGGACGGCCGCCGCCCTGGCCGCTGAAGAGGAAGGCGGGCGCGGCAGCGGTCTCGACGGTGCCGGTGCAGTGGCCGGCGGTGGGCGGCACGGTGCCCTGCGGTTCCTTCAGGAACGCCTCCAGCGCGTCGGCCAGGCCCTCGGGGGGCGCGGTGAGGACGAGCCGGTGCCGTAAGTGGCGTCGGCCGAGCGCGACCGTGGTCAACACGTCTGCCGGGTAAGGACTGTGATGGCTCGTCAATGTGTCATGGAAGGAACGGGCCAGCTCCCGCAGCGCCTCGGGACTCTGCGCCGACAGCGGCAGCAGACCGGGGACCCCTGCGTCACCGTTCCGTGCCGGGACGGGCGGCGGCTCCTCAAGGATCACGTGGGCGTTCGTGCCGCCCATGCCGATGGAGTGCACGCCCGCGCGCCGCGGTCCGTCCGCGAGCCAGGGTGTCACGCTCGTCGGCAGGACGAAGGGACTGTCCTCGACGCCGAGCAGCGGGTTGGGGCGGCTGAAGTTCACCAGCGGGGGGATGACGCCGCGGCGCAGCACCAGGATGGCCTTGATCAGTCCGGCGAGGCCGGACGCGCTGTCCAGGTGGCCGATGGCGGGCTTGGTGGAGCCGAGCCCGCAAAAGCCCCTGCGACCGGTGTGGCGGCGGAACGCCTCGGTGAGCGCCGTGAATTCGACCGGATCACCCTTGAAGGTGCCGGTGCCGTGCGCCTCCACGTAGCCGATGGAATCGGCGGGAACCCCGGCCATGGCCAGCGCGCCGAGCACCGCGTCCCGCTGGCCCGCCGCACCGGGGGCCGCGAAGCCCGTCCTGTCCGCACCGTCGTTGGTGACCGCGGAACCCAGGAGTACGGCGTGCACGGTGTCCCCGTCGGCGAGAGCCTTCACCAGCGGCTTGAGCAGGACGGCGGCGGCGCCGTTGCCGCCCACGGTGCCGTCCGCCGCGGCGTCGAAGGCCCGTACCGTACCGGTCGGGGAAATCGTCGAGCCCTTCACATGGCGGTGGCCGGTGATCTGCGGAAGGTGCAGCGCGGCGGATCCGACCACCATCAGGTCCGCGTCGCCGGCAAGCAGCGCCTGGCAGGCCAGGTGGACGGAGACCAGGGCGCTGGAGCAGGCGGTCGCGACATTCACCGCCGGTCCCTCGAGCCCGAGTCTGAAGGCTGCCCGATGGGCCGTGAAGTCCGGGTAGTTGCCGACCTGGATCTGCTTGACGGTGGTCCAGTCCTCGGCCCGGCTGACCTCGGCGAGGTTGTGGGCGAGGTAGCTGTGCAGCGAGTACAGCCGGTAGCCGGTGCTCGCGTACACGCCGATCCGGGCGCCGGAGCCGGAGTAGCCGCCGTCCTCCAGGGCGTGGTGGCAGCACTCCAGGAACAGCCGCTGCTGCGGGTCGGTCATGGCGGCCTCACGGCCGCTCATCCCGAAGAACCCGGCGTCGAAGCCGTCGATGCCGTCGAGGAGCGCGCTCGCTCCGGTGAAGTCGGGGTCCCGGTAGCGGGCCTTCGGCAGGCCCGCCGCCGCGAACTCGGCCTCGGTGAAAGACCGTACGTGCGATACGCCCGACCGGATGTCCCTCCAGTACTGCTCCGGTGTCTCAGCCCCCGGAAACCTCAGCGCCATCCCGATGACGGCCATCCGCCGGTCCCTCATCGTCTTCCCCCTTGTCGTGCCGGCCCACTGCCTCCCCCGTCGGCATTCCGCGTCGCCGTAGCACCTGGGCCACGAAGACGAGCGCGAGCGCGATGGCGGCGCCGTGGGCGACGCCGACGACCGACAGCGGTGTGAAGGTGTCGAGCGCGGCGGCGACCGCGATCATGCCGACGCCGAAGCCGAGGTTCTCCACGGTGGCGGAGAGCCCGAAGGCGTGTGTCCGCAGCGTGCCCGGCAGCGTCTGCAGGTGGGAGGTGTACGACACCTCGGTGAGCCCGTCCGCCGCTCCCGCCAGAAGGGCGATCAGGACGGTCAGGGCCCAGGGGAACCCCGCGAAGGCCAGAATGAAGGTGGCCGACATCGCGATGGTGCCCAGTCCGAACCCCAGGGCGCCGACCGACCGGTCCGTTCGCTCGGTGCAGCGCTGCAGCACCTGCTGCACGAGGACGTTGCCCAGTGCCCACACACACCAGAAGACGCTGACGAACACCGCCGGGTGGTGGGCGTCGAGCCGTGTCGAGTACACGGGCAGCGCCGCGTTGTGCGAGGAGGAGCCGAGGGCGTCGATGCCGCGCAGGGCGACCATCAGGCCGAGCACCGGGGCCGCGCTCAGCGCGGTGAAGGCGGCGGGAAGCCTGCCCTTGTACGCGCCGTCCGCGCTCTTCTTCCCGTTCTCCCCGGAGCCGTCGTCGTCCGGGCTCAGGGACATCGGGAGCAGCGCGACCGTGAGGGCGCAGACGAGGAACGTGGCCATGTCCGCCAGGAACGCCGCGGTGTAGCCGAGCAGCGACACCACCACGCCGGAGGACGCGAACCCGGCCACCATGGCTATCGAACGCCCGCCGACCATCAGTGAGTTCGCCCAGGTGTGGCGCCCCTCCCCCACGATGGACGGGATCGAGCTGCGCAGGGCGACCATGAACAGAGTGCCGGCACCGCCGACCACCGCCGAGACCGTGAACAGCGAGGCCGTGTGGAAGCCGTCCGGGGCCGCCACGAGAAGCACCAGTGCCGCCGCCTGGGCCAGGTTCGCCCAGAGCATGACGCTTTTCACGGACCACCTGGCGAGGACGGCCCCCGCGACCGAACCGGTCACGAATCCCGCGGCGAGCCGCACCGCCATGAACACACCGACCGCCAGCGCCCGGTCCGTCACCGCGTACACGTACAGATTGAGCGCCACCAGGTTGAGAAAGGTGCCGTAGGAGGAAATGGCGTAGCCGGTCACCAGGATCCGGTACGGGCGTAAGTCGAGCTCGCCCTCACTCGACGTCACGAAGGCTCCTTCCATGAGAAGCCGCCACCGTGGCGGAGTCGGACATGGGCCGCTGCCTTTCGAACAGATGCGTGGTCTGCTCCGTGACTATAGGCAGACGCACGGTCATCTCGCAGGTCCACGCGGGGATTCGCGGAGCCGTCCTTCACCGCTCCGAGGTACGCCGTCGCGCGCGAGGACCCAGTCCTCCAACAGGCGACATGCACGCCGTCGGCCGCCGTACCGTAGGGCCATGACTGTGCCGCCGTTCAGCAACACGACCGACGACATGTGGTCCATGATCCACGCCCTCGCCGGCCGGCTCAGGCTCAAGTCCACCAATTTCCTGACCTCCGGGGGGCCGGAATGACACCCGGGTGGCTGCCGCCCGAGCAGTACATCGAGACCATCGCCCGCGCCTCGTCCTATGCCTGCCTCTACTTCACGGACACCGCCGGCCGTCCCTTCCAGATGCGCTCCCACAACAGCCGGGAGGTCTGGCAGTGGCCGGGCGGCAACCTGGAACGCGGCGAGACACCTTGGGAGGGTGCCCGGCGCGAGTGCCTTGAGGAGACCGGCATCGACTTCCAGGGGCCGCGACGCCTCCTCGGCGTCCATTTCATGCTGCAGAGCGTGAGCTGGCCCTCCAATCACATCGGCTTCATCTTCGACGGCGGCGAACTCACCGAGGCTCAGCTCGCCCAGGTGCGGCTCACCGATGAGCACACCGAATGGCGGGTGCGGACGGTCGACGAGTGGCGGCAGGACATGAGGCCGGTCAACTTCGCCCGCCTCGAGGCGATCCACACCGCACGGGAGACGGGAGCGGTCGCCTACCTGGAGCGTGGCTGAGCGTGGCCGGGATGCCCGGCGGCCGACGGCTGAGGCCGGTCGGGCGCCGGGAGGGAGAGTCACCTCCGCACGAGCCTGATGTCCCGGTCGCGTGCCGCGTGGAAGCGGGGCAGAGGCAGGCCGGTGCCGCTGAGTTCCATCACGGTGGCCTCGACGTGCGCACGCCCGGTGCGGTACGCGCCCTGCCGGGCCTCCGAGTTGGCCCAGCGGTGCCAGGCGCCGTCGCACGCCGCCAGGGTGCCGCCGACTCCATGATGGACACGGGGGTCACGCTGGGAGACCGAGGAGGACACGAAGACGGGTCCGCCACGGCGGGTGCAGCGGTATCTGCCGGAGAGGGTGATGGTGCCGTCCGAGGCCAGACGCCCGGTCCGGTCGACGGTCACCTCCTCGCCCGGGCCGGACCGGCCGCCCGAGCCTGACAGGGCGCCCGAGGCGGGAGCGACGGACAGCAGCAGGGCGGCGCCGATGACAACCCCGAAGAGCTGGCGCACGGACATGAAGTACCTCCTGACGTGGGGGGACTCCACAGGTACCGGGCCATGGCGCCGGATAGCGTGATCTTCACCCCTTCGCGGCGAGTCCACGCCGACCGTCCGCCTTGTGCCGGGGAGTTGTCCGCGCGGGGTCAGAGCACGGCGAATCCGTCCAGTTCCACCAGTGCTTCCTCGTCCCACAGCCGGGCGATGCCCACGACCGCCATCGCGGGGTAGTCCCGGCCCGCCAGCCGGTGCCAGATGCGGCCGAGTTCGGGGGCGTGGACCCGGTAGTCGGCGACGTCCACGGCGTAGACGGTGACCCGCGCGAGGTCGGCGGGGGTGCCTCCGGCGGCCCGCAGTGCCGTGAGCAGATTGGTGAGTGCTCGCTCGAACTGCTCGGGGAGGGAGCCTCCGGCCACCTTTCCGTCCGCGTCCAGAGCGGTCTGCCCGGCCAGGAACACCACCCGGGAGCCGGTCGCGACGACGGCGTGCGAGAAGCCGGTGGGCGGGGAGAGGGTGGGCGGGTTGATCCGCGTGAGGTCGGGACGGTCGGGCTGCTCGCTGGTCACGGGGCCTCCACGGTGGCGTACAACTCCTTGGCGATGATGGCGCGCTGGACTTCGCTCGCGCCCTCGTAGATCCGCGGCGCGCGCACCTCGCGGTAGAGGTGTTCGAGGAGGTGGCCGCGGCGCAGCGCGCGGGCGCCGTGCAACTGGACTGCCCTGTCGACGACGTACTGCGCGGTCTCGGTGGCGAGCAGCTTCGCCATGGCGGAGCGCCGCGGGACGTCCGGGGCCCCGTCGTCGTACGCCGTCGCCGCCGCGTAGACCATGAGCCGGGCGGCCTCGACGCGCAGATCCATCTCGGCGACCTGGTGGGCGACGGTCTGCAGGTCCTTGAGCTTGGCGCCGAAGGCGTCGCGTCCCGCGGTGTGGGCGAGCGTGGCGTCCAGGGCCGCCTGCGCCATTCCGACCGCGAAGGCGCCGACGCTGGGCCGGAACAGGTTGAGGGTGCCCATGGCGACGCGGAAGCCGCGGTCGGGCTGCCCGAGGACGTCGTCGCCGGTGACGTGCACGTCGTCGAAGGCGAGGGTGCCGATGGGGTGCGGGGAGAGCATGTCGAGCGCGCCGCCGGTCAGCCCGGGGCGGTCGGCGGGTACGAGGAAGGCGGTCACGCCACGGGAACCGGCGCCAGGGGTGGTGCGCGCGAAGACGGTGTAGAAGTCGGCCTCGGGGGCGTTGGAGATCCAGCACTTCTCACCGGAGAGCCGCCAGCCGGAGGCGGGGCCGGGGCCGGGCGCGGCCGTGAGCGACAGCGCCGCCGCGTCGGAGCCGGCTCCGGGCTCGCTCAGCGCGAAGGCCGCGACCGTGGTGCCGGCGCGGACGCCGGGCAGCCAGCGGGCGCGCTGGGACTCCGTGCCGTGCGCATGCACGGGACAGGCGCCAAGGCCCTGCAGGGCGAGTGCCGTCTCCGCCTCCGTGCAGGCGTAGGCCAGGGATTCCCGCATCAGGCACAGTTCGAGCGCACCGGCGGTGAACAGACGGTCCAGCAAGCCGAGTTGGCCGAGCTCGGCGACCAGCGCCCGGTTGACCCGGCCCGGCTCCCCCTTCTCGGCGAGCGGGCGCAGCCGTTGTTCGGCCCACGTGCGCAGTTCCGCACACCAGGCGGTTTGCGTGGGATCGAGTGAGAATGCGGTCATTGCCGGTCCCCTCTCCCTGACGGCACACCCGGACCGGGTGGGTTGCTCACCCGACCGTATCGCGGACCGTTGACTGTCGTCACCAACACGATACGCTCGTTGCGCGAGCCCACCACGACGAGGGGCGTACCGCCATGGAACCGAGGGACGCCATAAGCGCCGGTGCCGCGGAAAACGCGCGCGCCATGGACGCCGACACGGACGCCACACGCGCCGCGGAATCCGCGGGCGTGGCACCGCCGCCACCCCCGCCACCTGCCGGGGCGAGACCGGCGGCGGGCTCCATGCCCAAGGCCACGCACGACGACACCACCGGCTCCGGCGCCCCGACCGCGCACCGGGACACCTTCGCGCGTGACCACCTCCCGCCGCGCGCCCAATGGCCCGAGCTGCGCTTCGATCTTCCCGGTCTGCACTACCCCGAACGGCTCAACGCCGCCGCCGAGCTGCTCTCCGGCACCGATCCCGACCGCCCCGCCTTCCGCACGGCGGACGGAGCCGTATGGACGTACGGGCAGCTGCGATCCCGCGTCGACCGGATCGCGCACGCGCTCACCTCCCGTCTCGGCGTCGTCCCCGGCAATCGCGTCCTGCTGCGCGGCCCCACCACCCCCTGGCTCGCCGCCTGCTGGCTCGCGGTGCTCAAGGCGGGCGCGGTCGCCGTCACGGTGCTCGCCCAGCAGCGCCCGCACGAACTGCGCACGATGTGCGAGATCGCCCAGGTCGGCCACGCTCTGTGCGATGCGCGCTCGGTCGAGGACCTCGCCAAGGCCGACGTCCCGGGACTGCGCATCGCCACCTATGGCGGCGACTCCCCCGACGACCTGCTGCGCCTTCCGGTACCCGATGAGCCGTACACGCCCGTGGACACGGCGGCAGACGACGTGGCGCTGATCGCGTTCACCTCGGGCACCACGGGTCGCCCGAAGGGCTGTATGCACTTCCACCGCGACCTGCTCGCCATAGCGGACACGTTCTCCCGTCATGTGCTCGAACCGCGCCCCGACGACGTCTTCGCGGGCAGTCCCCCGCTCGGCTTCACCTTCGGGCTCGGCGGGCTCGTCGTCTTCCCGCTGCGGGCCGGGGCCAGCGCGCTCCTGCTCGAACAGGCAGGGCCCAAGCAGTTGCTGCCCGCCATCGCCGAGCACCGTGTCTCGGTACTGTTCACCGCGCCGACCGCCTACCGCGCGATGCTCGACGAACTGGGCGCGAGCGGCGGGGACATCAGCTCGCTGCGACGCTGTGTGTCGGCCGGCGAGAACCTGCCCGAGGCGACCTGGCGGTCCTGGTACGAGCGCACCGGGCTGCGCGTCATCAACGGCATCGGCGCCACCGAACTGCTGCACATCTTCATCTCGGCCGCCGACGACGCCATCCGCCCGGGAGCCACCGGAGTCCCGGTGCCGGGCTGGCAGGCGCGCATACAGGACGCTGGCGGCGCACCCCTGCCCGACGGGGAACCGGGACTGCTCGCGGTACGCGGCCCCGTCGGCTGCCGCTACCTCTCCGATCCCCGGCAGCGCGACTATGTACGGGACGGCTGGAACCTCACCGGTGACACCTATGTCCGCGACGCCGACGGCTACTTCCGCTATGTGGCACGGGCCGACGACATGATCATCTCGGCCGGGTACAACATCGCCGGCCCTGAGGTGGAGGACGCCCTGCTGCGCCATCCCGATGTGGTGGAGACGGCGGTCGTCGGGCGGCCGGACGAGGCGCGCGGGCAGATCGTGGTGGCGTACACGGTACTCAGGGCGGGCGCGTCCCGCGATCCGGAGGAGTTGCGCACATTCCTGAAGTCCGAGCTGGCACCGTACAAATGTCCGCGCGAGTTCGTCTTCCTGGACGCTCTGCCGCGTACGGCGACGGGCAAGCTCCAGCGCTTTCGGCTGCGCGCGGCGGCCGGCCCGGACGAGGACGCGGCCGGTGATCTTGGGTGACGTGGACGATCTAGAGTGATCGACGTGTCCGATCAGCACGCTCCCCGGTCCCTCATCGTCACGTTCTACGGCGCGTACGGCCGCTTCGCACCCGGCCCGGTGCCGGTGGCCGAGCTGATCAGACTGCTCGCCGCGGTCGGCGTGGACGCGCCCTCCGTACGGTCGTCGGTGTCGCGGCTGAAGCGGCGCGGACTGCTCCTGCCTGCCCGTACGGCCGCGGGCGCGGCGGGCTACGCCCTGTCTCCGGACGCGCGGCAGCTGCTCGACGACGGCGACCGGCGCGTGTACGCGACGGCGCCGCCCAAGGACGAGGGCTGGGTGCTCGCGGTGTTCTCGGTGCCGGAGTCGGAGCGGCAGAAGCGGCACCTGCTGCGCTCCAGGCTGGGGGGCCTCGGCTTCGGCACCGCGGCCCCCGGAGTGTGGATCGCGCCCGCGCGCCTGTACGAGGAGACGCGGCACACGCTGGAGCGGCTCGGCCTCGACCCCTACGTGGACTTCTTCCGGGGTGAGCACCTCGGTTTCGTGCCGACCGCCCGGGCAGTGGCCCGCTGGTGGGACCTGGAGGCCATCGCCGTACAGCACGAGGAGTTCCTCGGCCGCCACGCGGGCGTGCTGCACGCCTGGCAGTCCCGTGAGGACACCCCGCCGCAGGAGGCGTACCGGGACTATCTGCTCGCCCTGGACTCCTGGCGCCATCTGCCTTACGCCGACCCGGGCCTGCCCTCCGAACT
The DNA here is from genome assembly GCF_040644155.1 of Streptomyces sp. NPDC047022. Taxonomy (NCBI): domain Bacteria; kingdom Bacillati; phylum Actinomycetota; class Actinomycetes; order Kitasatosporales; family Streptomycetaceae; genus Streptomyces; species Streptomyces sp. NPDC047022. The sequence continues at coordinate 11,621 of NZ_JBEYVV010000034.1, read as the reverse complement.
GCTCCCCGAGGACTGGCCGGGCGCCCGTTCGGCGGCGGTCTTCCAGGCACTGCACGAACGGCTGCGGGACGCGGGGGCCGTTTTCGCCGGGGTGTGACGCGGGGGGCACGGCCGGGGACCAGGACACCGCACCGCCGCCACGACCAGCCCGGATTTGTATCCTCGGCAGGCGACCACGCCCATGAGAGGAAACACATGACCACGGAGCTGAGCCCCGACGTCCCGGCCGGGCCGCTCGAGCAGGCCCGCAGGGACTACCAGGAGCTGGCGGCGCGCGGGCTCTCGCTCGATCTCACCCGTGGCAAGCCGGCGCCGGAGCAGCTCGACCTCTCCAACGCTCTGCTCGGCCTGCCCGGCGAGCGGTACACCTCCGCCGACGGTACCGATCTGCGCAACTACGGTGGTCTGAAGGGACTGCCCGAGCTCCGGGAGCTCTTCGCCGAGGCGCTCCAGGTGCCGGCCGGCCAACTGCTCGCGGCGGGGAACTCCAGCCTCGAGCTGATGCACGACTGCGTGGTGCACGCCCTGCTGAGCACGCTGCCCGGCGCCGAGTCACGCTGGGTCGACCAGGAGCGGATCGCCTTCCTGTGCCCGGTGCCCGGGTATGACCGGCACTTCGGGATCTGCGAGCGGTTCGGGATCGACATGATCCCGGTGCCCATGACCGACGAGGGTCCGGACATGGACCTCGTGGAGCGGCTCGTCGCCGAGGATCCGGCGGTGAAGGGCATGTGGTGCGTGCCGAAGTACAGCAACCCGACGGGCGTCACCTACAGCGATGCGACCGTGGCACGGCTTGCCTCGATGCCCACCGCCGCGCCCGACTTCCGCGTCTTCTGGGACAACGCCTACGCCGTCCACCACCTCACCGGGACGCCCGCCGAGATCGCCGATCTGCTCGCCGCCTGCGTCGAGGCGGGCCACCCGGACCGGGCGTTCGTGTTCGGATCGACCTCGAAGATCACCATGGCAGGCGCGGGTGTCGCGTTCTTCGGCTCCTCGCCCGCGAACGTGGAGTGGCTGCTCGCCAGGAGCGCCAAGCGGTCGATCGGCCCAGACAAGATCAACCAGCTGCGGCACGCGCTCCTGCTGCGGGACGCGGACGGGCTGCGGACCCATATGGAACGCCATCGCGCCCTGCTGGAGCCCAAGTTCGAGGCGGTGGCACGGATCCTCGACGCCGAACTCGGCGGCACCGGGCTCGCCGCCTGGACCTCTCCCGAGGGTGGATACTTCGTGACGCTCGAGGTGCCCGAGGGGTGCGCCAAGGAGGTGGTCAGCCGTGCCGCCGAGGCGGGCATCGTGCTGACCCCGGCCGGTGCCACCCACCCGCACGGTGCCGATCCGAGCGACGCGGTGATCCGGATCGCGCCCAGCTACCCGGCACTCGACGAGCTGGAGCAGGCGATCGAGGGACTCACCGTGTGCGTGCGGCTCGTCGGGTACGAGCGGCAGTCCCGCCGACCGGCCTGACGACGCCCTGGGGTTCCCTGGCCCAAGGCCCCGGCCCTTGGGTTTCCTTGCCCAAGACCCCAGAGCCTGTCCGGCAATTCCCTTCGTCCGCCCGCCGCGCAGGCGGGAATTGTCAGGCAGGCCCCAGGGTGAGCCTCGGTTTGGGGGCGTCCGTACGGCCCGTCTGGGGCCGGCGGCTGCCCGCCCGGTAGGGGGTCGGCCAGGTCACGCCGGGGCCGGTGTAGCCCTGCTCGGCCGCCGCGTGCAGGGTCCAGTGCGGGTCGTAGAGATGCGGACGGGCGAGCGCGCACAGGTCCGTACGCCCGGCCAGGATCAGGGAGTTGACGTCGTCCCAGGACGAGATGGCGCCGACCGCGACCACCGGGATGCCGATCTCCTGGCGGATGCGGTCCGCGTAAGGCGTCTGGTAGGAGCGGCCGAACTCCGGCTGCTCCTCGGACGCCACCTGACCGGTGGACACGTCGATCGCGTCGGCGCCGTGCGCGGCGAAGGCGCGGGCGATCTCGACGGCCTCTTCGGCCGTGGTGCCGCCCTCGGCCCAGTCGGTGGCGGAGATCCGTACGGTCATGGGCTTCTCCTCGGGCCACACCGACCGTACGGCGTCGAAGACTTCGAGGGGGAAGCGCAGCCGCTTGGCGAGTGTGCCGCCGTAGGCGTCCGTGCGCCGGTTGGTGAGCGGCGAGAGGAAGCCGGAGAGCAGGTAGCCGTGGGCGCAGTGCAGTTCGAGCAGGTCGAAGCCGCAGCGCGCGGCCCGCCATGCGGCAGCGGCGAACTGCTCGCGGATGTCGGTCAGTTGTGCCCGGGTGACCTCCCGGGGCAGCTGGCTGTCCGGCCTGTAGGGGATCGGGGAGGCTGCCACCAGGGGCCAGTTGCCCTCCTCCAGAGGCTCGTCCATGCCCTCCCACATGAGCTTGGTGGAGCCCTTGCGGCCGCTGTGCCCGAGCTGCACGCCGATCGCGGTGCCCGGCGACTGGGTGTGCACGAAGTCGGTGATCCGCCGCCACGCCTCCGCCTGCCGGCCGGTGTACAGGCCCGCGCAGCCCGGGGTGATCCGGCCCTCGGCGCTCACGCACACCATCTCGGTCATCACCAGACCTGCCCCGCCCAGCGCCCGTGCGCCCAGGTGGACGAGGTGGAAGTCCCCCGGGACGCCGTCGCGCGCCGAGTACATGTCCATCGGCGAGACCACGACCCGGTTGCGCAGGGTCAGGCCGCGCAGCCGGAACGGGGTGAACATGGGGGGCGTGCCGGGCGGGCAGCCGAAGTCCCGCTCCACCGCCTCGGTGAACTGCTCGTCCCGCAGCCGCAGATTGTCATGGGTGACGCGGCGGCTGCGGGTGAGCAGGTTGAAGGCGAACTGACGGCCTGGCTGGCCGACATAGAGCGCGAGGTTCTCGAACCACTCCAGGCTGGCCCGCGCCGCGCGCTGTGTGGAGGCCACCACCGGGCGCCGCTCCTCCTCGTAGGCGACCAGGGCCTCGCGCAGCGAGTCGTGCTCCTCCAGGCAAGCCACCAGCGCCAGCGCGTCCTCCACGGCCAGCTTGGTGCCCGAGCCGATCGAGAAGTGCGCGGTGTGCGCGGCATCGCCGAGCAGGACCAGGTTCTCGTGCGACCAGCGCTCGTTGACGACGGTGCGAAAGGTGGTCCAGGCCGAGTTGTTGGAGCGCAGGGACCGGCCGCCGAGCGCGTCCGCGAAGATCTTGGCGCAGCGCTCGATCGTCTCGTCGGTCTCCAGTTCCGCGAATCCGGCCGCCCGCCAGACCTCCTCGCGCATCTCCACGATCACGGTGGAGGAGTCGGCCGCATAGGGGTAGCCGTGCAGTTGCATCACGCCGTGCTCGGTCTCGGCGATCTCGAAGCGGAACGCGTCGAAGGCGAAGTCGGCGGCCAGCCAGATGTAGCGGCAGCGGTGGGACTCGACAGAGGGCCGGAACACCTCGGGGTACGCCTCGCGGGTGCCGCTGTGCACGCCGTCGGCCGCGATCACCAGGTCGTACGACTCGGAGAGCCGGGCGGGGGGCGGTGCCTCGGCGCGGAAGCGCAGGTCGACGCCGAGCGAGCGGCAGCGCTCGTGCAGGATCTCCAGGAGTCTGCGCCTGCCGAGCGCGGCGAACCCGTGGCCCCCGGATGTGTGGCACATGCCCCGGTGCACGATGTCGATGTCGTCCCAGCGTACGAACTCCTCCCCCAGCGCCGCGTAGACGGCGGGGTCGGCGTGCTCGATGCCGCCGAGGGTCTCGTCGGAGAGGACCACGCCGAAACCGAAGGTGTCGTCGGGGGCGTTGCGTTCCCAGACGGTGATCTCGCGGCCCGGGTCGAGGCGTTTGAGGAGGGCCGCCGCGTACAGACCGCCGGGTCCGCCGCCGACGACGGCGACGCGCAGCGGCCGCTGGGCCCGCGCGGACGTGGTCATGGCTACCTCCCTTGCCACTTGGGGGGCCGCTTCTCGGTGAAGGCGGCGTGGAACTCGGCGTAGTCCTCGCCGTTCATCAGCAGTGCCTGCGTCGCGGCGTCCAGTTCGACCGACGCGGCGAGCGGCATGTCCAGTTCGGCGGTCAGCAGCGCCTTCGTCTGGGCGTACGCGAGCGCCGGACCGTCCGCGAGCCGGCGGGCGAGCGTCTGGGCGGCCTCGTCGGCGCGGCCCTCGTCGGCCAGCTCGCTGATCAGCCCGATCCGCTCGGCCTCGGGCGCCCGCACCGGCTCCCCGAGCATGAGCAGACGGGTCGCGTGGCCGAGCCCGACGACCCTCGGCAGCAGATAGGCGGCGCCCATGTCGCCGCCGGAGAGCCCGACCCTGGTGAACAGGAACGCGAAGCGCGCGGAGGGGTCCGCCACCCTGAAGTCGGCGGCCAGCGCGAGGACGGCCCCGGCGCCCGCGGCCACTCCATGGACGGCCGCGATCACCGGGAACGGGCACTCCCGCACGGCCCGGACGACCTGCCCGGTCATCCGGTTGAAGTCCAGCAGTTGGGCGGTGTCCATGGACAGGGTGGCGCCGATGATCTCGTCGACGTCGCCGCCCGAGCAGAATCCGCGACCCTCTCCGGCCAGGACCAGGGCCCGGACGGACTTCTCCCGGGACAGCTCGGCGAGCAGATCGCGCAGGTCGGCGTAGGCACCGAAGGTGAGCGCGTTGAGCTTGTCGGGGCGGGCCAGGGTGACGGTGGCCACTCCGTCGCTGATCGCGCACCTGAGATGGCGCCACTCGGCGGTGCGGGCGGCGGATCCGGTGAAGGGACTCATGACGTGCGGCCTCCTCGGGCGGGGGCGGCTCGGCTGTCTTCTGCCTGGACGCAGCCGGGAATGCTGCCTCTCCGACGAAGTTATCACTCATCTGTGACTGTCGTCATGAGTGCGCGATACGTTCTCACACGTTCGGGTCACACGTTCGGGTCACACGTCCGGGCGAAACCCGGGGCCCGTCCCGCTCACGGCAGGCCGTACCATTCCTCTTGCTTGAAAGCAGGAGAGCCACCTGCGCCGTGAACGGAACCGACCGAACCCGACGGAACCGCCTTGTACGAATCCCCCGCCCCCGCCTCCTGGCGCGTCGCCCTTCCGAGCACCGCCGCGGCCGTGCCGGTCGCCCGTGCGCTGGTCCGTACGGCGCTCGCGGAGCGGGAGGGCGCGGCCGACAGCGACACCGCGGAACTGCTCACCGCGGAACTGGTCGCCAACGCCGTGGAGCATGCCACGGGGGACGGCCCGATCGAGCTGGTGGTCGAGCTGCTGCCGACGGGCTGCACGGTCGAGGTGCACGACCCCGATCCGGCGCCGCCGGGCAATCTGACGCACCCGGCGGCTCCGGCCCCCGACCCCTGGCAGGAGCACGGGCGAGGCCTGCTGCTGATCCGCAGCCTCAGCTCGTCCTGCGGTCACCGCCCCACCGAGTCCGGCAAGGCGGTGTGGTTCAGACTGCCCGCGATCCCGCGGCAGTGGCGGCGTCCGGCGTGACGGTCCCGGAATCCGTCCCGGTCCCGGCCCCGGCCTCCTGCGACACGAGCCTGGAGCCCCGGCGCCCGTAGAGCGCGTAGACCAGGCACCCCGCCGCCACGAACGCGGCGAACTGCACCCAGGTCGTGAACCCGGTCTCGTACATCAGGTAGAGGCAGAAGCCGACCCCGAGCAGCGGCACCACGGGGTACAGCGGCACACGGAAGGTGCGCTCGAGACCCGGTTCGCGGCGGCGCAGGGCGATCACCGCGACATTGACCACGGCCATGACGGCGAGGGTGCCGATGGTGCACAGGTTGACCACCGAGTCGAGCGAGGCGAAGGCCGCCGGAAGGGCGAAGACGACCGCCACGATCAGGGTGCCGGCGACCGGCGTCGAGGTCCTCGGCGAGACCCGCTCGAAGACGCGCGGGACGAGGCCGTCACGGGCCATCGACATCAGGATGCGGGTCTGCCCGTACATCACCGCGAGCACGACCGAGGCGATGGCGACGACCGCGCCGAAGGCGATGACGCCACCGCCGATCGTGGAGCCGGTGACCTGGTTGACGACGTACGACAGCGCGGCGGGACGTCCGCCCACCTCCGGACCGCCGATGGCGCCGATCGCGGCGAGCGCGACCGCGCAGTACAGGATCGTCACCAGGCCGATGCAGACGAGGATCGCGATGGGGATGTTCCGGCGCGGGTTCCTGGCCTCTTCACCGGCGGTGGTGATCGCGTCGAAGCCGATGTACGAGAAGAACGCGGCCGTGGTGCCCGCGCCGATACCGCCGATTCCGGCGGGCGCGAACGGAGTCAGATTGCCGTGCTTGAAGGCGGTGAAGCCGATCGCGCAGAAGACGACGAGGACGGCGAGCTTCAGGACGGCCATGGCGGCGGTGGCCCGGGCGCTCTCCCGCACGCCCCGCACGAGCAGGACGCAGGCCAGGGCGATGACGATCACGGCGGGCAGGTTGACCACCCCGCCGTCGGAGGGCCCGCCCGAGAGCACGGCGGGCAGCTGGTGGCCCGTGACACTGTGCAGCAGCTCGTTGACGTACTGGCTCCAGCCGACCGCGACGGCCGAGACGGACACGCCGTACTCCAGCAGCAGGCACCAGCCGACGAGGAAGGCCGTGCCCTCGCCGAGGCCCGCGTAGGCGAACGAGTACGAGGATCCGGAGACGGGGATCGCGCCGCCCAGCTCGGCGAACGCGAACGCCGTGAAGACACAGGTCAGCGCGGCGAGCACAAAGGAGACGACAACGGCGGGCCCCGCCTGGGAGACCGAGTCGGACAGGCCGACGAAGATGCCGGTGCCGACGATCGCACCCACCCCGAAGCAGACGAGCTGGAACAGTCCCATATGGCGCTTGAGGCCGTGGCCCGAGAGATCGGCGCCCGCCTCGGCGACGAGCATCTGGGGGGACTTGATACGGAGGGGGCCTATGGGGCTGCCGGGCATACGGGTGGTGCTCTTTCCGTGGTGCGGAGCGACGGGTTCGTCGCATGCCGGTCGCCGGAATGGGTTGTTCCGGGCCGTCGAAGAACGTACGGGAGGGGTTCCGGGTCCCGCTGCCGCGGCGGGCACGGACGGGGATCTTGTGGCGAGGACGCTCGTGCGGGGGCTTCAGGCGAGGGTGGCCACCAGGACGGCCTTGATCGTGTGCATCCGGTTCTCCGCCTCGTCGAAGACGACGGAGTGCTCGGACTCGAACACCTCGTCGGTGACCTCCAGCTCGGTCATCCCGTGCCGCTCATGGATCTCGCGGCCGACATCGGTGCCGAGGTCGTGGAACGCCGGCAGGCAGTGCAGGAACTTCACGTCCTCGTTGCCGGTGGCGCGCAGCACGTCCATGGTCACGGCGTACGGGCCCAGCAGCGCTATGCGCTCGTCCCAGACCGCCTTGGGCTCCCCCATCGACACCCACACATCGGTGGCGACGAAGTCCGCGCCGCGCACGCCCTCCTTGACGTCGTCGGAGAGCGTGATCCGGGCCCCGGAGGCGTCGGCGAGCCGCTGGGCCACCTCCACGATCGTGTCGTCGGGCCACAGCAGCCGGGGCGCCACGATACGGACGTCCATGCCGAGGAGGGCACCGGTGACGAGATAGGAGTTGCCCATGTTGTAGCGGGCGTCACCGAGGTAGGCGAAGGCGATCTCGGTCAGCGGCTTGTCGCTGTGCTCGGTCATGGTGAGCACGTCGGCGAGCATCTGGGTGGGATGCCACTCATCGGTGAGGCCGTTGTAGACGGGGATCCCGGCGTAGGTGGCCAGCTCCTCCACGACGCCCTGCCCGTGCCCGCGGTACTCGATGGCGTCGAACATCCGGCCGAGAACCCGGGCGGTGTCCTTGACGGACTCCTTGTGCCCGAGCTGCGAGCCGACGGGGTCCAGGTAGGTCGTACAGGCTCCCTGGTCCGCGGCGGCGACCTCGAAGGCGCAGCGTGTACGGGTCGACGTCTTCTCGAAGACCAGTGCGATGTTCCTGCCCGTCAGATGACGTGTCTCCACTCCGGCCCGCTTGGCCGCCTTGAGCTCCGCCGCCAGCTCGATCAGGAACCGGAACTCCTCCGCGGTGAAGTCCAGCTCCTTCAGGAAGTGGCGTCCGGCGAGGGCGGTGGGGACAGTCGCCATGAGGCGCTCCAGAGGTGACAAGGGGACGGGGTGAACAAGGGAACGAATGGAAGTCTATACGACGCTCCACATTTCTATACGATCTGGGGTCGACACCCACGGTACGTCACCCGTAAACCGCGTCTCTCTCCACCGGACAGCTCATGCACCGCGGCCCGCCCCTGCCCCTGCCCAGTTCACTGCCCGGGATCTCGATCACCTCGATCCCCTGCTTGCGCAGATGCGTGTTCGTGGTGGAGTTGCGCTCATAGGCGATCACCACACCCGGCTCGACCGCCAGTACGTTGCAGCCGTCGTCCCACTGCTCGCGCTCGGCCGCGTGCACGTCCTGGGTAGCGGTGAGCACACGGATCTCGCTCAGGCCGAGCGCCGCCGCGACGGCGCGGTGCATGTGCTCCGGCGGATGGTCCGTGACCTTGAGCTCCTTGTCCCCGCCGCCGGGCTCGATGGTGTACGAGCGGAGCATGCCGAGCCCGGCGTACTGGGTGAAGGTGTCGCCGTCGACCATGGTCATCACCGTGTCGAGATGCATGAAGGCACGCCGCTTGGGCATGTCGAGCGCGACGATGGTCCGGGCCGATCCGGCGGCGAAGAGCTTGTGCGCGAGCATCTCCACGGCCTGAGGAGTGGTCCGCTCGCTCATCCCGATGAGCACCGCACCGCTGCCGATGACCAGCACATCGCCGCCCTCGATGGTGGAGGGGTAGTCGGCCTGCCCCTCGGACCAGACATGGAAGTCCTCGCGCCTGAAGAGCGGGTGATGCCGGTAGATCGCCTCGAAGTGAACGGTCTCCCGCTGCCGCGCGGGCCAGCGCATGGCGTTGATGGAGACCCCGTCGTATATCCACGCCGAGGTGTCGCGCGTGAAGAGGTGGTTGGGCAGGGGCCCCAGGAGGAAGTCGTCCAGCTCCATCGCATGGAACCGCACCGACGTCGGCTCCGGATGGCGCTCCAGGAATTCGCGCTTGGTCATGCCGCCGACCAGCGCCTCGGCGAGATCCGACGACGGCAGCGTCTCGAAGGCGGCCCGCAGATGGTCGGTGGCGAGCGGTCCGTACTCCTTCTCGTCGAAGACCCGGTCCAGGACGAGTGACCGGGCCGCCGCGACGTCGAGCACCTCGGTGAGCAGATCACCGAAGAGATGGACGGCGACCCCGCGGTCGCGCAGCACGTCGGCGAACCCGTCGTGCTCGGCGCGGGCGCGGCGCACCCACAGCACGTCATCGAACAGGAGCGCGTCCTTGTTGCTGGGGGTGAGCCTCTTCAGTTCGAGATCAGGTCTGTGCAGGATGACGCGGCGCAGCCGCCCGGCCTCGGAGTCGACATGGAATCCCATGCCTCCATCCTGACCATTCGGGTGCCTGTTCACCCCCTCTTCGCGATGAAGCCGACCGTTTGCTTTCGTCTTCTTGACGATAATCGACGGGCTGATTATCGTCGTCATGACGAGAACGAGGGGCGGCGAACGCCGTGCGGGCTCACGGGCTCACGGGTTCACGACGCGAGGGGGCAAGGGACAACATGGCGGACATCACACGGCGCTTCGGCTGGCGGCATCTGCGCGGGGCTCCGACGGCACACATCCGGCACCACCGGGCGGGGCGGCTGGTCCACGACGGGCCGGGGCTCAGCTTCTGGTACCGCTCGCTGACCGCAGCGCTGTCCGAGGTCCCGGTGGACGACCGGGAACTGGCGATGACGTTCCACGCCCGTACGTCCGACTTCCAGGACGTGGCGGTGCAGGCGACGGTGACCTTCCGCGTCAGCGACCCGGGTGTCGCGGCGGAGCGCATGGACTTCTCCATCGACCCGGACACGGGCGTCTGGCGGGGCGCACCGCTCGAACAGCTGTCGACGCTCCTGACGGAGACGGCCCAGCAGCACGCGCTGGACGTGCTGGCCCGCACGCCCCTGTCGGCGGCCCTGGTCGACGGCGTCTCATCGGTACGGGAACGGGTCGCGGCCGGACTCGCGGCGGAACCCCGGCTGCCCGCGACGGGCATCGAGGTGGTCGCGGTCCGGGTCGTGGCGCTGCGCCCCGAACCCGAGGTGGAGCGCGCCCTGCGCACGCCGGCCCGCGAACAGATCCAGCAGGAGGCCGACCGGGCGACGTACGAACGCCGTGCCGTGGCCGTGGAGCGAGAGCGCGCCATCGCCGAGAACGAGCTGGCCAGCCAGATCGAACTCGCCCGCCGTGAGGAGCAGTTGGTCGAGCAGCGCGGCACGAACGCGCGCCGCGAGGCGGAGGAGCACGCGGCGGCCGACGCGGTGCGCGCGCAGGCGGAGGCCGCGCGCACGGTGCGGCTGGCCGAGGCGGAGGCGGCACGTGCGGTACGGCTCGCCGAGGCGGAGGCCAGGTCCGCGCGGGAGGTCGGTGCGGCGCGCGCCGAGGCCCAGGCGGCGTGGCTGCGGGTGCACGCCGAAGTCGATGTGTCGACTCTGCATGCGCTGACCGGTACCCGGCTCGCGGAGAACCTGCCGCGGATCGACAGCGTGACGCTCTCGCCGGATGTGCTGACCGGGCTGCTGGCCCGGCTGGGCGCACCCGCCACCGGGGAGGCGCGTTGAGTCTCGCGCCGCGGGCCGTGCTGGTCCACCGCACCACCGAGTACGAGGAGCTGGTGGCCCGGCACGGTACGCACGGGCAGGCCGCGTTCTTCCTGGCATCGCGGGGGCGGTCCATCGAGGACGTGGTGGCGCGCCACCGCCGGGCGCGGGAGGCCCTGGCGGAAGTGGCGGCGGCGGTGCCGCTGACCTGGCGTCAGGCGCGGGTGGAGCGGTCCGACCTGGATCGGTTCCTGTTCGCGCCCGAGGACGTGGTCGTCGTGGTCGGGCAGGACGGACTGGTGGCGAACACGGCCAAGTACCTCACCGGGCAGCCGGTCGTGGGCATCGACGCGGAGCCCGGCCGCAATCCGGGGGTGCTGGTGCGCCACCGCGCGCGTGACGCGGCGACACTGCTCGCGGCCTCATTGGCACCGGGTATCCGGGCCGAGGAACTCACCATGGTCGAGGCCTTCGCCGACGACACCCAGCGGCTCGTCGCGCTCAACGAGATCTATCTGGGCGCGGCCGGCCACCAGACGGCCCGCTACCGCCTGGGCCTCGACGGCGACAGGGGTGCCGTCGAGGCCCAGGCGTCCTCCGGGGTGCTGGTGGGGACGGGGACCGGGGCCACGGGGTGGCTCCGGTCGCTGTGGCAGGAACGGGACAGCTCTCTCGCCCTGCCCCGCCCCACCGAGGACCGGCTGCTGTGGTTCGTCCGCGAGGCATGGCCCTCGCCGGTCACCGGGACATCGCTGGTGGCGGGCGAACTCACCGCCCGGGCATCCCTGCGGCTGACCGTCGAGTCCGAACGGCTGATCGCCTTCGGGGACGGAATGGAGCACGACGCGCTGGAACTGACGTGGGGACAGTCGGTCCGGCTGGGGATGTGCGAGCAGCGGCTGCGGCTGGTGGGGTGAGGGTTCCGCCCGCGGGGGGGGGGTGCCTCTATGTCTTTCGTCAAGGTGCCTCTGTCGGGTTTGGGGTGATTCGGTCTTGCTGGGATTATGCGGCGAGCTCGACGTCCGCG